>DATHCY010000001.1:0-29587 GCA_035319305.1 Methanocella sp.
GGTCGGGCCTGATATCGAGCCGCCGGGCGAGCTCCTTGGCCGCCTTCTCGTCATAGCCTCCCCGGACCTTCCCGAAGTACTGGAGGTATTTCCACCCGGTCATATTCCCGTACAGTCCGAAATCCCCGGGTATGTACCCGACGCGCTTCTTGATCTTTATCGTGTCCCGCTGGCAGTCCAGCCCGAAGATCGAGGCGCTGCCTCCCGACGGCCTGATGAAGTCGAGCAGCGTCCGGATCGTCGTCGACTTGCCGGCGCCGTTCGGTCCCAGAAAGCCGAAAACGTCTCCTTTGTTCACTCTGATACTAACATTTTGTATCCCGCGATTCTTGCCGTAAGACTTGGTAAGGTTCGCTGTTTCAATTACTGATCCCATATGCTATCTCCTTGAAGGTTTGCCTATCTTCACCATACCTGGTCATATTAGTGCAATTACCGTAGAGATCTCAAGGCTTTTACAGTGGTATCTAATGCGACGCAAGCTATTTAGCAATATTTCATAAGTTTAATATACCAGGGTATATCAATAGTAAATTAATATCCAGGAGGGTGTTGCAGTACGGGCGGCAGGTCTAGGGTAAGGGGAGAGAGGGAGCCGACAGGGAGGACAAAATCGGCCATCCTACTGTTCCTTGCGGATAACGGCGAGTGTACGTTTACGCAGATCAAGGATCATCTGAGAGAGCGCTACAATATCAAGAGCAATAGGGATGTGAAGCTTCATCTCCAAGACCTCACGGCCGACGATAGACTCGGGCTGCTCTCGAAGATAACTCACGGCAACGGCGTTGCCAACTCCTATCACATCCGGCACGGCTTTGCCGGCCTAAAAAAGCTGCACAATTTTCTGAATGCACACGGCGCCGTGCCCGCGCTAATGAAAACCCGATACTTCAAGGAATACACAGCCTCCCCAGCGTTCATGCTGATGGTCAGGATGAACATCCTAGCCAACTCCATCCTCGATCTCTCCAGCTATATAATGGATGACGACCGGTTTGCGAAGCTAAAATCCTGGTTACAAGGCGTGACAGAAGCCGATAGGGAGGAGATCGTCGAGTGGATGGAGCGAATCAGGGCCAGAGATCGGGATGATGAGAGCGCGAACGCATTTTTCTCGATGATGGATCAGGTCAGGTCCGTAGATATCGATAAGCTATTTCAGACGGGCTGCGGTGTTATGACGGCGAACGGAATCACAGACGTGGAGGCTGTCTCGGCAATTTTCGAGAAGTTTATGTCCCAACTGATCATCCCTGAAAGCCGGCGAGAGACTGTTTCTACCATACTGCGACTGTCTCCAGGCGCCTTCGACTATATGCTAAACTCCAAGAGCGACAACCCCCTGTTTCCGCCGAACATCTTCCTGGTATACTATTGCAGCCAGCTTCTCCAACTCTCGACAGAAACGATGGAAGCGAATTTCAAGCCCGGAGCTGGCCGAGCAGCAGTGCGATTTTCAGCTGAGACGCTGGAGCTGCAGTTTGAGCCTGTCAAGCGCGCAACCATCGACTTCCCGACATACATAAAATACACATCCCTGTTGCCGTGCTATACCCCGGAACCGCCCATTGTGCTCATCACCCGATCGCTCTTCGTCTCGGATATGGTCCACGGCAGGCTGGCGGTCGACGAGATACCGGAAGAGACACTTCGACTCGTCTTTTCTTCCTAAAGAACGCCGGACGCCCAGGTGTCATTGCCGGAGCAGGGCCCCCGAGCAGCGTCTTTTTATAACTTCCAACAGAAACTAGAATGCATATGAAGCCAGCTCAGGACCACAGTTCCGACCCGACTGAGCCTGACCTCGCGGGGATCATCTCGAAGTCGGTGCTCGACCACAGTAAAGCTGTAAGGCAGCCGTTCTATGTTACCTTCGACCCAAATTGCTCGTTTTGCCGTAAAAACCGGCAGATCACCCTGGTGAACGAGGAGTACGAGCATCCTGAGCCCACGTTTATCAAGCGAATGCCTGTCAGTGTGGCGGCACTGAGCTATGACCAGACATATCCGGGCCGCAGCATCGTGATATTGAGGGATCACGTCACAGATTTCAACGCACTCATGAAAGACAGGCTAGTGATGTACTTAGCGTTTATGGAGGATGTCTCCGCGGTAGTGGATGCGATCGACGCGGCCTGCAAGCCGGATCGGATGAATTACTCGATCTATATGAACCAGAACGAGCATCTGCATGTTCACCTGATCCCCCGATACATGAACGAAGGGAACGAGTTTCACGGACCCCCGCCGTTTCGGGGCATTAGCGAGATGATGCCCGGCTACGGCTACCGCACGCTGGCGTTGAAGATCAGGAGGCATATCAGGCGATTGCGCTCCCCGCTCAGCACCTATTGCGAGCAACTGATCGACGACGGGCTGCCGCCGTAAATAGCGCTGATTTTTAGCAAACTTATAATTATTTATACGCAACACGTTAAAATTTCAAAGCAACTACAGGTATATCAAAATCGATTGTTAAAGAAGCTTTTAAACAAGCTTCTTTATCTGATGGGCGTTAAGGGGAGTGAGAAGACTCCGGCTTCGGGCCGGGGATTGAATCGCTCTCAACAAGAACTACATCTTCCCGGTGAAAAACTTATAGAGCGGCCGATGGCTGTCAGCGACCGCTGGCGAGATCAGCGGCGAGACGCTGGCAAAGACTTTCCTGAAGAGACAGAAGGGCTGCTTCTCCTGAACTATCATGTGCGGCCGGCTAACCGAGATCGACGTGGTTGAGACAGAGGGCCTGGGGTACGAGACGGCTTGGTCGTTCGGCGTCGGCTGTGTAGTCGGCGACCTAAGCTTGTCGTGTGTGGGCTGAAAGTATTATGTGGGGGGCTATCCGTCCTCGGTCTGAAGGCCGAGGTCTCCCGCTCCCTACACTCTTGGCTGATAAATTGATTGATGGGGTAGTATCGTTTATTCTTTATACCGGTAATTGATGCGATCGCCTGTGTGTTCATATTCTACTTGTGTGGCTGGTCGATGATCGGCATCGTGGATTTGCTCATTTTCATGGGCGAACTCCGCTTTCGGTGGGATCTATGTATACATTTCTGGTGATCGGGCCGTTCTCTTATAGTTGGCGAAGCTGTTTGGTTAGTGTCCTTTGGGTGGTCTTGGGCTGGGCTCTGTTCGGCAGCTGGGTAACGTGTAATGTCTCGTCATCCAGCTAGTATATGATCAGTGGTTTCCATTTGCCCTCGATCACGTCTAGGGTCGCGTTGTTCCTATTCGTATTTGTAGTCTTATGAGCCTCATCATAGTATCAATAATGTATGTATGTAACATTAATGTTCGTACTACCTATTTATACCCTATGTTCTCATTGTATACTATAATCGCATGGGGCGATATGGCAAGAGCGACCGGAGAACGATAAGGTGCGTGGGGATTTAGCATCATTTGTGGGTCTGGTAAGACGCGTAAAAATGCGCGGGGTATCCGGATGATTGCATGAGCTCTGTGTTACAAAAATTTTAAAAAAACAATATTTATACCATAAGAAAAATTAAATGCGAGTATTCGTCTACTCAAAAAGGGTCGACCCTGAGAATAGTTTGAAGATGCAGGTGAATAGAAATGTTATACAGAAAAGTTACCAGGAATGGAGACGAACTTTCTATTCTTGGATTCGGATGCATGCGCCTTCCCGCGAGAGAAGACGGCACCATCGATGAGGAAAGGGCCGCCAGGCAGGTACGCTATGCGATCGACCACGGAGTCAACTATGTCGATACGGCATGGCCTTATCACTTTGGACAGAGCGAGCCTTTTTTAGGCCGTGCCCTAGGGGATGGCTACCGCAATAAAGTCAAGCTCGCGACCAAGCTGCCCAGCTGGATGGTGAACGGCCAGGAGGATATGAACCGGTTCCTGAACGCCCAACTGGAGAAGCTCAACACTGACCATATCGACTATTATCTGGTCCACGCTCTCATCGGCGACCTATGGGACAGTATAGAAAAGTTGGGGATAGCCGCTTTCCTCGATCAGGCCAAAGCCGACGGCCGCATAGTCAACGCGGGCTTCTCATTCCACGGCGCAGGGAAGGATTTCAAGCGGATAGTGGACGCCTACGACTGGGACTTTTGCCTGATCCAGTATAATTTCCTGGACGAGGAGAACCAGGCAGGCACCGAAGGTCTGGAATACGCGGCTTCAAAAGGCCTTGGGGTAATCGTAATGGAGCCCCTCCGGGGAGGAATGCTCGCAAATCCCGTGCCTCCTGCTGTACAGGAGATCTGGTCTGAGGCTCCGACACAGAGAACCGCTGCAGAATGGGCCTTGCGCTGGGTATGGAACCACCCGGAGGTCACGGTGGTTCTTTCAGGGATGAATCAGGAAACACACATCGAAGAGAACCTCAGGACGGCAGATAAGGCGTACCCTGATTCTCTGACAGAAGTTGAGTTGCGGCTGGTCAAAAAAGTAGAACAAAAGTATCGGGAATTGATGAAAGCAGGCTGTACAGGCTGCAGATACTGCATGCCCTGCCCGGAAGGGGTGAATATTCCGACATGTTTCGAATCGTACAACAACCTCCACATGTCCGGTAACGCAAATGAGGAAAAATTCCTCTATGCAGCCAAGCTGAGCGGTACCCTGTCTACCGGAGCGCCAGAATTTGCATCCAAGTGCGTGAAATGCGGGGAGTGCCTGGAAAAATGTCCCCAGCACCTGGAGATACCGACGCTTCTCGAAGCCGTCGCGGAAGAGCTCGAAGGCCCGGATCTGGAGCAGAGAGTAGCCATGGCCCAACAGGTGTTCAACCGAGGGTAACAAAAAAATATGGGGATGATACAATTGAGTAAAAAAGTATTAATATTGTCTGCGAGCCCCAGAAGAGGCGGAAATTCAGATTTGCTCTGTGACCAGTTCATGATAGGGGCGAAGGAATCGGGGAGTGAAGTAGAGAAAATTTTCCTGAGAGATAAAAAAATCAACTACTGTATGGCATGTGATGCATGCCAGAGCAACGGGGGTAAATGCGCCCAAAAAGATGACATGGCCGAAGTCCTGGATAAAATAATGGAGGCTGACGTGATTGTCATGGCGACGCCCGTTTATTTCTATTCCATGGATGCTCAGATGAAAACGCTGATTGACAGAACCTATTCAAGGTGTAGAAAGATCAGCGATAAGGAGATGTATTTCATAGCGACTGCTGCAGATCCCAAAAAACAATCGATGGAGAGGACGATAGACGGGTTAAGGGGATTTATATCCTGCCTTGACGGGGCGAAAGAAAAGGGTACTATCTATGGAACGGGCGCATGGAATAAGGGAGACATCAAAGGAAGCGAAGCGATGGAACAGGCATATGAAATGGGGAAAACAGCGTGTGATTCAAGAAGGATATGATGGCGCAGATCACCCTGGGAAGCACCGGGATTACCACCGACCGTAACGGCTTCGGAGCTCTTCCGATCCAGCGAGTGAATACGGAGACTGCGGTAAAAATCTTGCGGAAAGCCTACGAAGGAGGCATGACCTTCTTCGATACTTCCCGAGTGTACTCGGATAGCGAGGAAAAGCTGGGACGAGCATTCGAGGGAATGCGAGAGAGAATATTCATCGCGACCAAGACAAGAGCCGCCACGCCAGAAGAGTTCTGGAAAGATCTGGAAACTTCCCTTTTGACACTGAGGACGGGTTACATTGATATTTACCAGTTCCACTGGCCAGACGTATGCTACAGACCCGGGGACGGAACGGGCATGTACGAGTGCATGCTTGAGGCCAGGAAACAGGGTAAAATCAGGCACATCGGCCTGACCAACCACAAATTTGGCATTGCAGAAGAATGCATCGAGTCCGGTCTATATGAGACCCTGCAGTACCCGTTATGTTACCTGTCTTCGGAAAGGGAGCTCGAGCTGGTAGAAAAATGCAGGAGGACGAACATGGGCTTCATCGCCATGAAAGCCCTGTCCGGAGGCCTGATCACCGATTCTGCCGCAGCCTATGCCTTTATGGCGCAGTACGATAATGTGCTTCCCATCTGGGGCATCCAGCGGGAAAAAGAGCTGGACGAATTTTTAAGCTACAGGGATAGCCCGCCGCAGCTGACCGATGAGAGAAAGGCGTTCATCGAAAGAGAAAAGATTGCGCTGATGGGGGATTTCTGCAGGGGCTGCGGCTATTGTATGCCCTGCCCGGTCGAAATCGAGATTAACATCTCCGCAAGGATGTCCCATCTGATCAGGCGTGCTTCTCCCGGGGATTGGCTAACGCCGAAGATACAGGAAATGATGAAGAAGGTAGAGGGGTGCCTCGACTGCGGAGAGTGCAGAGCGAAATGTCCGTATAGCCTGGACGCACCGGAACTGCTGAAGAAAAACTACGAGGATTACAGGAAGATCCTCTCGGGCGAAGTGAATTTGGATTAAGGCACGTGGATGCAAATGCGTGAGGCCAAGTCGTCTACACTCTCCTGAAGTCGAGATACCCACGCTGCACGTCCGTGTGGATCAGTTGCACTCGGAGCCGGTGGCCTACGTCAATGCCCTCAAAGCCGTACTCCAGCTTTCCCTCTACGGGCGGGTGAAAGATGCGGACCCACGTCCCTTTTTCGGAGGCGCCGGTGACGATGGCATCGAAGCGCTCCCCGATCCTCGCTTCGAGCAGCAGAGCGGCTGCGGATTTGCCTACCTGCCGCTCCACCTTTTTTGCAGCATCCTCCCCCTCGGTACAGTGCGCCGCGAGCGCCTCAAGCTCAGCGGCGCTGTAGGGAGGAGGGTTTCCGGCAATGGCCGCCTTCAACAGACGCTGTGTGAGCAGATCGGCGTACCGGCGGTTAGGAGCGGTGGAGTGGGTATAGTCCGTGACGGCAAGGCCGAAGTGTCCTATGCCATCCTCTCCCGGATGCTGGATAAGATATTCTCCCGGGCCCAGCAGCTTGACGATACTGAGGGAGAGATCGGGAAAGCGAAGCGGATCAGAGGCCCTGGCTGAGAACAGAAATCGCTCCAGGGCCTTCGGGTCTGGCTCCGAGGGCAGCGTCGAACCATGCTCGGCGGCCAGAACGACGATCCGGTCCCAGCGCTTAGGCCTGCGGACCACCCGCTGGATCGACGGGGACTTTTTACCCGAGAGATACAGGGCCACAAGACCGTTGGCAGCGATCATGAACTCAGCGATCAGATCCTTGGCCCGGTTCTGCCGATCCTTTTCGAGCCCACGGAGCTCGTCGCCAGCAAACACCGGGCGCACCTCGATCGTCTCGAGATCGAGCGCGCCCCTCCCATACCTGTTCATCTTCAAGGTTTGGGCCGCCCGGTCCTGAAGCCGAAGGTTCTCATCGAGGCCCACTACGGCAGCGATCCCTTCCGGTACCGGCCCGCTTCCCTCCAGCCAAGCGGCCACACTGTCATAAGCGAGCTTGGCCTGGTTCCGCACCATCGCCCTGTAGACATCCGAACTTCGAAGCGACCCGTTCCCAGCGAAGACCATCTCTATAACGACAGCCAGTCGGTCTGATACCGGGCTGAGAGAGGTCAGATCGGTGGACAGCTTCTCAGGCAGCATGGGAAAGATCCGAGCAACAGTGTAAACCGAGGTGGTATTTTGCTGCGCATGACCGTCGATGCGCGATCCACCCTGGACGACAGCGTCCACATCAGCGATGGCGACGAGGATCTTCACGGTGCCGGCGGGCATCGATTCGGCGACAGTGAGCTGGTCCAGATCCCGGGAATCGTCATTGTCGATCGAGCACCAGAGGAGACCCCTGAGATCCCGCGCTGGCGCGTCGGACGGTGTCGCCGGCCTGCGTATCCCGTCCAGTTCGGAGAGCGCTGCATCTGAGAAATCCGGAGCTAATCCCCGTTCCAGCATCGCCCGACGGGCGATGCTCTGCAGAACATAGCGATGCTGTATCTTACCCTTATTCCTCAATATGTCACCTTCAAGGGATAACTAGGCCTGACACTATAAAATGATCGCTATCACATATTGCCCGGATCGACGATGCCAAGCTGGACGAAGACACGTGAACGAAGGATTGGATATCCAAGACTACGGATAACGCCGGGTATGCATCTTGCTACCGGCCATAGAGAAATAACGTGATGCGGATGGGAGATCCAAAAGCAGATAGTATAGCACGGAAGTCTTCGGGGAGACCGGCCCTTACCGGCAGGATGTGATTACTTCTTTTCGCCCCTTCCCCCGCCCGCATAAATGAGCTTGCCTCGGGCCTGGCGCGCCCGCTCAACTTGATGCATACGCTCTGTCTGGGTGAGGCTATCCATGTCGGCCACCTCGTCCAGGCGCAGGAGATAACTGAACAGCTCGTCGTCGGTGAGGTTATCTCTGGATTTGAGGCGCTCCATCTCGAGGATGTCCTCGTCGCGGATGGTCAGCTTGATCTTCTTTTCCATCGGTATCAACCCTTCGCGATCGTCGTGAGTCGCTACCATGAAATAGTCCCGGACAGCGTTAACCATTACTGACGTTTAACCCGGTGATGACGTGATCCCCCCCGGCAGTTCTATTAACATTGTAAACGGTGACGGCAGCGCTTATGGCATCAGATTAGCCCGGGTTAGCAACAGTCCTGTCGCTCATCGCTAATGATCGACGCGACTCACCGCCCTGAGGAGGATGGCAGCAGACAAAGTCTATGGACAATTAAGCACTCTACACCAGAACTTACCTGCGCGCCACTCTTAAGCAACGGCTGAGGCTTCGATGAACTCTATCGCATCGCTACTATCGGTCGTCCATCCCGATCGGCTAAATCGTAAATAGGCTAAATCGTAAATAATATGTACAGCCATGCTCCTGTGTACTCCGCCCACATGTTGCCCCCGTGCCTATTGACGATCGACTTTGCGATGGTCAGGCCGAGATCGATCCCCGAAGGCGTCAGGCCATGTTCCGAGACCTTTTCGATGTTCAGGGAATAGTTGATCGAGCTCTTGTCGTGGTCTGACCGATTGTCTTTAACGATATACATAGAGGGCATTGCCTGGAGATCCATAGTGAAGATGATGACACCGGGCTCGAGGTCGCGAACGTTATCCCAGGAGTTCTTTAGAAGGTAATACAGGGCTGTATACATCATATCCGGGTCCGCGTGGACGAATAAGCTTTGAGGCGTGTGTACCCTTACTTTCGACCCGGGGCTTTCCGCCTTAAACCGTTCGATGATAGTGCTGGCCATGGCTCCCAAATCGACGCGTTGCCTTCGTAGTTCATCGCTCCTTACGCGAAGAAGTGTATAAAACTTGTCGACGATATTCGAGACGCTGACGCTGCTTTTGCCTAGCACATCCAGTTCGTGAATTAGTGGGGGGGGCACATCTCGGAGACTTGGGTGTTCAGCAACGTCCCGATGGCAACGTTCATTTCTCTCAGGGGGTTCTGCAGATATTTTAAGATAATGTTGCTGTATTCGATGATTTCCTTGTCCAAGCCTTGGATATGTTTCAGAGCCTGGTCGAGCTCGTCGTTCATCGACCTTATCTCCTCGTTCGAAACCTCCAACTCCTCTCGGGCTGTCTCAAGCTCTTCGGTGCGGCGCTGTAAGCGCTCTACTGTCTGCCGTAAATTTTCGGCATTGTGTTTGATCTCGCTGACATCTCTCTCCGTGGTCGCAATGGCATAAGGCTTGCCACGCCTGTCTTTCAGGGAGGTGATCGTCAGCTGGATGTCCACTTCCTTTCTCGCCTTTGTTATACGCTTCGTTTCGAATGATGTGATCTGTTCGCCGCCACGGAGCTTTTTCATCATTGCCTCGTTTCTTTCTCGCTCGCTGTCCGGGACGAGGCTCATGATATCCATACCTAGTGCTTCGGCATCGCTATAGCCGTAAATAATCTCAGCGCCCCTGTTCCAGGCCATGATGTGACCGAAGAGATCGATGAGAATGATCGCATCGTTTGAGTCCTTCACTACTGTGGCAAGTCGCTGGAGGGACTCTAAATCCGTGAGGGCTGGGTCGCCAGGCGGCTCCCGTGAAGATCCGTTCATGACAATTACAATAAAATGTATTCTCCCCGCGTATTTTTACTTATCCGCCACATCTAGCTATCTATCTGACGCCTCGTCGCGGCTATTGTAATTAGCCATTGCAGCATTCGTTTCTACGAAAAGTATTACTCTCTCAATCGTTTTTACCTGCCGTTGCTAAGTGAGGAAGCGTCTGATATTTGTACGTACGCAACCCATTAGTAGAGTACCTTTTAAACGCGCAAATTCCGGATCGGCCGAGGCGTTTTTCATAAAAGGTTGTGCGGGTCTTCGCTCGTATAGTGCGTGAACGAAGGTGTTTTCTCGGTAGCTGAAGCCTCTGATAAAGGCCCATCGTCACTTAGGTTTGGTATATGTTGGTCTGCGGGGGCGCAGGGTTCGGACATCGTGCTCCTTGGCATAGGCTTCCTGGTTCCTATCAATTTGCTTTGCCGGTCCAGGTCTCGGAACTGTGGCCTTGACGTACAGCCAGTCGTTTGATCTCGTCATACCTATCCTCGTCGAGCTTGATGCCGCATATCCGGCGCTCGTCAGCCCTGATGATGAAAACGCCACGCCTTTCATGGCGAGCTTCTCGGGCTGAGGTGGTGGGCTCTGCGGTGGATAAGCTGAGCCATATCCCGGCGATCTCTTGTGCTAGCGCCATCGAATCGGTCGCTGGGTATTCCATGATGATCTCTGCTGGCATTCCATTACTGGCCTGCTCATTCGCTCTCGTAGTATAGCTTTGGGGGTGGAAACAGATCCGGAAAATCTTCGGCGATTCGGTTCGGATCCTTGTGAATGTTGCATAGCGCCCTGAGGGCTGCGGCGCACTCCTGTGGATCCTTGGTCTTCTTAAGCCGGTCCACTATGGAGCATGTACCATTCTCAGAGTGCGCTCGGCAGGTGCGGTCGCAGAGCTGATCCTTTTCGAAGAAGCACTTTTTGACTATGGCCTTGCTATTACTGCCTCTGCTTAGCAGCCTTCTGAAAAATCTGGGCATGGTGTAATATCCTTGCTTCAATTGGTCATGAGCTTGACGTAGATGTCCTCGAGCGCGGACTGGCGGATCGATAGGTCTACCAGCGCCCAGTTGTTGTCGGAGATCGTCCGCAGGATGCTGGCGATCTCACCGACATCGCCGGTCTTGAACACGTAGTTGCCTTCGCTGATGGGATAATCAAGGCGCTGATCGGATTTAAAGATCACCTGGTACTCCCGGTTGCCCAGGCTGTGGCGGATGGCGTTCATGTTATCGCAGACGAGAACTTTGCCGTTCTTCATGATTACGACTCGGTCGCAGATGTACTCGACATGGAACAAATTATGGGCGCTGAGCACGATGGTCTTGCCTTGGGTGCGCAGCTGCTTGAGGTAATCGATGATAAAGAAAGAGGTCAGGGGATCGAGGCCGGAGTTGGGCTCGTCCAGGATTAGCAGGGAGGGGTCGTGGAGTAGCGAGCGGGCAATGGCGACCTTCCGCTTCATGCCTTTGGATAGCTCGCCGGTCAGCTTCTTCTGGTCGTAGAGCTTCAGCGAGCCGAGCAGCTCGTCGATACGTGCCTTCGCCCTTGTCCGGGGCATATGGTATAGCTGGGAGAAAAAGAGCAGGTACTCGGCCACGGTCATATTCTCGTACAGGGGGCTTTCTTCAGGCAGGTAGCCTATCTGTCGCTTGACGTAGGTGCTATCCCGGGACATATCTCGGCCCATGATCTCGATCCGGCCGCTGGTAGGGGCGGTGAGTCCGACCATCATCTTGAGCGTAGTGCTCTTGCCCGCGCCGTTATGTCCGATAATGCCCAGAATTTCGCCTTGCCTAACCTCCAGACTGAGATTGCTTACTGCGGCAAAATGTTTATATAATTTCGTAACCCCTGTCAGTTTAATCATTAAGTTTCCATTAAGTAGAATAATTAATAATCTTTTCGTCTCTGGACTAGTAACCGATAAAAACACCTATCTGGACGAGTAACCGATGAAAAACGTACTGATTATCGCATTGAGGGAAGCAAAACGGTTCAAATCCCGTTTTCGTGGCGGCTCGCGCGTCCTAATCCTGACCATATTGGCGATATCGCTGCTTATCTCCTACTTCGTCGCCCAGAGCGGCCTCACCCTGAGCAAGGGCGTCTACACGATCGGAGCTTCGCCTTACGGTCCAACGATCGATGATAGTCGGTTCAACGTTATCATCATGGATAACATGACAGGCTACGGCCAGCTAGGAGATGGCTCGATCGACGCATACGTGGATGTTAACACCGTTATAAGCCGGAGCGATCAGCGCTCCAAATATGCTGTGGGAGCGCTGAAACAGTACCTGGAGAAAAGCGAGCTCAGCCGGATCACGGAAGAGTACGATATCGACCGGGCATATCCGCTCCGCGTTGAAACACATTATCTGAACGTGAGCCCGGCAGGGGCAATTCCCGTAGGGGGATCGCTATCCGACCTTATAGGCCCTACCGTAGAGCCGGTAACAAGCACGCCACAACCTTCACAACAGGCTTCCGTAAACCCGACGCCGACGTCCATCGTCGCTCCTGCGCCGACGAAGACTTCGGACGGTACGGACGCCGCGGTTAGGGAACAGGTGGACCAAGCCATGAATGGCACTCAGCCCCGGTTCAAGGCCCAGTTCGTCTCAGAAAACGAGACCATCATCCCGTCGCTCATGAACCCTCCGATGCCGCTATCGCAGATCATCCTGGCATTCCTGTACATCGTGCCCATCTTCTTCATCAGCGTGTTCTTCACCAGCAGCTTTATGGACGAGAAGACCAACCGCAGGCTGAATATCCTTATGTCGGCGCCTGTATCAGCGCTTGATATCATTGCAGGCAAAATGCTGCCGTATTTCTCCTTCGCACTTGTGGTGATCGTTACCGTGACGCTGGTGCTGAACGGCAACCTGCCCCTATCGCTGGCGATCTTCATTCCGGTCGTGCTATTCATCTTCGCTATATACCTGATGGTGGCGCTGTTCTATCGAACCTACAAGGACCAGACTTTCTTCTCGATGGCAGCGATCACCTTCATCACCGGCTACCTGGTATTTCCAGCGCTCTTTGCGGATGTGAATAGCCTAAGCTACATATCCCCGCTGACGCTCGCCGTACAGATGTACAGAGGCGAAAGCTTCAGCATACTGGAGTACGTCTTTTCCACACTACCTATGTACTTCGTGTTCCTGATCGGTATGTATGTGGGAGTCCGCATTTTCAATGAGGAGTACCTGATGGGCTACGGGCCTCTGTACAGAAAATCGGGCGACGCGATATACCTGAGTATAAACAGGAGACACGTCTACATGTCGGTATTTCTCCTGAGCGTCTTCCTGATCCCTATCGTGTTCATGGTAGAGCTGATCATCCTAGCGCTGGCCACCAACATCCAGCAGATGTTCGTCATGATCGTCGTGCTCCTATTTTTCTGCGCTATGGTGGAAGAGATCGCTAAATCGTCCGGCATTGTCATGTTACTGGAGAACGGCGATGTTAGTTCTTACAGGAAAGTGCTCGTGCTCTCGTTCATCTCAGCGCTGGGATTCTGGCTCGGCGAAAAGGCATTGCTCGCTCTATCGCTCAGCATTATGCCCGGATCTGCCCTGCTGAATGCAATGAGCGGCACCGCTGACACGACGGCCTCCCCAATTATTCTCCTCGTACTGCTACTACTACCGCTCGCCGCCCATTTCGTGTTTACCTCTACAGTCTGCGTGTCGACGAAGAAGCTGGGCGCAAGGTGGTACTTTGCCGCCGTGATGGCGGGTACTCTGATCCATACACTGTATAACGTATATAGCATGCATAGCATGGGGGCGTTCTGATGGGAGCAGCGCTCTGGACCATCGTCGATAAGGAGATCAGGGCTATCGGCAAGGAAAAGACCATTGTGCTAGCCATCGTCATCCAACTGGTCATCGCATCGCTATCGTCGGTAATTCTCATAGGCCTTATGTCGTTCTACGATCCGAGTACTATCGGGCAAAATAGCAACATCCACCTGAACATCGGCATCGTCGGCGACTCCAGCAGTGACCTGATCAAAGAACTGAGAGCAGCCCATATGCGCACGACGTTCTACACCAGCCCGGATAGCGCCCAAGGCGACTTTGCGGCAGGCAAGCTTGACGCGGTAATCTACGTCCCGCCTGATAGCAATGGTGTCACAGATATGAAGCTATTCTTGCCCCAGTCGGATACGAAAACTACGGTCATCTTGATGGTGCTGAAAGAGCCGCTCAAGAAATATGAGAACTATCTGCGGTCGCTGAACGGGGTGGGTGTGAAGTACACCGACTTGGCGGGCAGCTCGAGCACAACCTACGAGTTCCTCTACTCCTTTATCGTGCCAATGCTCATGCTATTCCCAGCGTTCATCGCGGGTAGTATCGTGATCGATACGCTGTCCGAAGAGTTCGAGAACAAGACCATTGAGACCCTGCTCTCCGCGCCCGTGACACTTAACGATATGATCGGAGGTAAGCTGACTGCAGCTTCGTTCATTGCCATCGTCCAGTGTATCCTCTGGCCGGCGCTGCTGCTCTTTAACCATATCTACATCCAGAATCTGATCTTGGTACTGATCATGGCCGGACTGATATCGATCTTCGTCTCCGCCGGCTCAGCGCTGATCGCGCTATACTTCAAGGACCGTGAACGATCCCAGTTTGTCTACTCCATCGTCATCATCACGGTCGCCAGCCTGAGCTACCTGATCGAGCCCTCTCCCATTGGGCTAATCACCCGCCTCGCCACCGGGGCTCCGGATGTCGGAGTGATGAACGTGGCACTATACGTGATACCTGTGGCGATTATGCTTACTCTAATCTTCCTGAATACGAAGCGGCTGGCTGCGATGAAAGCTTGAACTTAATTGCCCTGATACTCAGGGCTTGATGCTCGATAGATGATCGCTGTAGAGAGATCTCCGGCATGTTTCTGTGTGTCGTGGGCTTGTTGGAGTTTGGTGTTCCCACTTTTTCCGGGGTTCTCGTGGGGTGGCCGAAAACACAACCACCGCAGCATAATCACCAACACAACAAGCACGAGGATACCGGTTATCTGTGTTCTGGCACGGCGCAGCGATCGTCTATCGACATACGATTAGGTAAAACTGCCGATAATGGAGTCTGTCACCGCTTTTCCGGTATCCAGATCGAATCGCATCCCGTCAGCGGCGGCGATGGTGTGCACCCCGGCCTCTCTGCTAATACGCTCTGCCACAGAATCGGGTTTCGCCTTTACCACCTGCATGCCGAAGTGGTTCAGTATAGCAGTTCTGGGTCTCGCAACCTTTAAAACTTCGATCACATCATCGGGAATCAGGTGCTCGAATCGTGGATCGTGGGTCATACGAACCATATTGACGATCAGGTAGTCGCAGCCTTTGAATGCATCGGGAAGCGCGGGGAAAAATTTAGTGTCCGTGATGTAACCCAGCGTCCTGCTCTCAAACTCGAACTTGAGGCCGTAGGACTCCACATCGGCGTGGGTCATGCGGATCGCGACCTCAACGGCAACATGATCAAGCGAGCATTTAAACGCTGGCTTAAGCACCTTAATGCTATTGCGGATATAGCTACGCACGTACTTGAGCACCACAGGATCTTTGCCCGCCAACGCGTCCAGCGGAGCAAGCAGCGTACCTCTTGGTTTAAAGCTGCCCCCTGACATGGCTTCGATCATGATATTGACGTCGTTACTATGATCGATATGCTTGTGCGAGACCACGATGCAATCGAGCTTCGACGGCCTGAGGCCCAGTTCCACACACCGCATCAGGCAGCCTGGGCCGGGATCGACCAAGAGGTTCCTACCCGCAAGCGTCAGCCAAAACCCGCCGCTCTTACGCAGCTGGCTGGTTACCACCATCCGGCCTCCCGCAGTTCCCAGGAACATGATCTCGGACATGGAAAAGAATAGGCGCGCGGATAATATAAAATTGATTGAAGAATAAAAGCCGGAGAAGCAGCTGATGAATATATACACCCATCCATCTATCCAGGGTAGACAGATGGATGGATAGATAGATAGATGATTATGTTCCGGTCGGTGGAACTTTCTCTCTCAACCATACCTGAACCTCATCCTCTCCCACGATCTCAAACTTCTCCTCCTGAAGGCTCTTCCTGATATCTCTGACAAGATCCTCCGCCGATTTACCGTGTCCTTCTCCGGCGACGATGGCTATCTGACGTACCCCTGTGGTCAGATCATAGCCGAAGGTGATAAAGTCGGTATCCCTATCGAACATGATCTCATCGCCGATTGTGAGAAAATCGTACTGCTGCAATGCTGTGATGACCTCGATGACGATCCTCTTCTGGAAGCTGGTCTTTTTGTCGATCACGTTGATGATGATCCGGTCCATAGTAAAAATGATGGGGACGATCGATTTTATGGTTATCGCTCCTGCTGCAAACTTTAATAGTGCAGGATACGAATAGTGTATGAGTTTATTAAATTAGATAGGGAGGAGAATTTTCGATGGTCAAGCTAACCGATCAGATCAAAGAATCACTTGCCGGGACGAAGACGGCCTTCTTGGCTACGGTCTCGAAGGATGGCGTGCCCAATGTGGTGCCCATTGGTGCTTTCAAGTTGCTGGATGATGAGACGATGCTTATCTCCGACCAGTTCTTCAATAAGACTGCCCGTAACCTGAAGGAAAATGCCAAAATCGCCCTCTCATACTGGGGGGATAAAGGCGGATTCCAGATCAAGGGAACGGCGACTGTGCACACGGGCGATGATGTCTTCAATCATGATGTGACGTGGATGAAAGAGATTCGGCCCAATTTAACGCCCAAGTCCGCCGTCGTGGTGAAGATCACTGACGTCTACAACATCAAGGGCGGGGCCGACGCCGGCAAGAAGATCCTATGATTGTATAGTTAATGAGCACGGAGCGAGAGGAAACCCGGTTGATTCAGAGCCGCGTTGAATCGAGTCTCTTTGGCTCATTAAGTATTTAACATTTAACCGCTCTATGCCTATCGGGTTACAACTATGCCTTTGATCGTCCTTGTAAGGGGGGCTGAAAGGTGCTGGTGGTTGTAGGGGTCGGGAACCGGCCTTCCTGAAGGAGAGTCGCCTATTCCATCTGGTGGCAAGTGTTTTTCTGTGAAACAGGAAGCCATAGCCTCAGGTATGGTAGTTCACGATCCGTTGGTACTAGCAAGGTCGATCATCATTATCGATGAGGTACAAATAGCCTCAGGTATGGTAGTTCACGATCCGTTGGTACCCTGACTATTCTAAAAGGTATTATGCGGTGGGCGTGGTTAGTATCTTTTCCAGCCGCCGGATCTCCTCTTCCTGGTTTTCCAGTCCCTTGCGGAGGCTCAGCATCATATTGCGTGAGGCCGGGTTGTCTCGAAGCTTGTTCTCAGGGTAAAGCTGGGATAGTAGTGATAATAGCTTTTTATTGCGCTGGGCTTGGTCGAATAGCAGGGTATATCGGTCCCGGTATTCGTCGATAATTTCGTCTCGGACGCCGGACTTTCTGGCCATTTCTAGGGTGCGTTCGATTCTGGTGCGGGTGATGAACACCTCATCGACGGCTTGCTGGAGCGTGGATGCGCTCACCGGCTTCATGATGTAGTTCTCAATCAGCATTGAGCGGTCTCGGACGTCCTGGAAGGTCAGCGGCTTGGCTGTGACCATGATGATGGGTATGTCTTTGATCGCGGGGTCGCTCTTGATGATCCTGGCGACCTCCCATCCATCCATACGCTCCATCATGATGTCGAGAAAAATGAGGTCGGGGCACTCAGCCCGAGCTATGCGCAGGCATTCTTCGCCGCTATATGCATCGAGCGTGCTGTAGCCGAAACGCTGAAGCATCCCTGTGATGATGTCCACGATCGTGTGCTCATCGTCGGTGACCAGTATGCGCTTTTTCGCTGTAGACATAAGTATTGGCCCCGCGAGCGCTGTGTGTTACAGCTTATCCTTTGCGTGTCAACCACCAACGACTAAAGTCGCTGGCTTGTCATTCCGGATTTCGTACTACCATACGCCACTTGCAGAGCGGACGATAATAGGCTCGTTGACCGGAGCCTTTGTACGTGTGTTGGTAGCCTTAACGTACAATAGCAATAGGCTGTTTAGCAATATATAGGTATTGAAAGTGGAGTTAAGGGGTGGACTCCTCACACGGTTTAGGCCGGTTCCCGACCCCATACGACCACCAGCACCTTTCAGCCCTTGCGAAGGGGAGACTCAAAGGGCATAGTTGCACTCAAAGGGCATAGTTGTAACTTGATGGCTGGTAGATAGAAAGAGGTTAATGGTTAAGTAGAGGTTGATGGTTGAATAATTGGCGGAGCTTCAGGGGGTTATTTATCTCGGCGCTGAAGCAACTGGGTTTCCTCCACTTTATAGATCCATTTTCGATTAGCCTTTTATTGTCAATCGTTTAAATGAGCAAAAATAGCTCAGTAGGCCCTTAATCGGGGCCTACCTGCATTTTGGATCGTCTTATGGTAGTCTTATGTTGCAGTTAGTCTCTATACTCGTAATACATTCTGCTGCCGAGCATGCTGATCGCTGCCCCGGCCATGAAGCCCACGCCGACTGCTACGGCTACGCTGGCGAGCGGGTGTTCCCGGATCTCCTCACGGGCGGTTTCCGATCGCTCGTCGATGTGTTCCCGCATTGTGTCCACGTGACCCCTGACGGTTTCCATGTGGCCTCGGACATTTCCCATAAGCTTGTTTTTGTATGATTCTGAGTCGACGTCAGAGATATCATCAGCCGCCCGCCTCAATATATCGGAGATCCTGCGGCTGGCCATCGCGCCTTTCTCGGCAGCGGCCTGTGACAGTTCTGTGCCGGAGCGTTCGATCTGGCTCGCCCGTCGCTCCATTACGCCTGCCAATCCTGTCCTTTTGTGTCTCCCAAAAACCATTCGTATCACCTGATGATGAATGCACAATCCATGATTAATTGCTGGTGGCAGAGGCAAGCGATCCTGCCCTGCGATCGTCTACGATCAGGATTACGGCCCGCGCCGTAATAACCGTTGGTAAAAGAAAAATGATGAAATTTGCCTTTATCTGGAGAAAAAATCGAAGTTAATAGCTTATATGTGCAATATAAAGCTAAATTTGCTGTAAAAAGATGAGCGGCGGGTGGTTAACCCTTCTTTTCATTTTTGTCCGTCGCTGGGGTTTTTCCTGGCGCCTCAGGGGTCGAAGCTGACCGGGCAGCGGCTTCCGCAGCCTTTCGTTTCTTGATCACCGGGGCGTTCTCGTTGGTGACCTTGGTGAAGATGGTCAGCTTTTCCTTGGAGGGTTTGGTATAAACCTCATTCTGGGAGATAGCGTTGGTCGGGCACACCCGGACGCAGTAGCCGCAGCGTATGCATTGGGTATTGAGGTACTCTACCTGCTCCTCCCCCTTGTGAATGATGATGCAGTCCGCTGGACATGATCTCTGGCATAGGCCGCAGAGGATACATTTCTGGCCGTCAAAGACGACGTCGGCCCTGGTCCCTGGGAAGTGATTGTACGGGGTATACGGGTACTTCGAAGTGTAAGGTGGGCTTAGGGCATTCCGGATGATATTTTCAAGGATCTTCAGCATATCGTCACCACCTTCACCTATCGAAACACCCGATACAAGGGTCGTAGCTTATCGTGATCACGCCCACGTCGGCCAGGTGGCACCCTTTGATCACGGGTACAAGCGCTGGGCCGTTCGCGTAGGTGGATGTACGGACTTTTATCCGGTCCATCTCTTTGGACTTTTTGCCTCTGGCGAAGTAGAAAAGCTCGCCTCTGGGCGGTTCGACCCGGGCGAAAGCGTCTCCCTCCGGCAGGGTCTTCGACTTAGCAGCGAGCTCGTCAGGCAGCCCTTCCAGCAGAGGCACCAGCTGCCTGATCAGATCGATGGACTGGAATAGTTCCCGAACCCGCACGACGGAACGGGCCCAGACATCACAGCTCTCTTCTACGATGGGTTTGAGCTTGAGCTCGTTGTACAGCAGGTAGGGTGCATCTATACGTACGTCATAGGGGACGCCGCTGCCCCTAGCGATTGGGCCGACAACGCTGTAGTCTATCGCGACCTGCTTGGTGAGCACGCCTACGCCCTTCATACGCTCCCTGATCGTATAGCTGTGGGTGATCATGCTCTCCAGGTCGCGGCAGCGCTTCTCCATAACGTCGCAGAAATCCATGATCTCCTTCGCCATCTCGGGACCGATATTGCGGGTCACTCCCCCGACGATATTGATGCCGTGCAGGACGCGGTTGCCGGTAGTGCGCTCAAATACGTCCAGCACTATTTCTCGGTTCCTGAAGCAGAGCATGAACAGGTTTTCGAAGCCGATCGCCTCTAGGGTCAGTCCGATGGCCAGCAGGTGGCTGTGCAGTCGCTCCAGCTCCAGCATGATGGTTCGGATGGCCGCAGCCCTGCGGGTGATCTCCAGCTTCATGGTGCCTTCGACCGCCAGGCAGTAGCAGGTGGAGTGGTGTTGGGTGCAGATACCGCAGATGCGTTCCGAGAGGTAGGCGCCCTTGTTGTAATCCCATTCGAACTTCTTCTCCAGGCCACGGTGAACGTACCCGGCCTCAAGCTCGACGTCCTTCACGATCTCGCCATCCATGGTGAGCTTCAGCCGCAGAGGCTCGATCCAGACGGGGTGCTGAGGCCCGAACTGGATGGTGCTTCTCATGGCGCCTTCCTCCTCAGCGGCGCTGTGACGCTTTCGTGCAGGAAGAACCGCCCCGGGACGTCCTTGATTTTGACTCCGAACATCTCTGACACCTCGTTCTCGGCCACGTAGGCCGCCGGCCAAATGTGGCTTATGCCCGAGATCTCCTCGTTGCCGCCCTGCTTGGGCACTATGATCCGGTATTCCTCGGTCTTGTTAACGCCGGTATGGAAGAAGTATGTGACCTCTATATTCGCTCCGGCGTCGGTGCCGACTATGGTGATCAGCCGGGCTCCCGATCCCTTCAAGCGTCTCGCGATGTCTTGTAACTCCGGCTGTGTAATGATTTTAACGTTCATCTAAGCCACCCCGCTGGCCTTATTCTTTTTCTCCTCAAGTATCTTCCGCTCCTTCTCGTTCAGAATGTCCAGCGCTAGTACAAGTCCGTCGATGATCGCTTCCGGGCGGACGTTGCATCCGGGCACATAAACATCGACTGGCACGACCTGGTCCAGGGAGCCGCATGTGCCGTAGCAACCCTGGTATATGCCGCCGGTGCTGGCGCATGTTCCAACCGCCATGACCACTTTGGGGTCGGGCATCTGATTGTAGAGGTTGGTGATGATCTCCTTATACTTCAGTGTCACAGGACCCACGCATAGCATCACGTCGGCGTGCTTGGGGTTGCCTGTACTGTACACGCCGAAACGGCTTACGTCGAACCTGGGCGTCAGGCAGGAGAGAATCTCCAGATCGCAGCCGTTGCAGCCGCCGGTTCCGACGTGGATGACCCACGGTGATTTTTTCCTGGACAGTTCGGTAAAGCTGCTCATGCGATCCACCTGCCCATAATCAGGATATAGACCAAGTTTAGCCCGACCAAGGCGAGTCCTGCGATTGACACTTGCTTGAACATCTGGTCGACCCGGAGCCTTGCGGTCGCGTTGTCCACCACGATGGAGAAGACATAGGCGATGAGCATAAGGCCAAGCCTTACTATCCAGTTCTGCACATAGAACAGGCCGATGAACCAGAGGATGAAGAACGTCTCGAAGAAGTGAGCGGTCTCCACGATGCCTAGGTATCTCCCGCTGTATTCGGTCATGGGACCCTGAGCGATCTCCTGGTGTGCCGCCGAGATGTCAAATGGGGATTTGCGGAACTTGATGGGCAGGATCAGGAAAATCGCGGCGAGCGCCAGCGGTAGCGAATAGAGCAACGGCCCGACTTTGTAGATCGCATCCATCTGAAAGCTGCCCGATGCTAGCCGGATCAGGATGACGACCAGCAACAGGATCGGCTCGTAGGTTAGCATCTGCAGCAGCTCCCGGTTCGAGCCCACATAGCTGAACTGGGACCTAACGCTGTAGCCTGCAAGCACCAGAAAGATGAATGACAGGCCGAAGATGAAGGTGATCACCAGCAGATCATAGTGGAACACCAGCAGGGCTGTGCTCAGGATCACGGTCAGCAGGTATGCTACCCCGAACACCAGGTACGTTTTGTTGACGATCTTGTCTTCCTTGCCAAATAGCTTGAAGACGTCGTAGAATGGCTGGATAATGGGCGGGCCTCGACGATTCTGGAGCCGGGCGGTCGCCCGACGGTCCACGCCTGTCAGCAGGCCGCCGATAAGCGGCGATAATAGCAGCAGGATCGCTGGGATCACGTACGTGTAAACGATTGGCTCTTCCCAGATCTGCGTCATATGATCACCGCCAGGAATATGGCGACCAGTAACAGTATGCCGATCAAGTCTAGGTAGCGCAGCATCATGCTCTCGCCGATCAGTCCCTCGAAATACCCGCCGCCCAACTCGGGCTCAGAGCCCGTGCCGCAGGAGTATGTTGGCGTGACCGACGCTTTCGGCACCCGAATGATTACTATAGGCACGATGATTATGACAAGGAAGATGACCAGGAACATGAGCGGAGAAAAGCTCCCGATCGCGCTCTGAATCGCCTGCCCGATGACGAATTGTGACGGTTGGATCCCGTACACGGGCTGCAGGTTGATCAGATTGGTGAAGAATAGGGAGGTCAGCGCCACCGAGACGAAGATGCCGCCCAGCAAGATCAGCAGGGGTATCTCCATGTACCAGTTATGGCGCTGCCCTTTTTCGACCTCGGCCGGGCCGCTCGCGAGGAGCTTTCCCGTCCATTTGGAGTAGTAGAAGACCGAAAAGATGCTGCCGAAGATGATGAAGAAGATATCCAGTAGCGATATGCTGATCCCCTTAAATGACGAGACCGATTGCAGAGCCAGCCACTTGCCAACAAATACGCCGAACGGAGGCGCCATCAGCGAGATCAGTCCGACGACAGTGATGATAGCGACCAGCGGCGCTTTGGTGATGAGGCCTTCCATCTTCTCGATATTCCTAGAATCGATAAGATGTGTGATCTCGCCCACACACATGAAGAGCATGCCTTTGGACACCGCATGGAATACCAGCAGGGCGACCGCAGCGGTCAGTGCCAGGCCCGTGTTGATACCGGCGCACAACGCGATTAGGCCGAGGTAGCTGATGGTCGAATAGGCTAATATGCGCTTGGAATCGGTCTGGGACACGGCGAGCAGCGCGCAGAACATGAACGAGAACCCGCCGACGATTGCGATGACTGAGGACAGCATCGACCCGACGATGAACGGTGCGATGCGGATAAGCATATATACGCCCGCGTTGACCATTGTGGACGAGTGCAACAGCGCTGAAACAGGGGTGGGGGCTACCATGGCGCCAGTGAGCCACGAGTTGAATGGCATGAGCGCCGACTTGGTGAAAGCGCCAAACGCGAGGAACGCAAAGGGCAGCACCAACGCTGCCGTCGGCAGGAATGACAAGGCTCCAGGTAGCGTGGCATGGGCGTTCAGCAGATCGGTCAGAAACCGTGTTCCGTAGAACTCTTCGACCAGTACGATGCCGATCACCAGACCCACGCCCCCCAGCAGGTTCATCCATAATGCCCTGTCAGAGGCCTTAATCGAGATCTCATCCCGGTAATGCCGGATCAGCAGGAACGAGCACAGTGTAGTGACCTCCCAGAAGAAGATCAGCCATGACAGGTCATTAGTGAAGATCAGCGCGTTCATATCGCCCAGGAAGAGCATCATGAGCAGGAAGAAGGACGAAACGTTTTTATCGCCCTTCATATAGCCGATCGAATATATCAGGATTAGAGATCCGATCAGGGACACAATAAGGCACATGACGATCGACAGGTCATCTATTTCGAAGGTTGACGCGGCGGATTGAGAAGCGGGCATGATGAATTCTAGGTATACCAAAGGTATCGCCTGAAGCATAGCCAGAGCCATAACTTTATACTCTTTATCCCTGATACCAAAGTAGAGGAAGATCAGCAGCAGCAGGAAATCGAGTATAGTGATTATTGATGAGATCGATACGGCAGCACCTGAGACATTGATTGATCCGATGGTGATATGATTAGGACCGCTGTACAGCACGAGCAGCGAAGCTGCCGACAGCATCAGCGCACAGAGGACGACCGCATACTTTTTAAGGTCATAGCCTGGCAATAGGTAGCTGATGACACCAAAAATGGCAGGCATTAATATAGTCAGCGATAATAGAAGTAATCCGTCCATAGACACACCAAGGAATAAACGATCATAGTAAATAATGATATATAAAATGAATGGAAGCTTGTTCTGACGGAACCAGCCTATTGATGGCGGAATATTAATTATTCATGATAAATTTGAAGAAAGACATAATCTACCAGATCGACGTGTAAAAACTGAAGAAAAGGCTTCGGCTGGGTTAGGTTGGTCGAAAGAGGTTAATGGAAAGAAAGATGTTAACCGAAAAAATATACGACGGTCGATACGAAGGCTTAAACGATATTGAATAATTCGCTATGGATTTGACCGATCGAGATACACTGGAACATATTAAAAAGGTTTTATGTCTCTTAGAAAAAATTTCCATTGATTGATAGCAAATATTTAACACCTGCAAAATAGATTATTAGTGATATGAATGCGATCCGCCTAGTGCTCAGTGACTATGACAGGACGTTCACTGATGCGACGCTCAGGGTTGAACCGGGGCTGGTGGACGCCATCGAAAGGCTGAAGCGGGACGGAGTGATCTTTTCCATCGTCTCGGGCCGGAAGTACTCATTTATGTTTGAACTCTATCAAGAGTTCAGCGGCACCGTAGATTCGTTCGTAGCCGAGAATGGGTGCATCGGATATGCGAACGGCCTTAAACATTTTATCGCCCGCGTTGAAGGACGGGAACTAATGCTCGACCAGCTGAGGGAGCTGGGCGTACCGTTCGACGCGGGCGAAGTGGTGGTTTCCGTGCATCGCAGCTTCGAGCCCCAGGTGAACCGGGCCATAGAAGGGTTCCCGTATCTGCACGCAGTCCGTAACGTGGACTCGCTGATGATCCTGCCTGGGGGAGTATCAAAGGCGACGGGCATCAAGTGGCTGATGGGCGTATATGGCCTGACCACGGAGGAAATGGCATGCATCGGCGACGCGGAGAACGATCTGGAGATGCGAGGTCTATGCGCGCTGATGGGCGCTGTTGCCAACGCGCTTCCGGCGGTTAAGCAGGAGTCGGACTACGTGTGCAGACAGAGCTTCGGCTGTGGCCTCAAAGAATTCCTAGAGTACATCGAGGCACGCCGTATAAAAAATATATAGTGTTTATAAATTGCGGATACGACTTTATGCTAATGTACGGCATCATTGGAAATGGCGAAACATGTGCTTTTATCAGTATTTTCAGCTCGCTAGATTGGCTTTGCGTCCCACGTTTCGACGCCCCTACAATCTTTGCGAAGGCGTTGGACAACGGAGAGGGCGGCTCGATTATGCTGTCCTCTGAGATCGGCAACTCCAGCGTCCCGTTTGAAGCCGGAACACAGCGATATATCGAGGATACTTGCGTGCTGGAAACCACGACTCAGCTCGGAAGCGACATAATCCGTGCCGTTGACTTCATGCCGTGGGGAAGAAGACGGCTATGGCGAATCCTGGGCATCTCAGGGCCGGATCGGCTGAAGTTGCATGTCGAGGTCGATCCGAGGCCCGACTATAATAGGAAGACTCCTAAGATCGATATCAGCAGCCAGGGCCTAACTATCACTTCGCCGGGGCAGGCGGTTAGAATTTCAACCACAGAGGAGGAGAAGGTGACGGCACGAAAAAAGCGGCTTACCTTTGACATCGAGCCTCCCCTTACCGTGCCTTTGTTGCTGACCTATGGTGCTACGGAGGAGGAGTGCCTGAAGGAGGGCCTTCGGGCCGATTTCCTAAAGGACTACCAGGCCGACCTGCGCTTCTGGCGATGCTATTCATCTCGGGCCCGCCCGGTCTTCGAGCTGAGTCCTAAGCTTCACTACTATTACATGCGTTCACTGATCATATTGAAGCAGCTGATCTATGATCGTACCGGCGCGATACTCGCAGCTCCGACCACATCGTTTCCGGAGATCGTGGGAATGGATGCGAACTGGGACTACCGGTTCTGCTGGGTTAGGGATGGCGCATACAGCGCCGAGGCCCTCACCCTCGCGGGCATGAAGGACGAGGCTCGAGATCTGCTGGATTTCCTGCTTAATATCGCCCACTCCAGCGGCAAGCCCTACCCATACCCGCTCGTCTCCATCGACGGCACTCTGGACGGCACGGAGGAGGAAATCGTCAATACGCTTGCCGGCTTCGGCAACAGCAAGCCGGTGAGGATCGGCAACCGCGCCGTAGACCAGAGGCAAAATGACCTGGAGGGGGAGGTCGTCCACGCCCTGTACCTGTACGACCGTTACTCGGGCGACCGGGAGTACGTGAAAGGCAAGTTTGGCAAGATCAAACGGATCGTGGATTACGTGGCCGGCCACTGGAAGGAGAAGGACGCGGGTATCTGGGAGTTCCGCCGGAAAGATATGGACTATGTGCACAGCAAAACGATGTGCTGGGCCGCTATGGACTACGGCTCTAAGCTTGCGGCCAGGTTCGGCCGTGACGATCTGACCCGGCGCTGGAAACATGAGGCTAACTATATTAGGGAAGATGTGATCGCCAACGGCTGGTCGGAGAAGAAAAAGTGCTTCAAGAGGGCCTACCAGGACGACGCCGTCGACGCCTCAATCCTCGCTATCCCGCTGATGAACATGCTGCCAGTCACCGATCCGCTGGTCAGAACCAGCATCAAGACTGTCACCGATCGACTGGGCACCGGTGGTTTATTAAAGCGGTTTGAGGAAGAGCCCGGCGCGTTCATGCTCTCCTCATTATGGCTGGCGCAGGTGATGATGAAAAAAGGAAAAGTGATCAATGCGCTTGATATTATCAACAGGGCTGCACGATACGCTTCCGGCGATCTGGGGCTGTTCGCGGAGGAGTACGATATGTATTATCGGCGGCTTGTTGGCAACATACCGCAGTCGTTTTCGCATGAGGAGTTCATCAAGTCGATACATTACCTTCTGGGTAAAGAGTGATAGCCTGATCGCCCAGTAGAGATGGCCCAGCAGTACGATCGCTATTCATGCTACCCCACGGAAACCTCCAAGGGCAGTATTATAACCACCGCAGTGCAATGCCAACACAAGAAGCACGAGAAATCTATGTTCCGCGGCACAGCGATCATCGGTCATACGTCATACGTTATACTGCCTTACCTGAGTCTGAGCAAGCAGAAAGGCACGGTGAGTGGTAGTTCACTCAGTTAGTAACGACTCTCTAGTCCCTAAACTGTCGTTAATCAACTTCTTCAGATAGATATTATCGTACACCTCGCAGTGGTCTCGAAAGCCTCGCTCGGCGCAAAACCGCATCTGTACCAGCTCTTTGCCGATTGCGCCCATCTGAAGGCGGACGTCTTGGTGTTCGATTAGGGAGGTGATGTACTGGGCCAGTTCGGCCCAGTCGGTCGGCTTGAATAGATAGCCGTTCATGCCGTCTACGATCTGTTCCGGGATGCCACCGACGTTGGAGCCGATCAGGGGCTTGCCGAAGCACATGGCCTCGGACAAAACCAGTCCGAAACCTTCGTTGATCGACGGGAGGACGACCAGATCGCAGGCATCGTACGCCTCGAGCAACTCTTCCTGGCAGACCTTACCGAGGAATTTGACCTTGCCGTCCAGGCCAAGGCTATGGGTGAGCCCTTCAAGTTCCTCGCGACGGTCAGTCCGGCCCATGAGCTTTTTGGATAGGGAGCCGTTGCCGATGAAAACACAGGTAATGTCCGGGTGTTTCTGGGTCGCTTCAGAGATCGCCTTGATCAGGTATTCCTGTCCCTTTCGGGGATCCATCCTGGACACACACAGGACTATGATGTCCTTTTCGGGTATGTTATGCTTTTTCTTGAACGGGTTGTCGCCGCTATAAGTATAGCACGAGGTCTCGATGAACGGGTTGATCTTGACGACCCGGTCAGGACTCAGGCCGCTATCCACTGCTGTCCTAACATATTCATCGGTCGAGAAGATCACCTGATCATAGTATCTCAGATACCGCACTATGAACTCGCGCCAGTCAGCGGGCGTTACCGTTGTAAATGGGATATGCCATGTGAATATTTTGGGCACGTCAAGTTCGTCCTTGAGCAAGAAGGCCAGCGGCATCACCTGAAAATCGTGAATGTGCAGGATGTCGAATTGCTCGGCTTTGTAGACCTCCTTTACCTTCTCGTACATGCCCAAGTTGAACCCTAGGTAGTCATTATAGCCATAGTCGAAGCGGTCTTCAACGCTGACCGGGGCTTTACTGCCATGGGTCGTATCGATGATCAGCTCCTTGAACTTGAGATACCCCTCCATGGAGTCCTTAACCGTGGGAGTCTCCGCCAGTCGATATACCCTTATGCCATCCACCACCTCGAATTCGGGCATCTCAGCCGCTTTCAGGTTAATGGCTATCATTTCATCTCCCCTATCGATCAGGCGTTTTCCCAGTGCCTGAAGGTATCTCGTCACTCCTCCAACGTATGGGTAAAATGACTGAGAAACGGAGCAGATTTTCATATACATGAGTATTAGAGGGCGGGATATATAAATTGTCCGCACTTAAACACGTAAAAATAGGCTGGGTACAATAGAAATAGCGTTTGGAGCGGTTACTCCAGTAGGTCGTACGCTGTATTGCCAGATGGCTATGGGATAATGCTAAATCCATCAAAATCGGCTGACAACCCGGCGATCCTCACGCTCAGATGAGCATCAATGAATCGAGCTACGGAAAAATAGGGCATATCCAAAAACAACTGCTGTGTTAGGTATAGTCATCATGAAATGGTCTATAGTAAAGGAATATGATCGCTACGCTGTAGTAAAGGAATATGATCGCTACGCTGCGCATAACTGATTGATTAGATAGGGTGATCCAGTAATACGAACTGTGCATGTTATAGATTTCTCATCTTCCAAGGCGATTCATCGGACGATCGCTGTGCTGGACACGGACTGGTAATATTAGAATAAGGGGTATGGGCGGGTTCCTGGCCTTAGCCTGAAGGAGGATTGTGCTTCTACCAATTTCGAAGAACGACAAATGCTCTTCTATGAAACAGGAACTACAGCCTCTCTAGGGCGTGATAGTTCACATGGGTCTGTTGGAGTAGAGCCGTATAAGGTCGGTCGCATGCTTTAGCCGTGGGGGCGGTTATGGGTTGAAACGGCTGATAGTTCGCGGATAAGGTATGGTATCTCGTATGTGTTCTTGGTTGCATATCCACCGGACCAGCCTCTCTGCGCCCATACCAAAGCCGGAATGGGGTACTGACCCGTATTTTCGCAGATCCAGGTACCACCCATACTTTGTCGGATCCTCTCCCTGATTTTTTAAACGTTCCTCAAGCAAGCCCAAATCTGTCTCTCGTTCGCTTCCGCCGATGATCTCGCCGAAGCCTTTCGGTGCGATCATATCGACATTCATCACTTTCGCGTTTCCCGCGTCCTTCATGTAGAACGCCTTGAC
>DATHCY010000002.1:0-4162 GCA_035319305.1 Methanocella sp.
TAACCGCCCTATTTATTTTTCAATGTCGGAGTCCGGGGACATGTCCGGCTTATCCGGTTTTTTCTTCCCTTCCGACTGGGCATCGGTCTTTTCCAGCTTCTTCTTCATGTCCTTGGTCTGGCCGGCGGTATCCTCCAGGTCCTTCTTGAGTTGGGTTTCGATGTTCTCAACCTCAGAGCGGAGCTCGTCGGGGTTGGGGATCTTGCCCAGTACATCGTCCGGCCTGCCCACTAGGGCATCGACGTCGGTCGGCTTCCCCAGTTCGCTCACGTTCTCCTCGGTGGCGCCGAGGTATTTAGCGGACTGCTCTATGACCTTGGAGATCTCGAACGGGAAGATGATCTTGGTAGCCTGCCCGTTGGACATCTTGGCCAGCGTATCCAGCGAGAGCACGGTCAGCGCCTTCTTGTCCAGGGGGGCGGAGCCCAACGCCATCAGCCTGAGCGCCTGGGCCTGGCCCTGCATTTCCAGGATACGGGATACCCTGGTGCCTTCGGCCTCCAGGATCTTCGATTGCCGATTGCCTTCAGCCCGCAGGATCATCGACTGCTTAGCGCCCTCCGCCTCCAGGATGGCCGACCGCTTGTTACCGTCGGCCAGCAGGATGGCGGCACGACGGCGCCGCTCGGCGGATGTCTGCTCTTCCATGGCTGCCTTGACCGGGCCGACCGGATCGACCTCCCTGATCTCCACGGCCTCCACTCGGACGCCCCAGGCGTCGGTCGCCTTATCCAAGATATCCCTGAGCCGGCTGTTGATCATATCCCGGTTATACAGAACCTCATCCAGTTCCATGTCGCCGATGACGCTCCTCAGCGTGGTTTGCGCCAGCGCAACGGTGGCCATATGATAGTTAGTGACCTGGAAGTAGGCCTTCTCCGGGTCGATCACCTTGATGTAAATGATCGCGTCCACGTTGGTGGGCGAGTTGTCCTTGGTGATCACCTCCTGCTTAGGAATCTCGAGGACTTGCGTCCTCAGGTCCAGCTTGATCACGTCCGTGACCAGTGGCACGATCCATCTGAAGCCCGGATCCAGCCGTCCTCTGTACTGGCCCAGTCTGATCTGCAGGCCCTGTTGATACGGTTGGATAATCCGTACGCCCGAAATTAGTATAAATACGATCGCGGCGATGACGATGATGCTGATGCAGAGCACCATACCGCCAATTGCTCCAGCTGTAGCTACCTCTTGCATTCTCCTCCCTCCATAACTCCTGTATCTCTACATACAAACACATGTACTCCCTGTGCGTACGATACTACTATCTTCTGTCCTACTCCGATCCTATCGCTGGATGTGGCGCTCCAGATCTGCTCGTCGATTTTGACCTTGCCGTCGATGTTGCCGGGCAGGACCTCCTTGATCACTTCGCCCTTTTTACCCGCCAGCGTATCGATATTGATCGATATGGGCTTATGGCCAGGCGCGAGCCGGCTATAAACTATAATGGTTGCCGCGCTAACTCCGATCGTGGCCACCGCCAGTATGATCAAGCCCCACGGGAACGTGAGCAGGTCTGGCGCGACGATCACCAAAACTCCCATGATCACCAGTATCGTTCCCGGGACCGCAACAAAAAACCCCGGTATCAAAACTTCAGCGACCAAGAGCAGTGCGCCGACCGCCAGCATTAACCAGCCTATCCAGCTGTCCATAACCATCACAGTACAATTATGCTTTCCTGATTATTTATTGGTTGTGTAGCGATGGGTATTGATAATATCCCTTGCGACCGTGCCTTCCAAACATGTTAATCTAGGAACGAAACCCGGAAAGCACAGGAGCTGTTATACGCACACCACCCCAGCACCCTGACATCGAGTGTCGCAGTCCGGCTTTCCTCGATTCGCCGCCGGATAGAAAGCGCATCACACATGTCTGCTTTTCGGATCTCAGTTTCCCCTTGTACTCCATCATAGTGATCTCGAGATTTCCCGGGCGACGCTCGTTCAGACCGCTTATCGGGCCGTGCGGTCAATCACTTCTGACTCGGAAGTAGGTGGGACGAGGGCAAATAGAGCTCAGAGGATGTCGGAAACCCAAAACACATTTATCTGAACGGGAGTGTGAAGGGGCGGGAGACCCCGCTCTTTAGGGCGGGGATAGGTAGCTCCTCGTCTTTATTTTCAATAACTCGCGTATAATCTTATTTGGCTCAATGGTAAAAATGTCATCGGGATTCTTCCAGCAAGGAAATTGATTTGATCCACTCCCCTTTCGGCTCTCTCGACGTCCCCACGACAAGCACCCTACCGGTTTCGGACTCCTCGATCCGGCCCCTGGCTTCGATGACCTCGTCTTTCAGCGCCTGCCCTGCATACGTGTGTGTATAGGATAGTATTGCGGATATTTCTGGATGGGACACCTCATAGATCGCTGGGCTATCAAAGGCGAACTCCGTATCCGTAACGGTTGCAGTGATAGTCTTCATGCCCCGATCCTGGCCGATGCAGATTGTCGGGCCAATCTGGTCGTACTCTCGTACAAATAGGAGATCGGTTAAGGCTCCGTCTAGTATACAGCGGTTACCTTTTCGGCGCTCGTGTAGGTAAAACTCGTCGAACGAAAGCTCCGGCTTGCGCTTGGCGTAGATTTTCTTCCAGCCCGCCTCATCAATGCCTTCGATGCGGCCGTCCTCAATGGCCTTTCGCAGCTGGTCTCGAGCTCTGTACCAGCTGCTACCGTATACTATAAAGTCGACGTCGGAAGTTTCGGCTCCCAGACCCACCAACTTCGATCCGGTGATCCCCATATCGCAAAGGTCGATGTCATCAAGCGCGTCAACCATCTTTTTTATCCGGGCGTCTGATCTGACGATCTCCATGAGCCCTTCGTGCGGCTGGTAATGCCTGTACACCGATTCATATGGCACGACCATGGCGCCCACGATCCAGCCGGGGCGTTCCTTTCTGATAAACGCATACGCCTCGTCGAAGCCCATTTTCCTATACTTTACCCCGTCTCGATTCCGTTCTCCCTCTTGGTCCGGCAGGTATCTGAGCAGGCAATGTACTCCGTCCTGATTGTTGTAGTCGACGACTGAAAAGATCCAACCTTCCTTAGTCTCGATGAAATCTCGTAACCTTGGTCTCATCCGTTTACCGTCCTCTATTAATGTGATTAGGTGATGATCCTGCAGCCGTTATGCTCCACGATCACCGTGTGCTCTGCTTGGGCTACCGGCGCCCCATCTTTCTCGATGAGCATGGGATACTCCATGACGGCTGCAGATTCGATCAGCTCGTCCAGCCATTTGCTTTCATCTCCCAGCCACCGCCGGGCGAAAGGAAAGCCGCCATATTCCCTGCAGATCCGTGTCAGAAGCTTTTTCCCCTTCTCTCCCCGGGCATATATGGACTCACGCCGGATAACCATGTAAATGTTACCTCCAGGCGCTCGGGTGATCTCGCCGATACCTGGAGTCAGGAACGGTTCGATAGCCAGGACATCGCCTTCCCGGATCTTGTGACGCGACCTATCGTCGTATCCGGGGATTGTGAGGCCGCCGTGCAGACAGTTCCTTCCCATGTTATGTCCATACAGGTCCTTCAGCACATGATATCCCCTGGCTGCCGCCGACTCTTCGATAGCCCTCCCCACCTCCGAGGTGTAGGCTCCGGGACGGACTGTGTTGATGGCTATTTCCAGTACATTCTCCGTAGCCATGATCAAGTCCTGGTGCTTGTCGCTTTCCACTTCAATCGTGAAGGCAGAGTCGGCGATAAACCCGTCAACGATCGCGCCGACATCTACTTTGATAACGTCGCTCTGCCTGAACACTTCACTATTATCTGCGGCTGGTGTATAGTGGGATGCGATCGAGTTGATCGAGATGTTGCACGGGAACGCCAGTCCTGCTCCAGCATCGATGATCTCCCGCTCGATGTCTATGGCAAGATCAACGAGCCTCAGGCCAGGCCGTATTTTCCCCGCAGCATTGCGCTTGGCGGCTTTTACGATCTCCCCCGCCGTCTCATATGATCTCAGTTCTTCAGCCGTTATGCCCTGTACCATTTCCCTCACCAGCTATCCTACATACGCTTGCTGGATGCTCTTTGCTTCTGCCTTAACATGGATTTCGTTTACCGATATTATCTACCTACCTTCCTTCCGCCCCCCATAAAATTCTCGACCTCCTCGTGCATAACACCTTCCCTCA
>DATHCY010000003.1:0-8311 GCA_035319305.1 Methanocella sp.
ACCCGGTGACGGACGCGGTCCACCTTGTCCACGGCCCGATCGGCTGTGCAACCTATACATGGGACATCAGAGGAAGCCTGTCCAGCGGCCCGGAGATGTATCGGAACAGCTTCTCTACTAATCTGAGGGAGCAGGACATTATCTTCGGGGGAGAGCCCAAGCTGGCCGCCTGCATCGACGAGATCGTGGCAAAATACAGGCCTCCGGCCATCTTCGTGTACTCCACCTGCGTCGTCGGCGTTATAGGCGACGACCTTATCTCCGTCTGCAAAGAGGCCTCGTTCCGCCACGGCATCGATGTCATACCAGTCGAATCCAGCGGCTTCAAGTCAGGCAACAAGATCGTCGGCTACCGGGCGGCGGCCGAGGCGCTGCTGCGGTTGATCAAGCCGAAAGACGGCGAAACAGTCGAACCCACCCGCAAGCTCAACTTCCTGGGCGAGTATAACCTGGGCGGAGAGATGTGGGCAGTCCGGCGTTATCTAAAGGAGATAGGCGTCGAGATCAACGTGGCCTTCACCGGCGACTCGACGGTCGAAGCCCTCAAAAAGGCGCCCGGAGCATGCCTGAACCTGGTGCAGTGTACCGGCTCCATGCACTACGTAGCTTCCCAATTGGAAAAGCTCTACGGCATTCCCAGCATGGATGTGAACTTCTTCGGAGCGGAGAACACCGCGGAATCGCTACGAAAGATCGCCGACTTCTACGACGATCCAGAGATCAGGCGCAGAACGGAAGCGCTTATCAAAAGAGAGACGGACCGGATCAAACCGATCATCGAGAGGTATCGCAGCATGCTGGCCGGCAAGCGTGCGGCCATCTATGTGGGCGGCGCCTACAAGGCGGCAGCGCTCATTCGCCAGCTCAAGCAGCTCGGAATAGAGATCGTCGTTACCGGCACCCAAACAGGAAAAAAGGAGGAATACGAAAGCCTCAGCAACATGCTGAGCGAAGGCGCTGTCATAGTCGATGACACCAACCCCGCGGAGATCGAAAAGTTCCTGAAAGGAATGAGTGTCGATATCATGGCTGGAGGGGTCAAAGAGCGGGTTCTAGCCTACAAGCTGGGGGTCGGCTTCATCGACCATAACCACGATAGGAAAGAGTGCCTGGCGGGCTTTGAGGGTGCGGTCATGTTCGCTAGGGAAGTGGCTACGACGGCATGCTCGCCAGTCTGGAAACACCTGAAAACACCTCCGGAGGCGCAGCCATGACCATCAAGGCCAGACTGGTCAACGAGAACCAGTGCCAGGCATGCATGCCTCTGGGCGGAGCCATCTCGTTCAAGGGCATCGAGCGAACCGTGCCTCTGATCCATGGTTCCCAGGGATGCAGCACCTACATGCGGCTATCGACCATCGAGCATTACAACGAACCGGTTGATATTGCTTCATCCTCCCTCAATGAAAAACAAACCATCATGGGCGGTGAAGCCAACCTCCGAAAGGCGCTGGACAATGTAATCCGAGTCTACCGGCCGAAGGTCGTCGGCGTCCTCACGACGTGCCTCTCCGAGACGATCGGCGAGGACATGCAGCGTATGGTGGACGCCTACATCAAAGAAAGAGGCCTCGAAGGCGTCGATATCATACCGGTGAGCACGCCCAGTTACAGCGGCAACCAGTCAGATGGTTTCTGGGCGGCCACCAGGGCAGTGATCGACCGCTATTCCGGGCCGTCAGAAAAGCACGAGGGCGTGAACGTGATCATTCCCCACATCAGCACCGCAGATATCCGAGAAATCAAAAGGGTCGTGGAACTTATGGGAGTCACAAACTACACTCTGATCCCGGACTACTCGATGACCCTGGACCGGCCCTATGGCCAGTACAGCAAGATCGCCCCCGGCGGAACCCGCACCGCGGACATCGCCCGCATGGGCGGAGCTCAGGCAACCATCCAGCTCGGAGGGATGACCTGCCCGAACGAGCTGTCACCCGGCCTCCGGCTCCAGCAGGAGCACGGCGTGCCTCTGATCAATCTACCGCTGCCCGTGGGGTTGGAGAACACCGACCGATTTGTAGAGGCGCTGCAGCAGATCAGCGGCAGACCGGTTCCAGAAGCGCTCTCGATCGAACGGGGCTGGCTGCTGGACGGCATGGCCGACGCACACAAGCACAACGCGGAGGGAAGGCCGGTCATATATGGCGATCCCGAACTCGTGTATGCGTTCGCGAGCGCCTGTGTTGAGAACGGCGCCATTCCGGCGGTCATCGCCACCGGCACTCGGAACAGCCCGCTGATAGCCAGGCTCCGAATGCTTCTGGCCAGCGCGGACGGGCAGCCAACATATATCGAGGAAGCGGACTTCGCCGCCATCGAGGAAGCCGCCGCAGGGGCCAGAGCCAACATCGCAATCGGCCACTCAGGCGGCAAGTGCTTGACCGAGCGATATCATATCCCGCTGGTGAGGATGGGATACCCTATCCACGATCGGATTGGTGGACAGCGGATCTTGTCCGCAGGCTACGCCGGAACGCTGGCGTTCCTGGATCGGCTCACGAATACGCTGCTCGAACAGAAGTACGCCTCGTATCGACAATCAAAAAAACAACTGTTAAGCGATATATCTATCGAAGGAGAATTATAACATGCAGAAACCGTCTAAACACATATTTATCTGTACCAGTTCTAGACACACAGGCCAGCAGAAAGGCTTCTGTCACTCCAAGGCCGGCGCGGAGATCGTACAAAGATTCATAGAAGCGATCGAGGAACGAGAGCTGAGTGGAGAGGTGTTCATCAACAATACAGGCTGCTTCGGGATATGCGAGAAGGGCCCGATCGTCGTCATTTACCCTGATAACATCTGGTACAAGTCGGTGACCCCGGACGACGTGACCGAGATCGTCGAATCGCATATCGAGGATGGCAAGGTAGTCGAACGCCTAGCATTCTAGGCATCGAGGGCAGGATGATAATGGAGATCGCAGTATTTCTGGGCGCCGACGGCGCGAGCGCATCGCTGAGTGAGCCGGGCAAAATCACCATATTCCGCCAGATGCAGGGCTCATGGGAGGCGGATCGAGAGAAGGAGTTCTCCATCAGAGAGGCCCGAGATATGCGCGAACTCCGGGAAATCGTGGGCGAAATACTGCGGTTTCTCGCCGACTGCAGGATCTTTGTCGCCAAGACGGCCACAGGAATTCCATATTTCGAGCTGGAGAAAGCCGGCCGAAGCGTATGGGAGATCTCCGGCAGGCCGGGAGAGTTCCTGGACCGGGTGTGGGAGGACGAGGAGCGGGAAAAAAGCGCCGGGCCGCCCACGGCTACTGTAGAGATACCGACGCCCGCCGAGATCACGCCGGGCCAATTCTTTTTCTCTATCAAGGAGATCCAGGAGAAAAACTCCGGGGTCAGCAGCAAGCAGATCCTGCAACAGTTCATCCGACAGTGTGGGTTCCGCTCGCTCATGATAGTCTGCAGCCACATACCGCCCTGGATAGAGGCGGAGGTAGCGATGGACGGGCTAATCATGGAGACCGAGCAGCTCGCCAAAAACGAGTTCAAGGTTAGGATCGTCAAAAAATAATCGATACACCGCAGGAAACCTGCATATAGAGCAAACATCCCGATCTCCCCCCGTTTAATAGTTAAGCTAGAGCTCTGATAGGGGTTCGACCCCATGTTTAGCAATATGTATAAGTTAACACGTTTTGCTTAACAAAAGTTAAATAAGAAAAGCTATATTTAGTGAGAGGTGACCCAATGACCAACAGGAAACCAATACACTTAACTGTAACGATTTTATTTATAGCACTGTTTGCGACCGCGATCGTAGCCGGATGCACTTCTCCAACACCGAACACCACCCCGACCGCAACATCTACAGCAACATCTACAGCAACGCAGACCTCGACTCCGGCGGCCAAGACAGACCTCACTGTCTTCGCCGCCGCATCGCTCGCGGACGGCGCTTTCAATGACACCAAGGCGAAGTTTGAGCTTCAGCACCCCGAAGCGAATGTCATCTTCGACTTTGACGGCAGCCAGCAGTTGAGGACCCAGATCGAGCAAGGCGCCTATACAGATGTGTTCGTGTCCGCAAGCACCTCGCACATGAATGCTCTCAAGAACGAGAGCTACATGAACAACTCGACTATATCGAACTTCGCGAAGAATAAGCTGGCCATCGCCGTGCCAAAGAGCAATCCCGCCAACATCAGCAGCCTGACCGACCTGGCGAACCCGGGCGTCAAACTCGTGGTGTGTGACAAGTCCGTGCCTTGCGGCAACTACACCGTCCAGATGGTGGACGCCCTCGCCAACAACTCGAGCTACGGGCCCGATTACAGGACTAAATTTAACGCAAACGAAGTGTCGAAGGAAACCAACGTGAACTTCGCCATCTCAAAGGTGGCGTTGGGCGAGGCCGACGCTGCCATAGTGTACGTGTCAGACGTACCTGCAGACATGAAGGATAAAGTGACCATTATCACGATCCCGGACGGTCTGAACGTCGTCGCCACATACCCGATCGGCGTTACCGCACAGTCGAAGAATCAGGAGCTGGCCAAGGCCTTCGAGGACTACGTAGAGTCCCCGGATGGCCAGGCAATCCTTAAGCAGTATGGCTTCATTACCACTGCATAAATATGAGAAGTTCGACAGGTCTTAAAGGCCCACGACGAGGATGGAAGAGAAAAATCTACCTCTCTTCCATCCCCGTCATTCTCTTTACCATCGCGCTGATACTATACGTAGGACTGCCGGTGCTTGCACTGTTCGCCCGCTCCTCCGTAGATGGCTTTATCGACGCTCTTTCCAACCCGGTGGTCATGGACTCGCTCAAGCTGAGCCTGCTAACGTCCGCCGTGGCGACGATCATCGTCGTCGCGCTGGGCACGCCTGTCGCCTACATCAACGCCCGCTTTCGCTATCCAGGGCTGGAACTGGTAGACACGATCATCGACCTACCTGTGGTGATGCCACCGGCGGTCGCCGGCATCGCCCTGCTGGTGGCGTTCGGGAGAAAAGGCCTGATAGGGCAGTACTTGAGCACCTTCGGTATCACGGTGGCGTTCACCACCGTAGCAGTCGTGATGGCCCAGACGTTCGTCGCATCGCCGTTCTACATCCGCCAGGCCCGCACCAGCTTCGAGGATGTAGACAGGTCGTGCGAAAACGCGGCCAGGACGCTCGGCGCTTCTCCGCTGAAGACGTTCTTCTACGTGACGGTGCCGATCGCCCTGAATGGGCTGATCTCGGGGGCCATCCTCACCTGGGCCCGAGCGCTGGGCGAGTTCGGGGCCACGATCCTGTTCGCCGGCAACCTGCAGGGCCGGACCCAGACTATGCCGCTGGCGATCTATACAGCCATGGAGAGCAACCTGGACACCTCAGTCTATATCTCTTTGATCCTGGTGGCCATCTCTTTCGCTGTCATCACAACGATCAAGCTGCTAAGCAGGAGGAGGGTAATCCATGCTCAGGATTAGGGCAACCCGACAGCTCCGAGACTTCATGCTGGACGTGGACATAGCTGTCGCCGACGGGGAAACTCTGGTGCTCATGGGCAGCAACGGTTCGGGCAAAACAACCGTGCTCAACCTAATCTCGGGTCTGATGCGGCCCGACGAAGGGACAATAGAAACAGCCGGCATGACTCTGTTCTCGGAAGAAGCCGGCATCGACGTCCCCCCCGAAGCCAGAAACATAGGCTACGTCTTCCAGAACTACGCGCTCTTCCCCCACATGACCGTGTTCGACAACGTCGCCTTCGGGCTGCGGATGAGAAGAACCACCCCGAGGGAAATTCGACGCCAAGTTGAGGAAGAGCTGGGGCCCGTGGGCCTCTGGGAACTGAGGAATGTCAAGGCCTCCAGGCTCTCTGGCGGCCAGAAGCAGAAGGTGGCTCTGGCCCGCTGCCTCATCACTGAGCCGGCGCTGCTGCTCCTAGACGAGCCGTTGAACGCGCTGGACGCCGAGACACACGATCTGCTGCGCGAAAGCATTCACCAGAGGCTGAAACGAGAGCGGATCACCAGCATCATCGTCCTGCACAGCGCCAGCGACACGCTGACGCTAGGGGGACGAGTATGCGTCATGGACCGGGGTAAAGTCGTGCTCTCAGGCCTGCCCGCGGAAATCCTGGAACACGGCCGAACCGGAGATAACCTGTTCAACTAAGGGCTGAATGGCTGCGAGCTACGGGACTGCCGGAGCCGAAACCGGCGCCGAAGAAGCGGCGACAGGCCCGCAGCTGCCGGAGAAAGCTGGAGAAACTATTTCAAGCCGACAGCCGATCAAGCCTAAGGTGATTTATGTGTCGATAAGCGTACGTAACAAGTTCCCGGGCACTGTGAAAGAGATCAAAAAAGGCGGCGTAGTCGCCGAAGTGATCATCCAGACAGGTGAGACCACCGTCGTCTCGGTCATCACTAATGACGCAGTGGACGAGATGAAGCTCAAGGTAGGCGACAAAGTCACCGCGCTAGTCAAGTCCACGTCCGTGATGATCCAAAAATAAGCAGTCGAAAAACGCCCGCTATAATGAAAAACGTTTTTCCTCACATACCTTTCCCATCCCAGCTTTTCTGCAGGCCCGGGTAGCCATCGGACAACCAAAATCGCAGGGCAAAATCGCTTGTCGACGGCACGTTCGCCCGGACCGACGAGTATAGCACACCAGCTATTGGTTTGATGCCGTTCGGGGTCGAAGACTAACCATTTATACATTTATCTGTAGCCTTATACATAGTATCAATAAAGATTTTAATAAAGAGTGCTGGAGAATTGTACCAAATGACTACCACAATCATACCGGATATTAGGTATGTCCCGACCACATGCCCTTACTGTGGGGTGGGCTGCGGACTGAACCTGGTTGTCAACGACGGGAAGCTCGTAGGGGTCGAGCCCTACAAGCGCAGCCCGGTGAACGAGGGAAAGCTCTGCCCCAAGGGCGCCACCTGCTGGGAATTCGTTCACAGCCCAGACCGCCTGACGAAACCGCTGATCAAGAAGGGAGACAAGTTCGAGGAGGCCTCGTGGGACGAAGCCCTAGATCTCATCGCCAAAAAGTTCAGGGAGACCTCTAACAAGTACGGGCCGAAATCCCTGGGCTTCCAGGTTTCCTGCCGAACACTTAATGAGGACTGCTACATCATGCAGAAGTGGGCCCGGGTCGCCTTCAAGACGAACAACATCGACAACTGCGCCCGCATCTGTCATGGCCCGTCTGTCGCCGGGCTGTCGCTATCCTTCGGCTCAGGGGCTGCCACCAATCCATTCGAGGACGTCCTGAACGCGGACCTGATCCTCATGTGGGGATCGAACGCTGTCGAAGCGCACCCGCTGGCGGCACGGCGAGTGGTGCAGGCCAAGAAGAAGGGGATTCCGGTCATTGTGGTCGATCCACGGTATTCGCCCACAGCGAGATTGGCCGACGAGTGGGTGAGATTCAACCCGTCCACCCACATCGCATTGATCAACTCCATCATGTACTGGATCATCAAGGAAGATAAGCAGGATAAGAATTTCATTGCGAATCGGACCAAGGGATTTGAGGCCCTCAAGAAGACGGTCGAGCAGTATGCGGACGTGGAGCACATCACCGGCGTGCCTGCCGAGAAGGTCAGGGAGCTTGCCCACAGGTACGCATCGGCCAAAAACGCGGTGATCATCTACTGTCTAGGTATCACCGAGCTGACTACGGGCACCGACAACGTTCGCTCGCTGGGGAACCTGTCCATGCTCTGCGGCAACGTCGGCAGGCCCGGCGTCGGAGTGAACCCCCTGAGGGGCCAGAACAATGTGCAGGGCGCCTGCGACATGGGCGCATACCCGAACGTCTACTCCGGCTATCAGAAGTGCGAAGTACCAGAGAACCGGGCGAAGATGGAACAGGCCTGGGGCGTCACCGGGCTGCCGGACTGGTACGGGGAGACGCTCACCGAGCAGATCAACCAGTGCGGAGACCCCATCAGGGCGATGTACATTCTGGGATTGAACCCCGCCGTCTCCTACCCGGACTCAAACCACGTCGTGAATTCGCTGGAAAAGCTCGACTTCCTCGTCATCCAGGATATCTTCTGGACCGAGAGCTGCCAGTACGCGGATGTGGTATTGCCAGGCGCCTGCTTCGCGGAGAAGGACGGCACTTTCACCAGTGGCGAACGGCGGATCAACCGGGTCCGTAAGGCCGTCGAGCCCCCTGGAGAGGCCCTGGCAGACTGGGAGATCTTTGTCCGGCTGGCTGAGAATATGGGCCTGAACGGGTTCGACTTCAAGTCGGCGAAGGACGTGTGGGACGACATGCGGTCGTGCACTCCGAATTTGTTCGGCGCTACCTATGAAAAGATGGAGAAGC
>DATHCY010000004.1:0-5059 GCA_035319305.1 Methanocella sp.
GATAGTGTAACCGCGAGGTTATAGTATGCGTCCGGGTTCTCCGGACCTGACCGGATCGCCTCGTGGTATTCTTTTTCGGCTTCCAGTACCTTGCCCCTGTCCGCGTACGAGCTCGCCAGCAGCATATGGGCATCATAGTAGTCAGGGTTCAGTTTTACCGCCTCGGTCAGCTCCTCGATGGCATCGTCGATGTAGCCGGCGGCGGACAGCGCCAAGGCAAATCCAACCCTGGCTTCGGGCATCGCCGGAGCAAGCTTGACCAGCGCGGTGAACTCGGGAAGCGATTCGTCGATGATGCCCAACTCGTTGAGCGCGACCGCCAGGCCCAGCCGTGCTTCAATATAATCGCTCTTCAGCTGCACCGCCTTCCTGTACTCCCCCACCGCTTTTAAGGTTTCTCCCATCGCATCATACGCGATGCCCAGGCTGTAGTGGATTTCGGCGCTGTCCGGCTTTAGGCGGGAAGCTGCTTCGAGCTCCTTCGCGGAATCACTATACCTGCCTTTGATCCCGTAAGCCAGTCCTAGCGCACGCCTCGCGTCCGCGCTGTCCGGACTATCCTTCACCGCCTTCTCATAAGTGCCGATCTCGAGATCGATGTCGTACCCCATAAAATCACAGTCGGTTAAGTATTAGCACCTTGGAAATATATATGTTCCCAAGGCAGCAAGCGATATACAGGAAGGATGGGCTAATTTAGCCTGATTAAGCTGGCGATATCGGAGATTCTAGCGATTGACGGGCTCTCCCATAAAGCATCGTAGGCGAACGTGTACCTAGCGGCGGGATGTGAGCGCATGAAATCTAAGATGTTCTGTAGCGTTGCTTCCCGGGCGTCGCACTCGATCTCGCCAATCACCTCCGACTGGCCGATCGGATAGGTTTCGCTGAGTTCGTCCGGGAATACCCCGAACGGCGCTTTGACATGGAACACCCGGTCGAAGTCCGAGCTGTCGATATCCCGCCGAGTAGATATCAGCACGTTGCCGGAGACTTCGATGTTCTTCAGCAGCCGGTTATAATGGATGACTTCAGGTCGACAAGCTGATTCAGGCCCGAGGTAGAAGAAAGACGATTTTGTAGCCCGGTCGAACCGCTCGATATAGGCTGAATATTCCATCATATGTTTCAGCCCCGACAGCATCTTCGGATGACTCCGGCAGCGGCGCTCCACCAGTTCCATCAGGTCGCCGTCTATGATGCTCTGCTTGATTAGGCGGATCTCAGCGAAGGTAGCGTAGAGGTTGTGCTCTGCCAGCAGCCGGGTCCGGGCGGCCTCATCCATGCCTGCGATCTCCCTTGCAGTGTGGGCAATACAGACAGGGCAGGAGCAGGGAAGGTAGGCGAGCTGGCCGATATGGTACGTGCCATCCACTGTGAGGTACCGTCCGTCCTTCGCGTATAGCGCATAGGCAGCGCTGTCGAACAGATCGCATCCCAATGCCGCCGCCAGCGCCAGCATCATGGGATGCCCCGCCCCGAACAGGTGTACCGGCGCGTCCGACCCCAAACCCATTTTAGAGCGTACGATCACATCGACTAGATCCCGGTACCTGTAGGCCTCCATCAGCGGCACCACAGCGCCTATTGGATAGATATCGAAGCCGATCTCATAGGTCCGCTTCGCCGCCTCTTCCCTCAGGTCCGGGTGAGTCGAGCCCTGTACCGGCCCGGCCAAAAGCATATCTCCCTTGTAGTCTTTAGCCTCGCCCATCCTGGCAAGCGTGATCTCCAACTCCTCTCTGGCCCGGGAATATGGAACGTTGGGCGGCGTCGGTATATCCAGGGGCACACCGATATCGGCGCCGATGTCCCGTTCGAACGATACTATACCCTGATTATCCACTTCGACCGAGCCATATACTGATAGCTGGAACGAGCCTGAATCAGTCATGATGGGCCCGTCGAAATTTAGCATTTGATGCAGGCCCTTCTCGAGCGCCACACCTCTCAGCCGCTCCGTACGGTAGATGATATATGAGTTCGTGATCAGCATCTGCGCCCCGAATTTTTTCAATTCAGCCGGCTCGATCAGTCGCAGGTTGGGGTTGATCACCGGCATCACCGTCGGGGTCTCTACTATGCCATGCGGGGTGTATAGCCGGCCTATACGTCCTAATAGGTCCTTGCCGGCGATCTCGAAAACATCGGGCATCAGAAATCAGGATATCATAACGCACCAGGGTATATAAAACATCCTTTAACTTTCATGCAATTGGCCATTCTCAACAGAAACATACACGGAATATTAGATGGCGCAACATCGCATGGTGAACTACCCCGCCCTTCAGGGCGGGGCTTCCTGGCTCATTGCCAGAGCTTGCTCGACCCGGAGGTTGAGTAGTGGCTTTGGCCCCGCAGGCTCTACGGCGTGTCCCACGCCTGCTATCAGAATGTTCAAGGCTGCGTTGTAATCCCTGTCTGCCATATAGCCGCAGACTGGGCATTGATGCAGCCTTTCCGCTAATGTCTTTTCTACGATATGTCCGCAGCGGGAGCACTTTTCAGAAGTGTCCTTGTGGTTCACTTTGATTAGTCGTCTACCGGCACTTTCAGCCTTGTAGTCAAGCATCATTGCAAACCTGCTCCACGCTGCATCATGAATGTTACGGCGCATGGTCTTCCCATAGCCACGCTTCTCTTTGAGGTCTTTCACGTCTAGATCTTCCACACAGATCGTCCCGTAGCTGTTGATATAGTACCTGGACAGTTTGTGCAGGAAGTCGTTACGCTGATTATATACCTTCTCATGAAGTTTCGCAAGCTTTCTCTTCTGCTTTTCCCTGTTCTTCGATCCTCTTTGCTCCGAGAAAGCTTCTTCTGGGCCTTCTTGATACTCTCAAGCTTCCTAGCAAGTGGTTTCTGGTTCTCGAAGCTGTTGCAATCACTATCGGCGGCAAAAGCCCGGATACCAACATCAATTCCAACCGCCTTATCGTTCTTAGGTAGGGGCTGGCCCGGAGTCTCGATCTGGAAGATCGCATACCAGCAACGATCTTCCCTCTTGATTATGACACCCTTCACCTTTCCACTGATCGGCCGATGTAGATTCATCTTGACCGGGCCGATCTTGGAAAGCGTCAGCACATCGCCCTTCACAGAAAAGCCACTCTGATTATAGTTCAATGTCTTATACCATCCCTGTCCCTTGAATCTGATTCTCCCGGTCTTCCTGCCGTTCTTCCGCAGCTCGTTCAGGCCGCGAATGTTGCCCCATAGAATCTGACTGACCATCTGTAGGGCTTTACTATATACTGTTTTCAGTTCTGGGCGTTCTTCCTTCAGGGCTGGTATGAGGTTGTGACAATCGTACATGCGGAGCGGGTTATCGGTCTTATTGGACTTCTCTATCTCTTCAAGAAGCCGATTATACAGCCACCTGCATTGTTCGAGGGCACCGGCTAGCCTCGCCTCAGTATTCCTGTCTGGGTATAACCGGTACTTGTACGATTGAATCATGGCTACTTCTTCTTGTCAGTAGGGCATTTGTCAATCAGGGTGTTTATTGCATCATCGAGACTAAGGTCAACAAAGAGAGTGCTACGGCACACCCGTATCATGTGATTTGCCCATGCTATCAAAAAGCCCTTATACTGAAGATCCGCCTATCGATCACGAAGAATCTGGACACAATCGACTGCTACGAGCTTCAGAAAGAAGGTGGAAGCCAGTGAAGTACGAGCTGGAGAGATCGGCGCACAGCGTACATGCTCTCCATTACCACCTCATTATCGTGGTGAAGTACCGGAGAAAAGCCCTTTACAGTGAAGCTGTCAGGAAACATCTGAAAGAGATCGTCTTAGAGCAGGCCGAGAAACTGGGTATCCAGATTGTTGCTCAGGAGTCAAGCGATGATCATCATATTCTGTTCAATGCTAAGCCTACTGTCAACATCTCCAAAGTGGCTCAGCAGATCAAGGGTGCATCATCGAGGCTGCTGAGGCTCGAATACCCTGAGACCAAGAAGTACCTGTGGGGCGACTCATTATAGAATGACAGCTATTTTCATAGCCACTACTGGACAGGTGAGCCTTGATGTCGTCAAAAAGTACGTCGAGAGCCAGACTGTGAAAGCGCAGTAAACCCTTACAGAGATACGTTACCAGGGAATCGAGGGACTCCGCTCTCAACCCCACCCCTTCAGGGTAGGGTTTTCCCACTCCGCCCCACGGCCCCACAAGGATAAAACGTGAGCACCGTGTTATTCTTTTCCCTGGTGCTTGCCCCGCCCCTTCTTTGATCTTGCAGCATCCGGCAACTGGGCGTTACGATCGCCGATCCAACGCACGGTCGCGGCCGCGTCCCGATCCTCTTTCCACCCGGGCGCCAGCTTTTTACCCCTGATCATCTGATCCGCCCACCGCCCGATCCGGCGCTCGTTCTCGGCCAGGGTATTACCCTCTTTCAGTAGCTCGCTGGCGGTCTTAAACGGCGATATGCCTGTAATAGGCCCGGCGGTTATACTTGCAGCCGGAATGTCGGATGGTCGATCAGGGGACTCCCCACGCTTTTCCCGAGCAGATCGTGTACCCGATGACTTTATTGCGGCCATATACCACTGTTACACGGCTCGCCGAGCATATACTTTTCGACGGCAAGCTGCCGCGGAGAGACTCAGGCGTACGTTGAAGCATACTGGCCGAGGCCCTTTTCTTTTTCACTCGCCTTTGCCTTTCTCTATCAGCTCCCGGACTTTCTGACCGCCTTTGTGGCCGATTTTTGAGTAGAATTCAGGGCCATATTTCTCTTTTACCTTCTCTCCACCTTTTTGGCCGCCTTTGCGGCCCGCCTCTTCTACGGTCATCGCACCCTTTTTCTCATACATACTATCACCTCTCCGGACATGCGAAGATCATTCATTCAGTCGGCCCGGTATGAGAACAGAATACGGGCTTTGACATAAGATTGTCCCGGGTATATCGCGGTATGTTAAAGCCATCATACTCCTAGTAAAAAGAATCGCTCCTAGTAAAAAGAATCGCTCCTAGTAAAAAGAATCGCTCCTAGTAAAAAGAATCGCTCCTAGTAAAAAGAATCGCTCCTAGTAAAAAGAATCGCT
>DATHCY010000005.1:0-3073 GCA_035319305.1 Methanocella sp.
TGCGATTTTCAGGTCCTCAAACCTGCCGTTTGTGCAGCTCCCTAGGAACACTTGGTCGATCTTCTTTCCCTCCACTCTGTCCACGTCCACCACGTTGTCCACGTTGTGGGGGCGGGCGACCTGCGGGGGCATTTCTGAAAGGTCGTATTCCTTGATCTCGGAGTATTTAGCGTCCGTGTCGCTCTTGAGGTTCTTATCAAGTCGGTAGCCCTTGACCCGTGCCTTGATGTACTCTTCCGTTTTTCTGTCCGGTTCGATGATGCCTGCTTTGCCGCCCATCTCAATGGCCATGTTGCTGATCGTCATCCGCTGCGATATGTCTAGGTTGTTGATGACATCGCCAGCGTACTCGCAGGCTTTGTAGCGCGCCCCGTCTGCTCCGATGTCGCCGATGAGCTTGAGGATGACGTCCTTGCTGTAGACTCGGTCGTCCAGTTTTCCGTTCACTTCGAACCGGATTGTCTCCGGTACCTTGAACCATAGCTTGCCTAGTGCGAAGGCTGCGGCCATGTCTGTGGAGCCGATTCCTGTTGCGAATGATCCGAGGGCGCCGTAGGCGCAGGTGTGTGAGTCGGAGCCGACGACCAGCATGCCTGGTTCTACGTGGCCTTTTTCTGGCATGACTTGGTGGCAGACTCCCTCGAGGACGTCGTAGAAGTGTTTGATCCCTTGCTCTTTTGCAAATTTGCGCAGCATGATATGGTTCTGCGCGGCGTTAAGCGAGTCGGCGGGCACCTGGTGGTCGAAGAGGATGATGATCTTCGATGGGTCCCATACTTTCTTCTCCTGTTGGTTTTTCATGATCTCGTAGAAGCCTTCGACGGCGAGCGGTCCGGTGATGTCGTGCGTCATAGCCCGATCGATATTGGCCAGCACGAAGTCGCCGGCCTTCACGCTCTTGCCCGAGGCCTTTCCCAGGATCTTCTCGGTGATTGTCAGATTGGTGGCCATAGTAACTATCTCTACATGCGGTACTGTCCATATAAACCTAACTGTGAGTGTTGTGACGGTAGATTTTCAAAAATAATCCGGTAATAATGTTAAACGGCGTGCGCAAATCTATATATAGATAAATGACTAATAGTCGTCATATGACTAACGGTCAATAAATGACTCATGGTCACGAAATGGTGAAAAATGATCACAGCTGAACGAAAATCGAAAGAAAAGGGAGAGCGCCGCAAGATCATACTGGACGCGGCTCTGAAACTCTTCTCCTCAAAGGGCTACGAAAATGTCACCATGGACGATGTAGCCCGGGAGACAGGACTGGCCAAAGGCACGCTATACCTGTACTTCAAGAACAAGGAAACCCTGTACGTAGCCGCAGTTATTCCAGGGATCACCATCTTCGGCGAGATGGTAGAGCAGGCCATGGCCGCGGAGAAAAGAGGCATCAGCAAGGTGTACGCCGGAGGCCTAGCATACTACGAGTTCTCAAAGAAGTACCCAGTGTACTTCGACATGATGCTCGACGCCCAGAAACGATGGTTCTCGGGGGATCTGGGAGAAGCTATTCGGACAGAGTTTGCAACCCAAAAATTCCACACCTGGCTGATCTCCGTCGATGCAATCCGAATGGGTATCTCCGATGGCACCATTCGAAAGGACGCGGACCCCAACATGACTGCGACGTTCCTAATCGAAACCACCACGGCCATGATCCGAGCGTCGCTGGAATCACACGTCAGGAGAGGAGGATCTCTAACCACCAGGGACGAACTAGTGTACTTTACCCTGGACATGCTGGGACATGCTATCGAGAATAAGGGTGATCACAGATGGTGAACGCTTTAATACTAGACGGCTCGGCAGCCTCAGATAAGGCCGCCAGCCTCGCGAAAAAATCGCTGGAAGAGCAGTTGAAAGCTACGGGCTGGCAGGTCGACTCTGTCACCCTCCGAGATAAACAGATCGCTGGCTGTACCAGCTGCTTCGGCTGCTGGCTGCAGACGCCCGGCACCTGCCTCGTCCCCGATGACGGCCGAGAAACAGCCAGGCTGTTCATCCAAAGCAATCTCACGATTTTTCTGACCCCCGCGACCTTCGGGGGCTACTCTTACGAGCTGAAGAAAGCAATTGACCGACTGCTCCCGAACATCATGCCATACATAGGCAAGTTCCACGGGGAACTCCACCATACGAAACGGTACAAGCAGTACCCGAACCTCATCTCGATCGGCACCCTACCCGAGAGAGACGACGAGGCGGAGGAAATCTTCCGAACGCTGCTGGAACGAGAGGCGTGGAGCTTCCATAGCCCGGCGATCGCTACCGGCTTCGCGGTACAAGGCCAGTCGGCAGACACAATAAGCGCCGAAGTAAGGCGACTGCTCCTAAAGACGGGGGTTTCGGCATGATATCTAAAGCCTTGCTACTAATCGGCAGCCCCCGTGGAGAGCGGAGCAACTCACTGCAGCTGGGGACGTACCTGATGGATAGGCTCCGAGAGCAAGGCGTAGCCACTGAGACGGCCTTCGCCGCCAAGCTGGCCAAGTCCGCGGAGGGCCGGCGACAGCTGCTGACCGCGGTCGACGAGGCCGACCTGCTCGTGCTGGCCTTCCCGCTATACGTGGACTGCCTCCCATCACAGACGATCCGAGCGCTAGAACTGATCCACGAGCATCGGAAAGCGATGCCGAAGAGGCAGCTATTCCTGTCCATAGTGAACTGCGGCTTCCCCGAACCCCACCAGAACCAGACCGCGATCGACATCTGCAAGAGGTTTGCGAAAGAGACAGGACTGGAGTGGGCGGGAGCCGCCTGCATCAGCTCGGGCATGACCATCAAGGGAAAGCCCCTCCAAGAATCCGACGAGTTTCTGGTCCCGCTCATAAAGGGCCTGGACAACGCGGCGAAGCTGCTAGCAAAAGGCGAGCCACTGCCACCCGAGGCGGAGGCACTGCTCTACCTGCCCCTGGTGCCAGTGCCCACAGTCCATGCCCTCATAGTCTCGGGCGAGAATATCTGGAACCGGCTGGCAAGCCCGAAGGCACTAGAGCAGATGTACGATCGACCATACGAGAAATAACGCCCACCTCTTTTTTCAAGCCCCATATCGATAGTGTTATAA
>DATHCY010000006.1:0-2041 GCA_035319305.1 Methanocella sp.
TGTTGAGCTCATCCCTCCTCTTCGCGAATGTACTGGCCTTGGAGTTCCACTCGTTCCTGTTAGTCTTTAACTCCTCGGCATCCTTCAGGAACTTTTGCTTCTTCTCTTGCAGTTCTTTTAGCATTGTATTCGTCTTCCTCCTCTTGTACTATAGGAATCATGGATTCCAGATTTTTGCCCTCCAAGACTATGTCCGCCGCATGGCGTACCACCGACGTGGCGTTGAAGGCCACAAACTTGCCTACAACTCCCGCCCAGCACAGGTCGTTTGACCCGTCGCCCACGGCAATGCAGTCCTTTGGGCTAACCTTTTCCAGTCTGCAAATCTCTTCGAGAACCTCCTTCTTCGAGTTTTGCTTCGTCAGCGGCCCCCGGACCTCTCCGGTGACCACACCGTCCTGGATCATAAGCTCGTTCGCATACACGTAGTCCATGCCAAGCATGGATCCCACGCGATCCGCTATGATGGTAAATCCTCCCGAGATAAGGGCTTTGCGGTATCCGCACGCCTCCAGCTCGCTCATCAGTTTTACGGCACCGGGCATCAGGGGAACGCACTCGGCGACGCGGATCGCGTCGGCCTCGCTGAGGCCCCTGAGGAGCTTAACCCGTTCTATCAGTGCCTGCTCGAAATCCAGCTCGCCATTCATGGCGCGCCGGGTGACATCTGTCACGTATTCGCCCACGCCTCTCGCACAGGCAAGTTCGATGATACCCTCGCAGTCTATCACTGTCGAGTCCATATCAAAGATGATCAGCTTTTTTCGAGAACAGTCTGCCCCCTTCGAGTCACCTGAGTGAAAACTCATAGGCACCATCGCCATCGAAGCAGTATTTCACTGCCTGATATTGAGACTTAAAGTGTACTACATCCTTTTTAACCTTTTCGGGTTCTTCTCTGTCAATGGCGACTCTCTTAATGAACTTTGCCACTTCTTTCATTTCCGGCTCGTTCATGCCTAACCGGGTTAACTCCTGAGTGCCCAGGCGCAGGCCGGACGGGTTATCCGTCGTGTTTACGTGGTCCCACGGGAACAAATTTTTGTTGGTGATAATGTTCGCCCTTTCGAGCTTTTCCGCAAGCACGGACCCGCCGCCAATCTTGGAGACGTCCACCGCGATCTGGTGCGATCTCGTGTAGCCGAGATCCCTGCAGAGAACGTTGAAGCCCAGATCATCCATGGCCGCACCCAGTGCCTGTGAATTTTTTACGATCTGCGCTGCGTATGCCTTTCCGAATGCCTTCATCTCTGCCAGCGTGATGGCCAGCCCTGCTTTATGGTGCAGATGGGCGTTGCTGACCGTTCCCGGAAATACCGCCTCGTCGATGTCCCGCGCGAACTTCTCCCGACATAATATGATGCCGCCCTGCGGGCCGGGGAAGGTCTTATGGGTGCTGCCAGTTACCACGTCAGCCCCCTCCCTTAAGGGATCCTGAAACCGGCCTCCAGCTATCAGGCCAAGAACGTGAGCTCCATCGTAGACGATGCTGGCCCCGATCTCGTCGCAGGCCTCCCTGGCTTCACGCACCGGGTGAGGGAAGAGGAACAGGCTGGCGCCGAACATGACTATCTTCGGCCTGTTCTTCCTGATCTCTTTGATCATCTTGTCCGTGTCGATGTTCATTATTTCATTATCATAAGGATGAGTATAAATTTTAAGGCCCCTAATACCGGCCGCCGAAAACTTCGCATGACTGATGTGGCCGCCGCATGGTACGGCAAGCGCCATAAGGCTGTCCCCAGGATCGGCTAGCGCGAAAAAGGCGGCGATGTTACAGTTGACGCCTGATACCGGCTGCACATTGACATGTGGCGCTCGGAAAACTTCTTTTGCCAGTTCGATGGCCTTACCTTCGATCACATCCACAAAGCCGCAGCCCTGATAAAAGCGGTGGCCGACCTGCCCTTCGGCATACCGGTGGCCCAGGTCCGATGATAGTACTTTTCGCACCATGGGACTGGTCACGTTTTCGCTAGCGATCATGGGAAGTGAGTCCCGAAAGAGTTTCTGGCTTCCCTCAACGGCATCCAATATCGTC
>DATHCY010000007.1:0-7093 GCA_035319305.1 Methanocella sp.
AGACGACCACCGAAAAAAGAGCTACGACCCCGCAGATAAACACGCAAAACAAATATTTCGCCCTGACAAAAACCTGTGGAGACACCGGAGATCCTGTGAGAAGCTGCAGCCGCTCTCCCTCAGACCCCACGACTGAACCGGCGAGGAATATGACGAGCACTGTGGATGGCTGCAGCGAAAGCAGCATGAACGCGAACTGCCCTCCAGCCCAATTATCCGAAATCCCATCGTTTATCCCGGTTACCAACGAGATGATCGTCGATACCACCAATATGATCGGCGTTATAAAGACATACATAAGCTCTTGACGACGAGTATATGACTTCAGATCCTTGCGCACGATCGCCGAAACCGCGACCGAAACTCCGAGACGTTCCAGCAGGCTGGGCCGTGGAATGTACTTGCGACGAGAGATACTAATCGTTATTGTATCTTGCAACGCCGATCGAGCATTGTATCTGACCGCAACATGATATAAGGCCCAGGTAAACGCCATGGAAGCGATGCAAAATACAATGGTTTCCATCCATCCTCCGCCGTTAGCTTCATAAACGGCGATACCCGGCCAGAGGTATGGGATAAACCAGCCCAAGATTAGATCGCGCGCCATCGAAGGGGCCAGCGCCATAGGATTGAGCCGGTTCATAAGATAATAGCCACTATATATAATAGTGAAAAAGGCCAGCGTAGCAAAGAACCTAGCCCACAGAGCCCATCTGCCCGCCAGTTTCGAAACCGATTCGGCGATGCCTAATTGGAGGCTCTTCAGGATCTCGGCCGTAGCGCTGGTCATCATTATACCCACAAGCAAGGCGAGAATGGCAAAAATGCTCAGCGGCGCCATCCCTACTACGGTCGAGGGGATGACGACAACCGGTATCAGTATCACCGTGATCGCCAGCGGCGCCATCATGGTTGATATGATGGAAGCCATCGTATGCTCTTCCCATGTCAACGGGAACCAGTAGATAGGCTGCACTTGTATTTTTGCGCCCGACCGCTGCACCAGCCTCATCTGAGTGAAGTAGAGGCTGTAGAGGATGCCGAACGGAGGAAGCATCGCCAGGATACTCGCCACAGTATCCTGCATCGACACATGGGTATCGGGAGAAGAGTCTGTCCACATGGCCTCTGCAGTGAGAGAAACCGGGATGCTGAACACCAGGCCGATGATAATCAGCGCCGTATACCCGGCATACTTCCTCCACCACCCCTCCTTATAGTGGCGAAATTTAATCTGTCCCGACAGCCGGTAGGCCTTGCTGTAAACGCTGTATAGCCTTAGCACATTTTTCCAGCTCACCGGGTCAGCGCCTCCACCACCGGACGGACATCGCCTGTCCCGGTCAGCTTCAGGAAAATGTCCTCCAGACCTGAGCCTGGCATCTTCGAGCTTACTCGAATCTCATCCATTGTCCCCAGCGCGATCAACTTTCCGCGGTATATGATGGCGATCCGGTCACACATAGCCTCAGCGATCTCCAGCACATGTGTCGAAATTACCGTGGTACAATTCTGGGACGCCAGCTCTCGCAGAATATCCCGGACGATCCGGGCGGATTTAGGATCCAGTCCCCTGAGAGGCTCATCGAGGATCAGGAGCTCGGGCCTGTGCATAAGCGCGGATATCAGCACCACCTTCTGCTTCATCCCATCCGAATACGAACTGATTAGATCGCCTTCCCGGCCTTCCAGGTCAAAGGCGCCGATGAACTCCTCGATGCGCTCCTTCTTGAAGTCAGACGTCATATTGTAGATATCCCCCGTCAGGTCGAGGAACTCAACAGCAGTCAAAAATTCGTAAATACGCAGCGACTCAGGCACATACCCTATTCGTCTCCTGATCTCGATCGGATCCCGGACTGTATCGTACCCCAGGACGCTGATGCTACCCCGATCAGGTTTTATCATCCCGAGCATCATCTTCATCGTCGTGGACTTACCGGACCCATTCGGCCCGAGAAGACCTAACACCTCGCCCTTTCTGACCTCCAGGTCGAGGCCCTCGACGGCAACAAGGTCGCCGTATCTTTTGGAAACACCCTCCAGCCTCACGGCCGGCCCTGAGACAAGTGACATTACGATACCGCACGCTTATTAGAATTATTTAATAATTAACTTTGCCAATTCCCCCACACAAAAAATTTACAGTACCTTACAAGGCTGGTGCCGGACGGTACACCAATATCGGAGTACTAAAACAAATTCAGCACTATACCTCATGTTCCGCTAACGAATATCGTCTACAGGGTTTCTCGAAGTCCATATCCGAACTAATCGGCAGATTTCGGTATAACCTGTTACCCCCTATAATGATCAAGTCATAATCGATTAGATATAACGAATAATTACTAGTATAAATAGATTCTTTTGGTATGCTGATTGGAAAACAAAAAAATTAATATTTACGAAAGCGGAGCACCGCAGCTAGAGCATTTCTCCTCGCCCGGTACATGCTGCGTGCCACAATATTTACATTTGATCATCTTAAGTGTACCATCACCGGTGTTTGTATTATATAACAGCTGCTTCTTCTTAAAGTTAAACTCTTCTTCAGTGATAATCCCCTTATCCCTGAGCGCAGCCCATCTTTCCAGCTCTTTGATCTCCATGAGATTTTTTATGCCGGGAAAGTCCACATTGCTCATATTCTGGCCGTCAACGAATACCACTGATTTATTTACCTGCCCAGAGGTAATATTGAGATCCCTCAGCAGCTGACTGACCGTATTGTTAATGTTACCAGAGAACATCTGCTCCTGGCCGGTGGCAAAATTCATGCCGGATTTGATCAGGAGCTGATCGACAAGATTTTTCACCTCGTCAAATTCCCGCTCGTGCTTTTTATTGAACTGCACGCTACTTTTAGGTGTGGATCGACCGCTAACGAAAACATCCAGCTTTCCATTGAACGATGAGCCGCTTTGCGTTTTCGTCAACATTACAGAAGTGATATCAGACAGCCGGATCTCCTCTGCATGGAGCATGCTTTTAATGACCAGCTTATCACTGAATACTTCGATACAACTACCGCCAAACGATGATCCTTCGGCTCTTTTCAATCGTTCCCCCATGTCGAATCGAATCTCCGGCCCGAATTATGATTTTTTATATAGAATATATCGTTGATACAAACTTGAAACTATCGTTTGTTTATCATCGGGGGATTTTCGGAGAGGAGGATGACCCCACCTCTTCAGGGTGGGATGGATAAGCCCCTCGCATAATACTTTCGGCACACGATAGATTAAAGTTTATAGAAGAGTATAGTAAAATTGAGAAATTTATAGTACCTAAATAAAGCTGATGTTGGGCTGCATACCAGTATCGTAGAGTACTAGAACAAATCCAACATACTAATACGAAATATCATAATGAGTTGTTTTCTCTATTATAATATTTTAATTCTATTTTACCATCAACGATTTTTACATAAGAATTTTGGAAGCTTTTATTTGGAATTTCATTGACCCATGAACCTGTATTGACTACTTTGTCATTGAAAATGAATGGCTTGTGAGTATGCCCATATACCAATATTTCATCCGACTGCATTCCGAGAAGTAAACGTACACTACTCGATACAGATAATTCATATACACGATCTATACTAGCTCTTTTATGTGGGGAACTGATGGCCATATGAATTCTCGTGTTTATAGTGCTGATATTCCCGATATAATTCCATAGGATGCTCGCTATTTTATCGTACAGATTCGTATTAAAACACATATGTTCGGCAAATTTCTCATAATTCTCAATAGTTATCGGTCTTCTAGCCACTTCCAGATCGTAACCGTGAATAAAAAAGAATTTTTTCCCCCCATTCTCTAATCTCAAAAATTTTGTGATGACAAAAGGATAATCGGTGATATGCTCATTGTATAGTTTGAAGAGTAAAAAATCGTGATTTCCAACAACATAGTGAATATTCTCGGCTTGTAATGAGTTCAATTTTTGGAATACGTCATCATTTTTAATAAAAACATCAGCCCTACTGAGCCTCCAAAAATCAAATATATCCCCTAGAAGTACAAGATGTTCTATCTCTTGAGTATTGCATTTATCGAGAAAACTAACAAAATCCTCTTTGTTAGATCTATCATACCCTAGATGGACATCAGATACAACAATAATCATATATTTAAAAACTGCTTTTATCCTTATAAATACATTAAGGTGTTGCTGCTCTGTAGAACAATCCGAGTTTAGTCTATGATATCGAAGTATCGAGCGGGGCGCGTTTATACTCATATCTCGTTTTTCTTTGTCTACGGTTCTATTGTTTTCTCTCTTTTTCACTATCTGCCCGTGATCAAGTTTCTTGAAGAATTCTAGTGGTACCTACAGGTAATCATCGTAAATGACGTTTCATTGTTTCAGATGCCATCTGTATGGATAGATCGTGTTATAAGTGTAGTCCGGCCTGATTCCGGTAGGTGTTCGGCGTGTTGGCGATGTTCGTCGTATACTCGTCGTTCTTTGTATCAGGGAATAGCAAGCGGCAAAGTACTTAGAATACTCCTTGCATATTTGTCAGGGTTAATTCGATTGTTAGAAGGAGTTTTCTGTGGGTTTGTTCAGAAAGGAGATCGATTATAAATGGGTGGCGTTGTCTAACACGACGATTGCCATGTTTATGGCGTCGGTGGATGGCACGATCGTCATGGTTGCCTTACCCGCGATCTTCAAAGGGATCAACGTCGATCCGCTGGCTTCGTTCCAATATATGCTTTGGATGCTTATGGGTTATGGTGTGGTGACGGCTACACTCCTGCTCAGTTGTGGTCGGCTATCCGATATGTATGGGCGGGTGCGGTTTTTCAACGTCGGGTTCGCTGTCTTTGCGGCCGGTTCGCTGCTTCTGTTCTTGACGCCTAGCATGGGGGACGCCGGCGCGATCGAGTTGATATCCTTCAGGCTGGTTCAGGCGGTTGGCGCGTCGTTTATCTTTTCTAATAGCGCTGCCATTCTGACCGATGCGTTCCCGGTGGATGAGCGAGGTAAGGCGCTGGGCATCAACCAGGTCGCAGCGCTATCAGGCCAGTTCATCGGGCTGGTTCTGGGCGGCATCTTGGCTGTCTATGACTGGCGATACGTGTTCCTGATCAGCGTGCCTTTCAGCACCTTTGGCGCCTTGTGGTCTTTCTTGAAGCTCAAAGAGATCTCTCAGCGGGCTCCGGCCCAGAAGATCGATATTGTCGGAAATCTCATGTTCGTCAGCGGCCTGACCACACTTTTAATAGCAGTCACTTACGGGCTGATGCCCTACGGGGACGATCCGATGGGGTGGAGCAGTCCATGGGTTATCGCCGGGTTGATCGCCGGCACAGTTCTTCTCATGCTGTTTCCGGTGGTGGAAAGTCGAGTCGGACATCCCATGTTTCGGCTGGGACTCTTCAGGATCCAAGCGTTCGCCTTCGCTAATATCGCAGGGTTTTTAGGCGCTATCGCCCGCGGTGGGCTGATGTTCATCCTGATCATGCTCCTGCAGGGTATCTGGCTCCCGTTGCATGGCTACAGCTACGAATCGACCCCATTCTGGGCAGGCATCTACATGCTCCCGCTAAGCGCGGGATTCGTTATTATGGGGCCGGTATCCGGGTGGCTCTCGGATAAGTACGGCGCCCGCTGGATCAGCACGATGGGTATGCTGTTAGTCGCCGCCGCCTTCATCATACTAGCGCTGCTGCCATACAACTTCGACTACCCGCAGTTCGCCCTAGCGCTGCTGCTCATGGGCATGGGCAACGGCATGTTCAGTTCGCCGAACATCGCATCGATCATGAACAGCGTGCCCCCTGAAGAGCGAGGCGTCGCCTCAGGCATGCGATCGACGCTCCAGAATACGGCCATGACATCGAGCATGGCCATGTTCTTCACGATTATCATCGTGAGCCTGACAAGCGAATTTCCGCCAGCGATGGCCCGCTCGCTTTCAAGCGCGGGGGCGCAGCAACTCATCCCAATCATGAACAACATACCCCCCACCAGCGCGCTATTCGCGGCATTCCTAGGATATAACCCGGTGCAGATCCTGCTGAAAAGTCTGCCCGCCTCAACCATGAATATGATCAGTCCAGAAACTCTCAGCACATTAACAGGCATCACCTGGTTTCCGCATACGCTGGCGCAGGCCTTTATGCCATCGCTGAGGATATCCTTCATTATCGGCATCGTGCTGAGTCTGACCGCCGCGGTTCTATCTGCCCTACGAGGAGCGAAATACACATATCAACCGGAGTCAACCCAGAAACAGACAACCACCAAATAGCACTACATACGACCATTACATCATGTCAGCTTGATAATGCGATCATTTTCAAGAAGAAAGAACAAGCACTCATCGTCTGACAGGTGACTCCCAGCTTACAACTGTTAGGCCTCGCCCATTACACCAAGACAACTAAAAACCCACAACCACATACTAATTATGCCATATTATGATGGATACTGGGAATGGACATTGGGGGATTTTGATTAAAATCATCAACGATAGGCAAGTTGAAAAGATTAACAAGTATTGCCGATTAAACTTCTATCTATCTTTTTTATACTCGCGCGAACAGGTGGAGTTACCGTAACTGTAGGGTGTGTTGCGGAATTCAAAATTGGAATGAGTCTTGGACAGAAATGCTTCGCAGCATGCCTTTATCGGCAGATATCTATTAATATTGCATTCCACTGATGATTAGAGCGCGCTGGATCGGCTTAACAATAAAATTCGGGTTTTATCTTTGTTGGCCGGTTTATCAAACGTTTAACCGGTTCTTCCGGGTGTCTTTCAATACAACCCACTAATAGCTAATAGTAATTTTATAATCATCGTTACTTTTAAGGCGGCGTATGGCAAGCCCGTGGCAATATCAGTAATGAATAATTTTGCTGACGTATAATACGTGATACGCCCTAACTTTATATGATCATATAATCTTAATCATAGGCAAATGCTAATAAATCGGTGGGTAGCATGGCGACTGAAAATTCGTGGCTTATCTTGGGGATAACCTTTGGAGTGCTATTTACATGGTTTGGTTTTATTATTGCATTATGTTCTCAGCCGATGGCGAGGGGAGTGCCAGGTAGCTGGAAA
>DATHCY010000008.1:0-2013 GCA_035319305.1 Methanocella sp.
GCGGTCAGCTCAACGATGTCCCCCTCGGATATGCCCGTTACCGTCGGCTTGGGTACCAAGAAGTGCTGTACTTCCGCGATGGAGGACGCGCCCTTTACCACGGCCTTGGCATGGGGAATATTTTTGATGGCATCCTCGACGATCTCGAGCATCGGGGACTCTACCAGCACATAACCTTTCAGCTCCTCGGGCACCAGCACAGAGCGTATGTCGAGGTTTTCCTTACGCGTGACCATGGCGATCAGGTTCGCCACCGACCGCTCCTGGTTTGCGGTCGTCTTGACAGCAAAAATCGCCGATTTAGGGATTGCCTGTTGAACTTCCTCTGCCATCTCCATCCCCCGGCCAATTAATGTATGAAGTTGGGGGGCAGGATCACCATGATCAGGTAAATCACGAACCCAATGATGCCAATCAGAAGAATCCCGGCACCGGCTACTTTCGAAATGGTGAAGAATTCCTCGTTGCTCGGCTTGCGCGTCAGCTTTAATATCCTAATGTATTGCTTTATCCCGCCGGTAACGCTGTCCAGCGATATCTGATTAGATGCCTTCTCTGCCACTGTGATCGATCTCCGTCCTTCAAATAGGTTCAAAGAAAAGACGAATCAGATAATAGTGTACATACGGATAAAGTTTTCGGGCATAGAATTCAGGATATGAAGTCTATGCCGAATTTTTGCGTGCTACGTATGCTCTTGATCTCCTGCTGTACCGGGGTTTCTTTTCCCAGTATCTGCAGCGATTTCACGCCCGTTATGATCACCATCGTCCTGATTGCATCTTCTAGTTCGGGCTCGATGTGAGCGCCCCATATGACCCGCGCTTCAGGGTCGATCTTATTCGACACGTGTTCGACCACGCTCTCGGCCTCGCTGATACTCATATCCTCGCCGCCGATCACATTGATGATCGCTGCCGTCGCGCCCGCTATGTTCACATCGAGCAGCGGGCTATCAAGCGCTGCCTTCACCGATTCAATGGCCCTGCTCTCGCCCCTGGCCTCGCCGAGGCCGATCATGGCGACGCCTCCGTTGGACATGACGGTCCGTATATCAGCGAAGTCTAGGTTAACCAGTCCGGGTTTGGTCACCAGTTCGGTGATGCCCTTGACCGCGTGCGTTAGCACGGCATCAGCCACACGGAACGCTTTTTGCACCGGCAGGTCTGGCACGACTTCAAGCAGCCGATCGTTAGGAACGACAATGACGGTGTCCGATGATTCCCTGAGCCGTTGAAGGCCCCAGTCCGAATTGCGCTTTCTGATCGCTCCCTCTGCCTTGAACGGAGTGGTCACGACTGCGATGGTCAGCGCGCTGGATTCCCTTGCAGTCTGCGCCACCACCGGTGCTGAGCCGGTGCCCGTGCCGCCCCCAAGGCCGCAGGTGATGAATACCATATCGGCCCTGCTCAACGCAGCCTTGATCTCGCTGATGCTTTCCTTGGCCGCGTTCTCCCCGATTTCCGGCAAGCTACCTGCCCCAAAGCCTCGGGTCAGCTTCTTGCCAATGAGGAACTTCTTATCCGCGTGTGTATGCAGCAGGTGTTGCGCATCCGTATTGACCGCATAGAGCTTTGCACCGGTGATACCTTCCTGGGACATGCGCGCAATGGAGTTTGATCCTCCCCCGCCGCAGCCTACGACCACGACGTTGGTCCTCATGTCCTTCATCATGGCCATAAGATCTTCATCAGTAACGCCGACGTCCGTCGATTCAACCGCCTGGCCTTCTCCATCTATGATGTCCGAGCAAACCTCGTCACTGTCGATGATCTCGCCCTTGTTATCAAGTGTTCTTGTAGTTCTAGCCGTAGTGTTAAATATACTGGGTTCCATTGCCCCATCCCCACTACCTTTATAGTAAGAATAGTTATTTAATTTTATTCGTGTCAGACTTTCAGAAAATACCATCTCAGGCGTGATATCCGAGCCTTTGACGCGGACCGTTTCCCCCCGAGAAAGCCGTCCGAAGTCGGGTCCGGTGACAACTCCCAGTGATCTTGCCTTGCCCGG
>DATHCY010000009.1:0-41587 GCA_035319305.1 Methanocella sp.
TCGATCGACCTGATCCGATCGTTGATGGTACGGTTCAGTTCCTCCAGGCTCCTCGCCCACACTTTGATATACAGATCGTACTCCCCGAGCACGCTGTATACTTCGGAGACTTCGGCGAGCTTTGACAGCGCATTTTTCGCCTCATCGTGCTTTTCCGTATCCGTTTGCACTAGCATGATCGCTGTGACCGCGAAACCTGTCATGTCCGGATTGGCGATCACTGTAAAGCAGTTGATAGCGCCCCTTTCCTTCATTCTTTTCAGCCTGTGCTGAATGGTGGCGTCGGAGATGCCGGTTTTTCGGGACATCTCCTGATAGCTCATGCGGGAGTTTTTCCTGAGGAGCCGGAGAATGGAAGTGTCGACCTCGTCCAGTTCTGAACTACTATTCATAGTACTTCGCATTTCTCCTTTCTGAAGTTCTTATTGTTGGTAAAATACCAATTATAGTATATATAATTTACTAAAATTCCAATCTTGGTGGGGAGTTAAGGCCGGCCGCCAGCAGGATGGGAATGCTGTAAGAATTACTTACGCCTCTACCATCCATAGGATAGCAAATGTTCTTCTGTAAAATGGAAATCCATAGCCCTTCAGGGCATAGTAGTTCACAGCATCTTCAGGCAAAACGATCGGGTGATCCACTTGCGTATTTCCACAAGGACGACTGCGACCGGGGCGATGAGGAGCACGATAGCCCAATCCCTGGCCGTGAGCGGGGCTGTACTAAAGACCTGCTGCAGCGGCGGCAGGTAGATCATCGCTAGCAGCAGAATGCACGATACGACCACTGCGACGAGCAGGTACCTATTGGATAATACATCGCTGAGCGCCGATCTGGTCTCGGATCGGCAGTTGAAAGCGTTGCCAGTGTGAAGGACGACCAGCATGGTGAATGTCATCGTCCTGGCATGGTCCAGGCCCGATGACAGCTGGCTATAGTATACCAACAGCGAGCATAGGCTCATAGCCAGCCCTATGAGCACCATATCAATGACAGTAACCCGGGTGATGATCGATTCTCCCGGCCTCCTGGGCGCCCTTTCCATTATGTTCAGCTCCGGTGTGTCAACGCTCAGCGCCAGTGCCGGCGGGCCGTCTGTGATCAAATTCAGCCAGAGGATCTGGGTAGCCAGCAGTGGCAGCGGCAGTCCGACCATCAGTCCGAAAAGAATAGTCGCCACCTCGCCCACGTTGCTGGTGAACAGATACTTAACGAACTTGCGGATGTTATCATAGATCGCCCGCCCATCGTGTATCATCGCTACGATCGTTGAAAAATTATCGTCCTGGAGCACTATGTCTGAGGATTCCTTGGCAACTTCCGTGCCCGTCGCTCCCATAGCAATGCCCACATCCGCCAGTTTGAGCGCTGGCGAGTCGTTCACCCCATCACCAGTCACCGCTACAACCTTGCCGATTGACTGCAGGGCCTTCACCACCCGGATCTTCTGCTCCGGCAATACCCGTGCATAGACAGCTATCCTGTCCGCCCGTGCCATCAGCCCAGCATCAGTGGTATGATCCAGCTCCTCGCCAGTCATAACCTCGTCGCCAGGGTGAAAGAGATCCAGCCTCTTTGCCACTGCAACGGCGGTGAGCCTCTGGTCGCCAGTCAGCATTATCACATCAATGCCAGCCTCTTTGCAGGATTTTATCGCATCGTGGACGTTCTCTCTGGGAGGATCTTCAAAGCCGGTAAGACCAACGAATGTCAGATCAGTTACCGAGTTCAATAGGTCCTCGCAATCGCCCGGACCCAGCTCCCGGTATGCGAAAGCCAGTACACGCATGGCTTCGCCGGCCATCCCGTCATTGGCGGAATCGACCGTTTTTCGATCGTTTTCAGTCATCGGCTCTGTGGCATGTAATGTGAGTTTTTTCGACGATCTCGGCAGCACCACCGACGGTGAGCCCTTTACAAACAGAGTCCTTCTCCCATTTTTGCCCGCGATCACCGCCATCATCTTAGTCGAAGCCTGGAAAGGCATGCCACAGACGCGGGGAAAATCACGGTCAAATGAAGCCTTCTCAAGGCCAAAACGGCTCAGGAACAGATATAAGGCCACATCGACTTGGTTACCATGGTACCTGACATGGCCGGCGACCCTTTCCTCGATGGCATCATTGCATACCCCGGCTATAGTGGCCAGCTGACTAAGGACCGGATCGTCCATCACTCGGGCAGGGAGCGTTGTATAGCCCCGGTCCAGGGTAGCTATCTCCTTCAACTTCGCCTCGTTCCGGGTTAGTGTGCCCGTTTTGTCCGTGCATATCACGTCGATGCTTCCCAGCGCCTCAACGATAGGAAGAGAGCGTACGATGGCATTTCGCTTTGCCATTCGCCGGGCTCCGGTAGCCAGAGCGATCGTAATAGTCGCTGCGAGACCCTCAGGTACGGTTGCCACCGCCATGCTGATCGCTGCCAGGAACATGGCCAACAGTGGCTGGCCGCGGAGCATGCCTACGATAAACACTATAACGGACGCCGCAACCGCCCCAATCCCAAAATCCCTTCCCAGGAGATCCAGCGATTTCTCTAGTGGTGTTACCGGCTTTTGGGCCGCTGTGGCCAGCCTGGCGATCTGGCCCATGCCGGTATTCCTGCCTGTCTCCACCACGATGGCCGCCCCCTCCCCGTCTAATACGCTGGTACCCATATAGAGCGTGTTAGCCCGGGAAACCATCGGGGTATCCAAAGGAAGATCGCAGGCGTATTTTTCCCTGGGCACCGACTCGCCGGTGAGTATCGACTCGTCCACAGATAGGGCGATGGACGATATAATCCTCAGGTCGGCCGGCACCCGATCCCCGGCCTTGATCATGACCACGTCGCCTGGCACCAGCTCTTCCACCGGCACGTCTCCGACCACCCCGTCTCGCATGGCGTGGGCTTCCTGACGATAGAGCCTTTTTAGCGATTCGATGGAGCGCCTGGCTCCAAGCTCCTGTGCAATGCCTACGATAGCATTGAGCATAACGATGAAAAAGATCACCGCTGCATCCCGAATGTCGCCGATCAGTAGCGCGATCACGCTAGAAGCGGCCGGGATCAGTACAATGAAGCTCCTGAATTGGCTCAATATAATTGAAAGAATGGCAGGGCCGGTTTTAACCTCGATCTTGTTGCGACCGGAATGGATCAACCTGTACTTGGCGTCTTTTGAGTTCAGTCCTTTCGGATCCGAATGGAGCCATGTATACACATCGACGAGAGCTTTATCATACCCCGCTGCCATGGGCCTTCACTGACCTCGGCTGCCCGCCTGAATCGTGGATCGTAGCGAGCTCAATCGCTGTATCCGTTCATCGATATACTCGTATTCTTCGGAAGACCCCCAGCCAGCTGCCATGAAGCTACGCTTGAAATCATCCCGCTTTAATTCTATGACATCCATCATATATTGTGACTGATGCAGCTTTACCGACCGATAAGCTATGAACTCATTCAGTGGGTTTTCCAGCCCCCACTCTGCGTCCATGTACCAGTCAAGCGTCCTAGTCAAAAGCGATCTCAGCATCCCCTCGTCGCTGATGCCCGGGAGCATAACGCCGAATAGCTCCAGCGCAACGATGAAAAAGTTCAACATCAGTCGGTCCGCGTCGTCGACTTTAGTATAATTCGCGATCACGGCCTCGATCACCAGATCGATCACCGATATCCCTGAATCCGATCTGCCTGACCTGAATAGATCCGCCGCATACTCTCTGAATATCTCCAGCTTCTTCACGATCTCCCGGATGGTCAGGTAATCAACCGTTTCGTCCGAGAAAATGTTGTGCAATTCTCGGGAGACAAAAGTCGGTAGATCCCTCACCGGGGTCAGCCTGAGGTTGATGACATAGATTACATCCGGATCGTAGCGGGTCATATCCATGATGATCTCAACGATCTCCTCCTTTGGCAGGTTGAGCAATAGTCGTTCGCTGTTTCCAAGATCTTTAAAGCTTGAAGGTCGCTTGATCCACGCATAGAGCACCGCAGCGATGTGCTTGCAATACCCGAACACGTACGGACAGGTGCAGGATGCGATGAAACGGTTATCGCTGATGTCGATGCTGATCTGATAGTTGCCGGGCATTGTACCTCTACACTCGGCCATGATGCTATTTTTATAGACGACGGGTCTGAGCACCCGCCCCTCTTCGAAATATGCCCGGCCGCGCTCAAAAATTCTGGGCTGGAATAGCTTCGTTATGCCGGGCTCCGTCAGCTTTCGTAGGTCTGCCGGACCGACAGCTTCCGCGTGCGGCATGATCTATATTTTATTTTTACTTAAATATAATTTTAAGCACTGGCTTCGGCTGCACGCGCCGGATATCCAACAGGGAAGAAAAGAAAAATTTTATCCGAAAGAAGGACGCGAGTAGAAGGCCTTAACCCTGAACGATAAAAGTAGTCATTTAGCCTTTCCATAGACGCAATAGTACATGTCCTTGAGCTTGTTCTGCAAATACACAGGACAGCCGGCAGGGCAGATACAGCCCTCCATCTCAATCTTCTTATCGCTCTTGCCCTTTGCACAGTATAGCTTTTTATCACTTCCCGGGTAGCTCGGGCAGCTTTCGCATATGCAACCGGCGAGATTTTCCCCATTATCCTGTGGCGTAACCATAATTTTAAATCACTTTTTTGAGTATATATATGATACCATCGGTAAGCACAAATATCACACGAGGTTCGACAACCCAGCATCTCTAGCAATATCCATTGCCCTGCGAACTTCTGTGCTGGTGAGCGTCCGGTTGATCTCCGGATAGTTAAACGTCCTGTGCTCAGGATAGTACTGGAACATCAGGTTGAACCTCACCGTTTTGCCCAGATTTTCCGCGCACCACTCGACTATAGGCCTAGTACAGCATTCGATATGCCCCGGCAATACCAGCTGTCTGACAAGGACGTCTGTCTGGCGGGCGGCTTCCAGGAAGTTCCTGGTAGCTACAGCCCAGTAATTTCCGATGCCTGAGTATCTAAGGGCATGTTCATCATCACCATACCTGAAATCGGCCAGATACACATCTATGACGCCATCCAGCAGCTTCATCGCCTCCTGAGTCATATACATATTGGAGTTCCAGATGACAGGCAACGTACTATCCATACACCGGACGATCTTCAGGATAGTGTGAAGATGGGGAGTCGGGTCGCCCCCGACAAAATTAACATTGGCGCTCCCCTGCCTGTGACGAAGGTTGATCACACTACAGATCCGCTGGATGTCGACGATGGGACCGTTTATCCGAGTTGCGATCTCCCAGTTCTGGCAGTAGGCACAGGTAAAGTTGCACCCCTCCAAAAAGATCGTATGCGAGGGGATCAACTCGGACTCTTCGCCCATGTGAAGGAACTCCGAGGAAATGTGGGACGTAGAGTCCACTCCACAGGCACCCTGTCCATACAGGCGATTGATACCACATCGCCGCTCGCAAAGCTGGCAGCTCTGGAGCATTCGCATCGCCAACTCGATTTTTATGTCTAGCAGCGTGGATAAAGGACGACCAGCCCCTGTCATAGGGCCCTTGTCCGTCTCAATACGCCGGGCCTCCCGCACCTTTTCATCGTGGTATGCCCAAAGATCCCCTTCTTTGAAGCTTAGGAAACCCGGATCGACCTGTATCCCAGTATAACGAGCGCGCCGCGGCATTATATAGCTCATCAATGGTGGAGTTACCTGATCGCATAACAACCTTTTGTCGATAGGCAAGTATATCCGATCTCCTAGTGAAGCGCTAGTTTAAATACAAAAGGGGTGTCATAGCATTAAAAGGCTATACTTACGACGTTTGGAGGGGGGGTCAGCATATGAAGAGCTATATACCGTCGGTAAAACGATCCGTGGCCATACTCATAATACTGGCTACAGCGGCTTTGTTTGCATGTTCAGAAATAGCATCACCGGTGCATGCTACGACCGCTTCAGGACCAATCGAATATTTATATGCGGCGGACTACAACCACGACCAGATCCAGATTTATAACGCTTCATCTAACTTATCGAAAACTGCATCAATCCAGATCGAGAAACCATTAGTACTGGTGGCGAGCCACGATGGCACCCGTGTATACGCGGCGTCATCGGGGATCTTAAACTCGAGGCTGTATGTAATTAATACATCCACCAATAAGATATCTGCTAAATACCTGCTGCCCGATAGCGGCGCAGGGTCGATCGCCATCAGCCCCGACGACAGGTATGTTTACGTCGCTACATCGACACAGCTTGTCGTACTCGATACCACCTCGGACAGAACTCGTGAGTATCCTATCGGCACCGACCACTATATCAGCATGACCACCGCAATGGATCAGGACACATACATGGTCTACCTATCGGCCACAGGTACAGGTAAGCTACTGTCGTACAACGAGAAAGACCACTCTGTAAACACATACACCCTGAACTCCGAAGTCGGTCATATCGCAGCACTGGATACCACCCATATCCTTGGCACCGATAAACTCGGCGAGATCAACACGTGGCGATACAACGATTTGTATAACATCAACGCCTGGACCTACACGCCCCATCCGATCGGCGGCTCATCCTGGGTCTACGACCCCTACATCGCGTTGAGCCATGATAAGAAAACCGCGTATCTCATGGATACGGAAAACAATATCGTCTATAAGATAAACCTCAGCGACTACACCTATAAATCGCTTAAACCTCTGAGCGCGTGGCAGTCGCCAACCAATGCTGTGTTCAGTTCCGATGACAGCAGGGTATTCATCTGCGATGACACCGGCGTCACGGGCATATATGTGGGAGACGACAAGGAATATAACTACTACTATGGGTTTAAAGCCAGCGATGTAGCCGTGTCACAAGTTTCCGGCGCTGAACCAGTGGCGTCCACTCCGACGGTGCAATCCCCATCACCGGAAACCACTGCGATGCCCGCTACTGGACAACCTGACGTGACATCGACACCGATCGCAACCAATAACACGACAACTCCAACTCAAAAGATCGCTTCAACACCAGCACCTAGCATGGGCCTTACCATCGCTGTAGTGCTACTGTTCGCTTTATGCGTGGCGGGCCTGAACTGGATTAATACAAAGGGAAGAAGATGAAGAGGACCGAAACTCTCAAATAATGGTACACATCGAAACGGCAGATCAACTGAAGTACGAGCTTAAACAAGACTCTGCCAGCCTGCCCGGCAGGAGCGACCAAACAGGTCTTGCGGAGCTTATTTCAAAATCAGGCCGCAGAGATCAAGTCTTCAGGAGTTAGCCTGTCCAATGCGGCCAGACTGAGAACTGCAAAAATATACTGACTCCAGATCGAGTACATTAACTCGCTCATCCGCTGAGACTCACTCCCTATCGAACATGTTCGATGGGATAACGCACACTCGAGGACTCAGCCACGCGGGGATTATGTTGAGATCCCAGTGCAACGCCTCTACAAATGCGACTTATATGGTAAGGTGTTCGGAATCGGCTGTAAACAGCCGAACTTCTACCCTTATTGCCGGGTGAACCGTGAGCGTCTTCACGTAGAGGTGAGGCGATAATATTGTTATATAAATCGAGCGGAGAGCGAGAGAAGACCCCGCCCCTTTAGGGGATGAGTCGAGTCTCCTTGTTCTTTATACCTGATGACAAAACTATTTATGCGATTGTAGTGGGTTAGCTGTTGATTTATAATGTGTATAGGTTTAGGCTTTACCATATGAAGGCGCAGTAGACCAAGCTTGAGCGTACGCTGGAACTATGCATGATGATGTACTACGAGACGCTCGCCTTATCGTAAGGATAAGTACGAGCAGGAAGGCGTGGCAATCTCGAATTATGATAGTCATAATCTGCTGCGGTGGAATGGGGAAGTATGCAGATTTGAAAAGCGTGTTCATCCAGGCGTTGCATGGGTGCAGGAGTGTGTTGACTTGGCGTACTGATTTCTTCCGCATGGGGAATAACGGGGAGACTCAGTTATCCGAGGCTCAAGGGTAAGGGGTTGGTATGATAGTTTCACGTACCCACAGACAGGCTTCAGGCTTGACAGTAAAAAGAACGTGCTGTACCTGTCGAAGGATTGGTGATGTGGATACGTTTGTACCGTCCTGTTAATAGCGAGGTTAAGCGGGTCAAGATTAGGAGGAGTGGTTGTGACAAATGGTATGCCTCTTTAACTGTCGAAGCCGACGCTATCTCCATACAGAGGAGAGTCTACCCGGTTGTCGGTAGATGTGGGTTTGGAAAGCTTTGTCCTATCAAACGGCTGAAGATCGCTGATCCGAGGTTCTTCCGCAGGGAGGTGAAGAACTGGTGGGGGTGAAGAGGGCTGTCTAAGACTGAGAAAGGGGGGTTTCTTAGACTGGGGTTGCAGTCTGTCGGCCTGAGAGCAGTAGAAGCTCACCAGCTTTAATGGTGGGAGCAATCACGAGAACGAATAGTCAGCGATAGGGTTGTCCATGTGATTATATTTGGGGTAATAGCGGGTTTAAATTGCATTTTTCTATGAGTATTCACCTACATCAGGCCAACCTATATATGACATCAGACCAATAACCATCTGATAATATATTGTAATTAGAATAAATGGTGCTACTATGAGTGACTCTTCTGATAACCGTCTGGTCATATATTTTGAGCAGGTGAAGACGCTAGGGTTCTTCGCCCGTCTGTTTTCCTGGAAAAAATTTTTGGCCACTAGCTTTGAAGCGTACCGGGAGTACGGGCGTCTAGCTGCAAAACTGGATGGGATTACTACTGAGTTTCGGGCTCTGGAGGCTGACAATCGCAGTTATCGGGAGCGATCCATGAAGATGGAGACGGATTACGAGTTCGCCAAGGCAGCCGCTGAAAAATATGCCGTCTCAAGCCGGGATAACGACTCTGAGATTAGCCGCCTTACCGAGCTGAATTGGGTAAAGGAACTTAAGATCGATGAACTCAATGAGACCATTAGGAAGCTCGACCAGAAGAGCACTGAGTTGGCCGAGTCTATCACGAAAAATGAGCTTGAAGTGGGGAGGTCCCGCGAATACGAGGATAAAAATGCCAAGCGTATTCATGAACTTGAGTCTGAAACCGCCATCATAAGGTCCGATAAGGCACGGCAGGCCGAAGAGATCGTCCGGCTGGAAAAGAAAATCGCTGAAATGGAACAGGTCGAAGTTCAGCGTAGAGTCAGATATGATGAGAACGTCGTTCAGTTAAACGCGCTCAAGCAGCTGCTAGATAATGACCGCCTCAAAATGGAGGAACAGTTGAGATCTGGGACCGGGCTGAAGTTCGAAGAAATGAGCCATACATGGCATACCCATGAAATTGATGTGAAAGAACGGCTGCGCGGTATCTGTCAGGCTTGCGGCGTTGAATACGTAGGTAAGGAAAACGCGCCCTTCGGCAAAAAAACATACAGCACGATCCGCATCTGCGACGATCTTGTCATCTTCGATGCCGTTGTCCCGCTGAACGAGGACCTTAGCACTTTCCGGGAACATGTCCGGTTGCAGGCGGAGGCTTCCCGGATCTATGCTATCGAAGACGGAGTCTACAAGCAGGTATTCCTAGTAGTGCCAACGAATACCATCACCTTTGTCGATGCCTATCATATGATGTCGAACTATGATGTACATGTGGTAACCATCGATAATCTCCGGTTGGTCGTAGGGCAGCTCAAGCGCATCAACGACTACCACCTCCTGGGACGGCTCAGCCCCGATGATCGGGACAACATCAGCAGGGTCATCGGCAAATTGATTTATATTAGCAAACGCAGGATCCTCATGGATTCACAAATATGCGCCGAAACCAATAGCATCCTGAACAGCTGTAGCGGTAGCCTGCCGGCAAGCATCAGTTCAAAGGCGCTAGAGTACGAAAATTCAGAGCGGCTGAGTCCGTCGATGGATAAGCGGGACGGGGCGATCAGCGCGGATGATCTGAGAGAGTCGGCAATTCGGACACAGTCGCACGAAGCAGGCTACCACGGATCGGGTATCCTGGGGGCTGATGAAAATGCCAAGATCCCTGTGGAAGCGCATCACGAATCAACCTTCGAAGATATCTTAAATAAACTGAGGGGCCAGAAACAGAGGTGAAATAAAGGAAAATTTCTGCTCTGATCAATCCTGGCGATTCAATAGACGATTTGTATTGGTGTCCTTCGAGTTTTAACCGGTGTCCTTAGTGTGATTTGGCCTGGCTTATAGGCATTCAAGCAATTCGTGTACCTCTAAAAAATTATTTTGTGTTTTCAGCCGCCTCACGGGAAACACTATAATGGGAGACTATAATGGGAGATCACAAGCTATCAGATACACGGGTACTTTTTCGTACGTGTCGATCATGCTTCTATTTTATTCGTAGCACAAGACAAGTCGGTTCGGAAGTTGGAGTTACCATTATCGGGTTGATGATTATTGAGAACGTCATCGTCCCTCGATGATGTGGTAACAATCCATATATAAGCCATTTGCCAATAAGTTACTATTTGGTAATCTCAATGAGATTGATCAGCGTGGTGGATGTGGAAGCGACCGGTTTGGGGAGATTCGACAGGAGGCTTCCTTTCGACGATGATTACCCTGTCAGCATTGGGATCGTCGTGGCGAGTATCGATGATTATGAAAAAAGGATCAGGTGTATCGACAGCTACTACTCCCTGATCCGGATTCCGAAGCCGGTCGGGGTGCTTGAGTCTACGGTGTTCCACAAGATCTATCCGAAAGATCTTGTGGATGCTCCGGTGCCCAACGAAGTATGCCGGCAGATCATGGGACTTTATAGAAGACATGGGAAGATGCCAGCCGGTGCGTGGAATTATCACGTTGACAGGTATTTTGTGGAGATATTATTTAAAATGGGTGGGATGAAAAAGCCGGAGTTCAAGTGGATCGAACTGAAGCCTAATGAGTCTGCCAGCCTCGATAAATATGTAGCGGAGCACGTTGTGGACCAGAAAGTTCGAAACTTAAGGCCTCATCATGCGCTTAACGACTGTGTGAGGGCTCTGGGTGTGATGGCTGCGATCACAAACTCCAGCCTTGATCTATCGGGGGTGGAATGGAAAAATTAAAAATATTTCAAGGACGCTATGATCTTCCAGCGGTTTTAACCTCGCTCCATCCATCATCACAGTCTATATTATCGCTTATGTATCGTTGTGAACTGTCACATCCTGAATGGCATGGCTTCCTGTTTCATAGAAACGCACTTGTTATTCTTCTGATTGGTAAAGGAGCAATCCTCTTTAGGCTAAGGTCGGGGTCTGCCCATACCACTAAATGCTATAGTATCATACAGTCGTCTGGTTAATAGTGGAATGCACGTTGAAAGAGATGGGTTGGATTCACCCCATCACTAAAGCAACCGGGTTTTCTCAAACCCTATGATCCTATCAAATAATTACTGGAAATATTGAAGAACAACGTGACAGACAGATTCGCTATAAATTTTTTACGATATCTTTAACTATTATTTTTACAATGTTATGGTATATATAATATCGCAGGTTGTTTTTTATAATCCTCGTATATTGATTTTATATCCCTGTCATAGTTGACATCTTTTTGTTCCAATTCATCTTTTGTTAACGGTTTATATATTAGATATTTATCGATAGGCATTTTCCTTTGATACATAATATTGCGATTTTCATTGATCAACTTTGTCATTGCTCTATCTATCTCGATCTTCATTTCAGTCCTTTCAGATCTATTTTCCAGTATTTTTAATTTTGAATACGCTCGACGATCTCCAACATTTCCTAGTGCCCTGACAATTTCAATTTTAACATCATCAGAATGTTTATATTTTAATAACTCAAGAAAAGTTATCGATAGATCCTGATTACCGCCTCCTCCAAGTTCCTTGATCGCTGTACATCTTTCCAAATCGGGCAATGTAAAATCCCAGATAATTTTTAACAACTGTTTTTCCTTACTATTAAGGCTCATATTTTGAATAAATGATTTGATGATATATAATTTTTACTACAATACTGCTGGTCGATTAGTTTGTCAATTATATTTTAATTATATTGTGTAAGTATAATTTTTATATGGGTAAAAAATAGAATATTTATAAAAATGTTGTATATTGTATATTGTAATGTAATAATGATAAACATATTTTACTAAGTATACCAGTTTTTCGAAATGAGCTCGAGGCCTTGCACTTCGGACAATTGATATACAAATCAAAGAAAATTTGATCACTTCATACCGTATGGACCGTGGGGTCAAGGAGACCTGGTTTAACGCCGGGAGGAATCAAACCCCTTAGTCATCTTCACCTTTCGTAGTAAATTATTCCGATTTTCGCTAACATACTAACCTCTTGACTGCATCGAAGATCAAGCTTGGTGGTCTCCATGACGCATTCGGAGTGATACGGACACCGTAAGTTATCCTCGCAGCGAGCCTACCAGCTTATGCAACTTAGTCTTACTGATTGCATAATTGAGCGGATACACTTCATCCTACGACTTTAGCGCGGGGTTTCGCTACTTCTGCGCCCCGACAACACTAAAACTATATCAGAACCAAAAGAAACCATAAAACTATGGACTCATTCCCCCAAAACTGGAGAATCAGAGGCACCACCGAAAAGCTCGGCATACCTCCCAGCGAGGCAACCCCCGGCAAACTCTACTCCAAACCACTGCAGGGCAAAATGTACACCGAAACATACTTCGAGATGGATAAAAGAGAATGGCCTGTGCTCACCGCGTTCCTCGCCGACCACGGCTACCAACACAAGGCGTTCAAGTCCTCGGGATGGAACACGGAATATTGCTACAAGATCACCGGCAAGACCTACCAGATGTTCCAGATGGACGAGGATCTCTCCGATAAGACCGCCATGTTTATGATCATCGTCGGCTACGGGACTCCCAATACGAACTCAAACCGCCCCGCCCAAGAGGCTCGAGCGACGGAGACCATATCCTATAACACCTGGAGTACGGAGAAGACCAAAGTTGGGAATGCGATCTCGTCGCTAATGAATGAGTATAAGAAAACGCATCGGTTCAAACCTCCATGAAATATACGGGTGCACTATGATCGCATTACTATCAGAGTGAACTACCACGCCTATAGGACTATGATATAACGATAGGACAAGGCCGGTGTTCTTCTTCGCTCAGAACCATATTTTATCAATAACGAACGCAGAGCGAGAGAAAACCCCCCTTCTTCAGGGCGGCGTTGAACCGAGTCTCGTCGGCTTGTCAGGTATTTAAGCGGAAACCGCTATTACCTACCGGGTTACAGTGACACCTTTGAGCGTCCCTCGCAAGGGGCTGCAGGGTGCTGGCGGTTGTAAAACATTTTGGGTGAGGGAGCGGGGCAGACCATGGAGCAAGGAAAATACAAGGGGGCAGGGAACCGGCCCCTTTCGGAGAAAAACCGGAGCCTGACAGGGGGGGTTAGCACCTACCATCAATGTGGTGAGTGCTTTTCAATGAGACAGGAAGCCATGCCATTCAGGGCACGGTTGTTCACGTTTTGCTTCCAGTCAAACCGACTTTAACAGTTCCAAAACTTCTTTCGTGGCTTGTTCCCCGCTCTTCATATCCTTCACCGTGACCTTTCCCACTGCCATCTCCTTCTCCCCGAGGATCAACACGAACTTCGCACCGATCGCATTCGCGTACTTCATCTGATTGCCGAAATTCCGCCCCATAAGGTCCGTCTCAACGACGAATCCTTTATCTCGCAGCGCTTGTGCGAGAAAGGTCCCCGTCTCCCTATAATCGGTCTTGGTAGTTAGAATATAATAATCCGTCGAGATCGTCTCCTGTGGCCAGACTCCTGCCCGGCGCATCAAAATCTCGAGTACAGCGTCCCCCATTCCGAAGCCGACCGCTGGAATGTCCTCCCCGCCGAACAGCCCGACGATCTTATCATATCGGCCGCCGCCGAAGATGGCTCGGAGCTCGCCTCGAACGTCGAAGCACTCGAAGACAGTTCCGGTATAATATGCAATGCCACGGATGATCCCAGGATCAAACTCGCAGTACTGGACCATATCGTATAGCGTCATCAGCTCCGCTATCTTTTCCATGTTGGAAATGCCCGTGAAGATCTCGTCAGTTTTCGACAGCAGCGCCTTTACCTTCGGCAGGGCTTCTGCCAGCGGTCCCTTCGTCTCCAAGATCGCGATCAGCTGCCCCATCTGGAAGTCGTTCAGTCCGGCGTCAGCGAGCATCTTCTTGAACTCCTCCGGCCCGATTTTGCTTCGCTTATCGATTGCCGCAAAGGTAGCGTGAGCGTTGGCGATTCCCATACTCTCGAGCAGGCCCTGCATAAACCGGCGGTCGCTGATCTTAAAGATAAACTCGCCCTCCAGGCCAAGGCTCAGCATCAGATCGATGCCGGCAGCCAGAACTTCCGCATCCGCCTCAGGGCCGCTAACACCATAGATGTCGATGTTCAGCTGGTAGAACTCCCGCAGCCGGCCGGACTGCGGCTCTTCGTACCGCCACATCTTGGGCATGGAATACCACTTGATCGGCCGCTTCAGCGCCTTCTCCCGTTCCACGACCATCCGTGCCACCGTCGGGGTCAACTCCGGTATTAGTGTGACATCCCGGTCGCCTTTATCCTTAAAGGAGAACGTCTGCCGGAAGATCTCCTCCCCGCTCTTTACCATGAACAGGTCGAGCGACTCTACACTGGGGGTATCGATCTCCCGAAAGCCGTACCGCATGATCACGCTTGTTATTTTATCGAATACCCGTCGGCGTGCGGCCATATCCTCGGGGTAAAAGTCCCGGAAGCCCTTCAGTGACTGAAACTTCATGTGAACCACGTTATCTCTTGTACACGTTGAAAAAGATAGTTGATAGGCTGTATTTAAACTATTAATAAGTTCTTATGGGGCATCAGTCTACAGTAAATATACTTTTAATGATAATGCGTTGACATAGTATTTTGAGCGGTTAAAATGCCGGTGATTGAACAGCTGGTGCACCCATAGAAAGCGTAGATCGGCCAGCGGCGGAAATGCTTATGGGCGTTCGACGGAGATCCGAAGATGAGCTTTCGTGCTACCTCACGGGAGAATTAGTCACCAGAAAAGAATAGTTGGATAATCCGGCGGGGTATCCTTTCATGTCGTGTACGAAGCGTTGATGTCCACATACTTATGCGTCAGATCGCAGCCCCAGGCGGTAGCGGTGCTCTTGCCCAAGTTGAGATCCGCCGTCACATATAGCGTATCGCTGCCCATGACCTTCTTGGCCTTCATCAACGTCTTCGCATCGCTTCTTGGCCGGCCAGCATCGACTAGCTTGACCAAGGAGCTTGTGCCGTCCGAAAACGTCAGTGTGACTTTGTTGGGGTCAACGTCGCTCCCCGAGTAGCCTATGGCGCAGACCGCCCTGCCCCAGTTGGGATCGGTGCCGTAGACGGCGCTCTTGAACAGGGGCGACCTGACGATCGCCTTGGCTGCTTTCCGTGCGTCCTCAATCGACCTGGCGCCGTTGACCGTGGCCTCTATGAGCTTGGTCGCGCCTTCTCCGTCCCTGGCGATCTTCTTAGCCAGTTCGATGCATACATGGTCCAGTCCTTCCTGGAACTTTTTCAGGTCGGAGGGCTTTCCTGATTCTCCGGTAGCAATAATGAACAAATTATCGTTGGTGCTAGTATCTCCGTCCACGACGATCATGTTAAAACTTCTGTCCGCCGCCTTTTTCAGACAGCTTCGTAGCTGCGCCCGGCCGATCTTGGCGTCGGTGAATGCGAATGCCAGCATTGTTCCCATATTGGGCTCGATCATGCCGGAGCCCTTGCATATGCCGCCGATACGAATGCCGTCTTCGATTTCGACTGCGTACGACTTGGGAACCAGGTCGGTGGTCATAATGGCCCTGTTGGCATTTTCGCTGCCTTCGGGTTTATGGGTAACATTATTGAAGACCTCTTCGAAGCGGTCTGTGTACCATTGCATATCCATGTGCCTGCCGATCACGCCGGTAGATGAGACGCCAATGGTGTGTGGGTCTACGTTCAGCTTTTTTGCCAGGAGGTTAGCCATGGCGATGGCGTCCTTAATGCCCTTCTCACGGGTGAACGCGTTGGCACAGCCGCTGCTGGCGATAATGCCGTTGAAATCTCCGCCTTTCTTTTTCAGGTGGTCCTGGGATACTAATACGGGCGCCGCCTTGACCTTGTTCATGGTGAACACGCCTGCAGCAGGCCCTTTTGCCAGCATGATTGCAAGGCCTGTCTTTCCTTCTTTGATGCCCCAGGCTTTGACGCCTTTCACTGCGCAGATACCGCCTTGTACCTCTTTCATTTGTTCCCTCCCAGGCCGTGTATGATGTCGTCTCGGGTGACGATTCCCATTATCTGCCCGCCCTTCATCACTGGCAGCCGGTTGACCCTGTGACGTACCATATCCGATGCCGCCTCCTCAACGTCCGCTTCGGGTGTGGTAGTCCAGACATGTTTGCTCATAATGTCCTTGACCGGCTTGCCCCCGAGGTTGGTGAAGGAGCGCTGCAGCTCCCGTAGCTGCAGCAGATCTTTGAACGGGATCTCTAGCAGCACTTCGAAGGGGGTGGGCAGCCACAGGATGTCCGAGCTCTTAGGCACCGCGAGGATCTTCATAATGTCCTCCTCGGTGACGATGCCCACTAGCTTATCTTTATCGACGACTGGTATGCCGCTGATCTTTTTCTCGCTCATCAGCCTGACTATGTCCTCTATTTTATCAGATGGAGTGCAGGTTATCACACTTTTTGTCATAACGTCTTCGACTATCATCGCTATCTCCTCCTATGGCGATAGGCCGCCTGCCCACAGGCCTGTCCGCTCATCGAACCCATACATCAGGTTCATGTTCTGGATCGCCTGGCCGGACGCGCCTTTGACCATATTGTCAATGGCGGAGACTACCACAATCCTGTCCGAGTCCTTCTCGACCTCGAAGGCGATATCGCAGAAGTTGCTTCCCCTGACCGTCGCCAGCGAAGGCTTGTTCATCCTGACGAAGGGCTTATCCTTGTAGAACTGCTCGTATATTGACCTGACCTGTTCCTCTGTCAGCGGCTGATCGATGAACAGGTGTGCCGTCGTTAGTATTCCTCGGATAGACGGGATCACATGCGGCGTAAAGTGGATCCGGGTGCTGCTGTTGAGCCGGTGCATCTCCTGCTCAATCTCGGCTAGGTGACGGTGTTTCGTCAAATTGTATGGCCTAACGTTCTGGGCCACATTGGGGTAGTGGGTGATCTCTGTCGGCTCTTGCCCGGAGCCTGAAATGCCCGACTTGGAATCTACTACCGCCCGGTTGACCAGGCCCTGCGCCACCAACGGCGCACACGCGAGGTTGGCTCCGGTAGGATAGCATCCAGGGTTGCCGATAAGGGTCGAGTCCTTCACCTCTGGGTGCAGCTCAGGCAGTCCATATACTGTATCACGCGGATCCATGTGCTTCTTGCCATATACCTGTTCGAATTTCTTCGCCGGCAATCGGTAGTCGGCGCTCAGATCGATGACGCGTATGTCGTGGCTCACTAGCTCCGGGACGATCGACATGGCGGCGCCATGGGGAACTGCGGTGAAGGCCAGATCGCACCGCTCCGAGATCTTCGACGGGTCCAGATCCTCAAACGTCAGGTTTATCAGGCTTTTTAGGTTTGGATGGACCCTGTCCACCGGCCTGCCCGCCTGGTTCCGTGATGTGACCACAGTTATCTCTGCCTGGGGGTGTACCGAGAGAAGCCTCAGTAATTCGCCACCGGTATAGCCTGTGCCGCCAACTATCCCTATCTTTAACATGTCGCTTTCACCTAACTACGGATCGCTTTCCTTGATCTTTTGCCTGATCGTACGACTGGACGCGTAGGGGGAGAGATCCGATGTCCGGATCCGGATGACCTCCGCCTTGATCCCCCGCTCTGCCAGTTGTTTTCTCAACTCATTTTCGTCCCAGTGCTGGTTGAACCCGATAACGATGATATCGGGCTTGATCTGCCGGATGGGCTCGAACATGTCCGTTTCGCTGCCCAGCACAGCGTGATCGACGCATTTGAGCGACTGTACCATAAAGAGACGCTGCTCTTCCGGTATCAGCGGCTTGCGCTTGTGCTTGATGGTGCTTTCCCTTGCCACAATGACCCACATTTCATCCCCGAGCTTCTGGGCCTCGCACAGGTAGAGCACATGGCCCGGATGGAGGATGTCGAACGTGCCGGTTGCTACGACCCTTCTGACCATACTCAGCCGCCTCCTTTAGGGTCGTCGACCACTGGGAGCGTGATCTGCGTCCCCTTCGGGTTATAACATACCCAGTCAGTTTCCCTGTATGGGTACGCCGCTATGATATTATATGTCCCCTTGCTCCCGAACATATGCAGGTCGGCATCCGAGTATCTGAAGTCGTGGACCGGGTGACTATGGACCGATCCTACGATCGACAGGTCGATTGGCATATTGTGCAGGAACATGAGCGCGGACCCCTCGTCCGAGATCGTACCCGGGACGAACACGAGTTCGTTGATCACGCCCTTTTCCTCCCGCAGCAGGGCGGCGAACTCGTCTGGGTGGGAAGACTTGCTGACTTCCATAATGGTTTTGATAAGTTCCCTCGAGATCCCTGTGACATTTCTTTTTCCTGGCACTGCTATCATTCCTGTACGGTTCGGCACTCAACTATGTATTGCTCATACTTAATATTAATCATATGTGACATCATTCTCGTCGTTGGAAGCTGCACTCCACGATAGGCGTAGTGAACGGTACTTATGCTGGCGTATGGACTGGGCTAGGTAGGTTCAGTACGGGTAAAAGGAGGACTCCTCCGCGGCTGAAGCATTCGAGGGGTGAATCCACCCCTCGGTTAAAGCCAATGGGCTTTCCCCCCTCGACCAACTATCATAAAAAAAATTATACTTTGAAGATGCCCGTGTCAATGTATCTATTATCGATGATCGTCCACCAGTCTTGTGCCAGCCCCTGCAGCAAGTACTCGTATGGAAGCCATCCGTAGCCCTTATCACCCCAGGTAGTGCCCCAGGAGTTCCGGATCAGGAAGGCACCGGTGGTCAGGTTCCCATCGGACTCGTTCTTGATCTTGAGCTTATCGTCATAGCCTACAGCCATGATAGCGTGGCCGCCATCGATCTTTTCCCCTTTCGACGGGAACGGTATCTTTCCATCGTCATCCGCCTGTCTGATGGAACTGTATACTGTGAAGCCAAACATAGAAGGCAGCCCTGCAGCCAGGTTGACTTTGATCCGGTTTAGTGTTTCATCATACTGGCTGTCCGCCGGGTCGAGCCGAACGTATTTTAGCGATTGGAAGTTCTGAGCGAAGGCGTAGCAGAACGTTGGAGGATCATCGTCGAATTTCTTAATATCATAAACCCAGTACTCCTCAGGTGGTACGCCAAACAGGGCAAGCGCTCCCATAGTCGAACGCAGCTCAGCGCCGCTATCTCCTTTTTCGTGCATTAATGTGCGGGTCACTTTATAGAGGAACAGCCTCGAAGCGTCGAGGTATTTCCCGAACGCCTTGCGCTCGTAATATTCCACCATTCCTACCCCAGCGTTCGCTGTGCATGAGCCAAGCTGACCCTGATCCTCCACCGGCGAGCACCACTGTCGCAGGTCCGCCGATTTCGGCAGCGATTTCTCGCCGGTCTTCAGAATGCCAGTTTTTGCGAATAAATGCTTCACTTCGTCGGTTTTCAACGTGTAGTCCCGAAAGTCGGGGTAGTCGGGCCTCCAGCCCATCCAGTATTTACTGTCGATCGATCTCATTTTATCATAACTCCATAAACTTGCCTGATGTTACCTGGTGGTCGCGTTGGCATCGTACTCTGGTACCTGGTCAAAATCATTCGCCTTGAGATCGGCTCGGATCTTGGCCAGCAGTGCCTTCGGTTTCAGGCTGTTATCGGTGGCCTTCACATCCGAGTAGAAGTAGTATGTAAATGCACCGCTGTATTTGCCGTTGATCTGGGCATCTGCACTAGTCTGGTTTGCCTTGCATGCTGACCAGAGGACGTGGCTCGCCTTGATGGTTTTTCGCCTTGAAACCTTGCCCTTCCCGACTTTTTCCGCAGCGATCGCTCTCTTGAATGCCTCGATCGATGGGGGTGGCATGTACTTGATCTTCCTGCCTGGGGCCAAGTCCATGACCTTGAGGCCTGTGCCGCTATGGCAGGTATCCAGGTAACCTTCTAGTACGGCTCCCTTCGGAAGCTGCACGAACAGATCGTGCAGTTCGTCGTCGACGATCACGTGTTTGGGATCCCAGTTGCCGTTCAGTTCAGCGAGGTCATGCGGGCAGAACGCTTCGTCGACTTGGTCTGGCTCATCACCGTTCATGTCAGGCACCTGGGTGCCGTGGCTCGACATTGTGAAGACAAGGTATTTGATCTTACCGTCCTTGGCGTCCTTGACCATGCCCTGCAACACCTTCATGATGTTAGCCTTTGTTGCTTGGTCGTCGATCAGGGTCTTTATATCGCCGGACCCGAACCCCTTGAATTCCTTTAGGTAGGATCCCATCGTCTTCGTATCGTTCACACAGCCGTTCAGGTTGTTCTCAGGGTAGTTTTTGTATTTATTGATGCCCACTACAAGGGCTTTTCTATCGTTTGCCACACGTATCACCTTTGCATCTTGCTTGCTTTGTATGTCGCTGTCAGGATCGAATGTCGGTCAATCGCCTCTACCATAAACTTTATGTCGGGTTGGCTTCGATGTTTTAATGTCCGGTCGGTAAACGTTATCGGATCTTTTCCTGCGCCTCTCGAAATCTGGCGATAATATTCGCAATCGATTATACAGTATGGTATTAATAGACTAAAATTTTTTCGATTATATGTATAAAAATTTACGGTAATTAGCACAGACCGGCATGTGAACGCGCGCTTTTCCGGTTGTGATTAAGGGTGGCCATTCGATCTGTCCATTTGCTGGGTTTATCTTGGGTAGCACTAAAGAAAACATAAAACACTTTTTAGAGGGGCACAAATTGCTCGAACGGCTCTAAGTTCACGGCCAAAACAAACTGCACCAAAACACGATCAACTCTCTAATTGGCGCTAGCACACGGCCTTAAAACACGAACAATCGTCACGAAGGCTCTAAGACACAAAACCAAAACACGGTCAGCAAAAACAATGGTGACAGCGTTCTTATTCTATCTTCGTGCTACTCCACGATAAAATCCAGAAATGTCATGGAAAGTTTACCTGATTGAATTCAAACATTTTAAGCGATGCGCACCGTATCGTCATGGTTATCTGTTTTGCGCTATTGCTTACTCAGTCTTCCTGTCCTTCTACTGTTCCATGTCCTTCCAGCAGTTCGTCAGCCACCTTGAGATTGACCAGCAGGTCGTCCAAGGTTGCAAGCATCGACCCTGCGCTGCCAGATTCGATGCAGATCATCATTTTATTGCCTTCCACGAATGATATGATGTATGGGGGATTATCGGCGGTAACGGCCTTCTCCATCAATCCGGCGTTCTCCGTCTCGATGATCAGTCGCGCCTTACACTTTGCCACCGATCTGCCTCCCGATGATCGTATTCACATATTCCAGAAAATCCCGCTGACTACCGGCGGGAATCGCCGCCCCAGATGCGATCCTATGCCCGCCACCTGAGCCGCCAACCAGGGCAGCTCCCTCCCGTAGCGCCATTGACAGATCGAGGCCCTGCTTGATCAGGGAGCTTGTGCCGCGTGCCGATACTTTCACTTTGTCGCCATCCATGTTGAGCACGACCAGCGGTTTGTCCGGCAGGATGTATCGGATCACGGTTGACGCCACGGCACCGGTGACATCGCTGCTCTGAAAATCGATACAGCGCACCCAGCCGATATCTTTCACTTGGGTGATGGCTTCGTTGAGCGCATCTAGGATCTGGCGAGAATATTCGAAGCGCTTTTCCTCCGCGTCCTTTAGCGCAGCGCTGTGCCGCAGGCATAGCTCCAGGCCCAGCCCTGGCATCCCCATCTTGCCACAGGAGTTGACGGTGTTGGTAAAGTCGTAGATATCCTGGATCAATTCCCTGTTAAGTAGGTACACGTCGCCAAACAGGGCGTCGATCGATTCCGGCGGCGACTTTTTGAGGAGCAGCAGAGAGAGGGCGCTGCCCAGCCGTTTCTGGTCCTCCGGGGAGAGGGACTCGATGTTTCCTGTGAGGCCCATGTCCTCGATAAACCGGTCTGTTTCCCGGTGTTTTCCAGAAAAGTCGAAATACGGATCGATGGAATGTTCAAGCACCTTCTCCAGCGGGCCCTTGCCGAGCTTCATGCCCTTCTGTACGGTAATGATCCCACCCTTCACCGCTTCATCCAGTATCTCCATGTTCGGGCCCGATATTTTCTGCTTGTCGCCAATGGCCCCGGATATCGCCAGCCCTGCGAGATCAACATTATCGCCCATGACCCTTGCCAGTGCATAGGCGACGCCGGACGCGGACATCTCCGAGCCACCATCGACGCCGATTAGGTGGGGATTGACTTGTATATTTTTATGAGTGCCTAGAGGCACGTGATGATCGAGGATTATAGCATCATATTTGTTGACGATATCCGGCTGTCCTGAGCCCATATCGCAGAAGATCACCGGAACTCCGGGATCCAGAATCTCTTCGACAGTTGCATCGAGGTTACTAATGTTAGTCGCCTGAAAAGGTATATTTTTACGAAGAAGCGTATGGCACACGATGCCGCAGGCTGTGATCCCATCGGCGTCGTGGTGGGAGATGACTCGGACAAACGGCACCCTAAAAAGTTTGTCCGCAGCCGGCTTAGCCAGCTGCGAGGCCGCGTCTAACATGCTGCTGCCACCCCACCAACCCGGGACGAATCTACCTGGAAATCAGGATTTCCGCGGTATCTGGAGAATACACCCAGTCCATTGGGAGCACGCCCGTAGCATGATAGTATTTTACTAGGCGTCTTACCTTGGACTCGGTGAGCTGCAGGGCCCTCTTGTTATGGAGGTCCTTGTGGTTCTCATTGAGGTGCTTGTGCAGGCCAATCGCCTTCTTGATCAAGTTTGTGAGGTCCTCCGGAAGTTTGGGGCCGGTACCACTCTCCTTTAATATATCGACGACCTTCTTGCCTGTAACCTGGGTGATATCAGGGACGCCATACTTGTCCCTGAGGATGATGCCGACCTGGCTGGTTGAGGCGTTCTGGGCATATGTCTTGACTACGAGCTTCTCTACCTCTTCCTTGCTCATGGTGAACCATGCCGGTGGGTCTTTCCTTACCGGCTTGGTGGACCTCGATCGGCCTTTTCTGCGAGTATGCATCTTAGCCATTAAAAAACCTCTTGAATCTCAGTTATCTCTTGAATATCAATTGATCGATTTCAATTATGATCGATTAATTTAATCGTGCTGTGGCGAAGCTGTACCTTTACTATGTGGCTTTGCTTATATAATTTTTGCCCGTCTACGACGAAGGGAGGCCGGGAAATAAACTCCGAAGATCGCTTATCCTACAACTCGCTGCATTTCCGGGCGCATCTATTCGCTTTGATAGTCTTAGCACGAGCTTTATCTTGAAAGACCTCGTCAGGAGGTTATCGGGGCCCGATCCGCTCTTCCAGACCATTTGCTGATAATTATGGCACGGCAAACATACTCCGCCTTTATTCATAAGATATCTTGATACATCTGTGAAAAGAGTTTTTTCGGGTGATTATGGTGGAGAATGAGAAAAAAGAGATGAGCGTCAAGGAAGCCGGCCATAAAGGCGGGGAAAAGACAGCGAAAACTCATGGACACGAGTTTTACGAGGAGATCGGCCATAAAGGCGGGGAAAAAGGGGGTCAGAAGGTCCGGGAGCTCGTCGAGAAGGGCAAAGACACTGAACGCATGTGAAGATTTAATCGTGGTCAGCCGCAATAAGGAGCAGTCTCTCTTTATTTTTTTTCTTTCTTTATTTCTTTTATCATCGGACAGGGATCTATCTATCCCACTATCTATCCCATATCGTGCCCATGGCAAAGGCCCCGGGCGATAGATCGTCCCGTCCCGGTCATCGCCAGGCCTCCCTCTGAAGTCTCCCTCAGCCCATGCGGCATGCACCTTCCAACCGATGCCATCGCATCGATCACTTCATCCACGGGTATAGCGCTGGATATCCCGCACAAAGCCATTTCCGCAGCTGCCAGTCCCTGGACTGCGGCTCCTGCATTCCTTTTTACGCATGGGACTTCGACCAGACCGGCCACCGGATCGCAGACCAGACCAAGCATGTTTTTAAGCGCAATGGCGACCGCATCGCCGACCTGACATGGGCTGCCCCCGTAAAGATCTACGACTGCTCCAGCCGCCATGGCCGCTGCAGCGCCACACTCGGCCTGACAGCCGCCCTCAGCGCCCGAAAGCGTCGCCCGGGATGCGATGACCATGCCGACGGCTCCAGCAGTAACCAGACCCATAGCAAGCTGCCTGCGCCCGAATCCACGATCTGCTGCTATAGCGAAGAGGACTCCCGGCAAAACGCCGCTGGACCCTGCGGTCGGCGCCGCAACAATGCGACCCATACATGCGTTGGATTCGGCGGCGGCCAACGACATCATGACAGCCGTGACTGGGATTGTGCCCAGAAGCTTGCTTCCTCCGCTTTGAATGGCACGCCTCATTTTGGCCCCGTTGTCGCCGACGAGGCCGCTGCTGGACAGTCTTCCTTTGAGCCCATCATTGACGGCGGCTTCCATCACGCCCAGCGCAGCCTCCATCCGATCAAGCACGCCCTCTTCAGACATTCCCAGTTCCCCTGCCTGCTGTCGCAGACAGTATTCGCCAAGGCTGATACCACCATCGGCCGAAGCCTCATCGATCCATTTTTGCAGCGAAAGCTTGTTATCCATATCTCGGTCACCTATACCTTCTCTGCTACGAGCTGAGATTACGCACGGCGATCACATGGTCAAATTGCTCGATCGTCTGGAGCTCCGCTTCTTCAGCAGGTTGATCGGTCCCGACAACCATCACGGCAATCTCGCCCTTTCTCTTTCGATAAACGCTCATAGTCGCCACATTGATCCCGTGCTCTGCCAGCACCCGGGTAATGCCGGCGACAACACCGGCGCGATCGTAGTGGAATGTGAGCAGCGTGGGCAGTTCCCCCGCGATATCGACCGATATCCCGTTTACTTCAACAATACGGACGCGACCCCCGCCGATAGAACACCCGGTCGTTGTTAGCGTTTCGCCGTTCTTTCCGACAAGCCTAAACCTGACTGAATTAGGGTGGGCGGACTCGCCCAGATCAGTCATGATAAACTCGAAAGCAAGTCCTGCCTGAGACGCATATGCAAACGACTCGGGAATACGGCGATCATCATCCTTCCAACCCATCAACCCTGCGACCAGCGCCTGCCTAGTACCGTGGCCCTGGCCCGTGCTGGCAAACGAGCCATGCATCTCCATGCTGGCCTCGGACACCTCCGCTCCCAGGATCGCCGCAGCCAGCCGTCCCAGCCGTACGGCGCCGGCGGTATGTGAACTGGACGGTCCTGTCATGATCGGCCCGATAATGTCAAAAATGTTCAGGATTTATCCCCCTATCACACTACTTTATCCTGTGGACGGGCGTGGTTGAAAACTTGGTGGTTTAAAAGATCGAGGGCTGTCGAGCTATTCCCTTGCATAGATACAACTCAGTATTTATGGATCTGAGCAGCCAGAAAACCCATCTGATCAATCAGTTAAACACAGAGCATTCGATTCATCATCTGCTTAATGCCCCATGGATTTCCACTTGGCAGCGATGAAATCCCTGATCAGCTTGGCACCGATCACCGAAGTGACTTCCCCAGCATCGTACTCCGGCGTAATTTCAATCAGGTCAAAAGCGGCAACCCGTGGAGCGAAGTGCCGGATCACTGCGCGCACTTCCCTTGGCGTCATACCAAACGGCTCAGGCGTGCCTAGGCCAGGGGCATATGAAGGGTCGATAGCATCCATGTCCAGCGACAGGTAGATCGTATTACAGTCCTTGAGGTACCGGTCCGCGTCACCGAGCACGGCGATGATTCCCTTCTCGAACACGTGTTCAGATGTATAGGCCCTGATATCCTTGTTTTCTCTGATATACTCCCATTCTTCCCTGGGGCCGCTACGGATGCCTATAGTTACATATCCGTCGTCAACCAGACCATCGTCGATAACATGGCGGGATACGCAGGCGTGGTTGTTTTTGACGCCCCTGTACTCGGTCCTCAAGTCGCAGTGGGCATCCATGACGACCATTCCGATCTTCCCCTTCTTCTCCGCCAGCGATTTGACGCATGGGTAGCTCAGCGAGTGCTCCCCACCCATCATAATCGGAATCTTGCCAGCATCGACGATCTGCTTTGAAGCCTGATAGACCTCCTCAAGCGTTCCATCTACATCCACGCACGTATCACAATTACCCATGTCATGAACCGGGACATCGGCCAGATCGACGTCAAAGTCGGAGATGTAGGACTCGAAGTTATACGAAACCTTGCGCATCACATCCGGCGCCCATCGGGAACCCACCCTGAAGGAAGACGTGTTATCGAAGGGCACCCCATATATGACAAAGGCGGCAGCGTTAAAGGTCTCTTTTGCATCCGCAAAAAAGTTGTAGTTCATAAATATTTACTGCCGGAGGGCAAATTTAAGCTTACCCATGGAGGCCATGTACGGCACCTCTTCGCCCTGGTTGATCTTGCCCTTCAGATCGTCCGGGATCGCCAGTTCGAAGGTCGAATAGTCCGAAGTGTCCATGAGCTGGGCAACATCGCCAGCGATGGAAATCACCTGAGCAGTCTTCCTCTCGACGATAGGCACGTATATTTTGGCATCGACCGGCTGCACGATCGAGCGTTTGGAGCCATCAAACAGGCCTATGGCGTCCACTCGAGCTTTTGCAGCACCGTGCTTGCCGGGCTTCGAGTGCTGTACAGCCACGATCTGACAGGGTTCGTCATCGATGATCACAAATTTTCCTTCCTTTAACGATTTGACTTCAGACTGCTGCTTCATGATAATTCTCTCCTGCTCTCTGTATATGTGAAATCTCGAATGAGACTTAATTAAAAGGCCTTGACACGGGGATTATATAAACTATATAATATCAAAGCCGGTATAGCCTATAATAGTCATAATCCCGTATAAATAACTGTCGTCAAAAAACCCGGCACTGTCAATAACTCTCAGCCAAGGCTGTTGCTTTCTTTGCCGACCAATTAATAATACCATGACCTACGTATAGGTATGGGTCAACTGTCCAGATATGGTCTGTCCAGATATGGTTATATCTGTCAACTACCACACCATATATGGTTGTGGCTTGTAAGAAGTTTGCAATGGCCTATTTTTACGGGTCGGTTGACACGGCTGCTACCTGCTATCCATCAAAGAATGGAATCGCTGGCTACGTTTGTCGTCTCCACCCATGATATGTGTGTACGAAAAGGCGTAGTACTTGAGAAGATAAGTCTACCTTGAAAAGATAGTGATTGTAATGTAAAATATGTGGTTAACGAAAGAGGTGAAGAGAGCCAAGAGGCCAACTCCTCCCGGCGCTAAAACCTGGTTTCCACCGGCCCACGGCCCGATGTTATAATTCTAACCTGATATTGCCCGATGTTATAATTCTAACCTGATATTAGAATAATTGTAGATTACGCTAATGAGCCCCGCCAGAAAGAAAACCATAAAGATTATGTATCCAATAACATCCATGCCGATTCCACATATATACAGCGTGGATAAGGTCAGGGCGCCGTTCATATTAGAGATCGAGGCCAACACACCAACGATGGACGCGCCAACGCACAGCAGTTCACACATCATATCGAACTTAGTCAGAAGCTTCGCCAGATAGTAGAGGAGTAATGCTGCTATCGTCGTGAGCATCATTTTAAGGGTGATGACCGCCGGAATGCCACCTGTTGCGAAGAGCCAGGATAGCATATAGCTACGCTCGTACTCAAAAGTGCCGAGTTGGTGGTAGACGATGATCGTGGATGCCAGATCCATGAACCCGTAACAAAGGATCATTAGGAGGGGCAATGATTTACGCATGGTCTACAATCCTAAATGTACTAATCATACGTATAATTTGCCATCCGATTATTAAATATGGTATTTGATCACAGATCAATTTCTATACGGCAGTCCAGAGACGATACTTGAGGTCAGAGTAATCCCGGTATACGGTGGTAAGACTTACAAGATAGAATATGTATACGAAATGCCAGATGAGAAAGCTGATTTGGATTAATCAGTATCTCTCAATCGACTTAGACTGGATAATTTTGCAACTATTGTAAATACCGTAGATGTGGCCGCCGAAATTATCGTTGGTAAGCATATCAAATCAATCAACCGCTATTACAACAAAGAAAACGCTATACTCCAGTCGATAAAGGACAAGCAAAAGATAAAAGGCATTACTAATCAGCAATCGAGGTTGACCATCCGGCGCTACAATCGGATTGACGAATTCCTGAACCGTCCGTGAACTACATCGCCAAGACCTGTCTGGAAAAGAAGACAGGCAACATCGTGACAGGCGTGACCGAGGCGAACTGGCCGAAATGAAACAGGAAATCGGCGTCGTCAAGCTTAATAATCAGAACTTCGTAGCGTGCCATACTTCTTGTTCAAGAGGAAGCTCAAGGCCAAGTGCGAACGTTACAGCATCCAGTACCATGAAAAGGACGAAGCATACACTTCGAGGACGGGTGCATTAGCACTCGATGAAATGCTCAACCATATGGTACTGTAGGGTAAAAAGAGGACCGTTACAAAAGCAGTACTGGCGTATTTGCTCAATGCCATGTGAACGGCAGCCTGGACATAATAAGAAAAGTAGCCAGCGATTCCCTTAAGGGATAGCAGGTAGCGGCCTCGTCAATGGGCCACAGAGAATAAGGCTCGCATATGAGCAACCTTCTCACAAGCCAACGACTAAAGTCGTTGGTAATTGACCGCTTCCCTGTCCCAAATAGCTTATATTCAAAAAGCCCTTAATACACAAACAACAGGAATCGTCCATGCAGGCAGAATCTGTGGGTATCATCTCGAGGCTGGATGTCAAAGACCCGAAGCATCTCATCCCAGCGTTTGTCAAGCACCTGTCCTATAAAGTCAGGCTGTACCTGGATCCCGTTACTGCTGGGATCTGCAATAGCACCGAGGCGACCGAGATCGATGAGATGTATGCCGACCTCGTCCTGATCTTTGGCGGGGATGGGACGATCCTCCGGTCTTTACAATTATTGCCTAAGCCCACGCCCATCCTAGGCATCAATATGGGCGACGTGGGTTTTCTGACAGTCACTGATCCGGAGAGCGCCATATACATGATCGATGATATCGTCCAGAATTTCGAGGTGGTTGAGCGTTCCCGTATGGCGGTAAAGCTCAACGAGTATGATCTGCCCTGCGCTATGAACGAAGCGGTCGTCATTACTTCCAGGCCGGCCAAAATCTCCCAGTTCCGGGTTTATGTGGACGGTAAATTTATGGAGGAGTTCCGGGCGGATGGCATCGTCTTCGCCACGCCCACTGGGTCGACGGCCTATGCCATGAGCGCCGGAGGTCCCATCGTCGATCCACGAGTCAACGGCATCATTATCGTACCGCTGGCACCCTATAAATTATCTGCACGCCCCTGGGTAGTCCCTGCCAAGAGCATGATCAAGCTGGAGCTGCTGCGGGAGGATAAGGAGTCCATGGTCGTGGTCGATGGCCAGTATGCCACCAACGTCTCCACCAGGGATGTGCTTACCTTCACCCGGTGCGAAGTTCCGGCGCTGTTCGTCAGGTTCGGGGATAAGTTCTACGACTTGGTGCGGGAAAAGCTGACGTAGCTGAAATGCGCTGCCTTTTTAATGCTTCAGCGCCATCAAACAGACCGGCGATGATGGCCTATGCATTATATTCTGCTCTTTTTCGTTAGTGTGCTCTACCTACCTTCTCTACTTTGCCCTGTATATGATGGCGCCGTCCGGGTCCAATCCGCTCCATTTGACCGTGTAACCGAGCGCCTGGATGATGGCGTCAACAGACGTGATTCCCTCCTGCCCGATCGACTTCACGGCTTCAGTGTAAGGCATTCTACTGGGCAAGGTTCTGCGAAGTCCGCCGATGATCACCTCGCTGATGAGTTCTTCGTTTGTGACCAGGTACCCAACAGGAGGGTTTATTTCCAGGAAAGCCTTGATGGCATCTATGCTCTCGCCGACATCACTGGCGAGATCCGATATTCTGATAATATCTTCTTTCAGCTCGAGTCCGGTTTCCTTTAACCGATCGGCTCCCGCCAGCGCCTCAGAACTCTCCAGAGTTTTGAGCCTGTTCAGAACCTGTCTTAGCGGCATTTTACGACCGAAAAAAAGGACATCGGGGATCTCTCGAAATGCCTCGCAGGCCAGCTGATCACTGGCCAAGACGATCAGATGTCGATCCTTGATCTCTTTGAGCTTGGCAACTTTGCGTTTCAGGTATTCGCTCGTCCAGAAGCCGGCGATTTCGACGTAGACTTTCATGCTATTCTTCTCAAGCAGAAAGTCAGGAATGAATATGCTTCTACCGGCGATCAGCGGCTCGGGCTCCCTGCTGATCGACCATCCGGTGCCCGCGTTTGAGAAGGAGTTATAAAATGTCTTTTCAGGGGCGCTATCGAACTCGATCGAGGGCTCGGAGGCTGTATTGCCAAACAGGCTGCCGTGTTTATCTTCATTCATAGCGAAGACGTATAGCTTTGGATTGCCAGAGAAGTCCTTGCGCAGGATGGTCGCCTCGATTGACCAGCCGGGCATGTATAGGATGGCCGGAAGCAGTTTGGCCATGGCCGTGCCGTAGCGCTCGGACATCTTCAGCGTCGATGCGGGCCCGTCCACTGTCACGTCCAGTCTGCCTTCATTGTACGCCGCGTCGTACATGAGCCCGAGCCACTTGGCTTTGCGCAGGGCTTCTTTATGCCCTGAGGCGCTGCGGAACCGTAGCTGAGTGGCTTTGAAGAGCATCGTCTGGGCGAGCCCGAGGTTATACTGCTGTATCAGTTCCTCGGGGGCCGGCGGCCTGAAGCTCTCGATCAGCAACTCGTCTTCCAGATCAGCATAAAGTGCCTGCTCCAGCTCCATAAGGCTGATCTCAAGCGATGATGCCACACCCTCCAGCAGAGAATGTCTCTTATCGTAATCCGTCACCGGGTAGACTTTCGCCGAGGCCTCGAAGGCCGCACGCCGTGCGATCGCCGGCTCGACCTTCGCATCAACTTGAAATGTACAGCGCCTATCTAGCAGCGAAACCAGCCCTCTAATAAGCTTGTAATCGAAGCCCTGATCCTCCAGCTCCTCCAGTATGCCGTTCATCTCACCCAGCTTTTTACCAGTATGATCCTTGAAGACTGTGATGATGTCCCGAACAAGTTCCAGACGCTCTTCGTCCACATTCATAAATACTGGGGAGATCATCTCTCCCCTGACCCGGGCCACTAGCAATTCCCCGGAAAGCATTAGATCGCCTCCCTACGCTTTCTGGACGAGCCTTCTTCCATCGTACCATCCGCCACAATTTCGTAAAGTATCGCTTTCTTATCGCCTTTCTTTCTCAGTATGCGGCCCAGCCGCTGTACAAACTCCCTGCGACTGCCGCTTCCGCTCAGGATGATGCCAATGTTGGCGTCCGGGACATCCACACCTTCATCCAGCACTTTCGACGTTACGATCGTACTATATGCGCCGGACCTGAACTTCGCCAAGTTCTCTGCCCGCTCGTCCTTTGCCGTTGTGTAGGTGATGAATGGCAGCAGGAACTCCTTCGAGATCGCGTAGACCAGTTCATTATGTTCGGTAAAAATGATGGTGCGATCGTCCGGTCCACTATGTTGTCGCAGGATGTTCGCCAGCTCGATCAGCTTGGCCCTCGAACTGAGCGCCGTTGTCCGGGCCCTGTGACGCGCTAAAATGGCCTCTCTGGCCCCCCGGTCTCGACCGCTGCGCATGACCAGCCGCTCGAAGTCATGGGGCGTCCGCAGGATGATGTGGTTGTCCGCCAGGTATTTGCGGTAGGTCTCGTAATCCTGTCTGTACCGCGCTTCCTCCTCGGGCAGCATTTTCACCTTAATACGCTTCAGATCGTATGTCGCTAGGTGCACTCCCTCCATGCTGTCTACGTTCATCTCGAATATTTTACCGCCGACCAGTCGGGGCAGGTCCTTCTCTTTTCCATCCTCCCGCTCGCAGGTCGCGGTCAGCCCCAGTCTATTCGGGCAGGCGAACATCTCCGCGATCGACGAGTAAGCGGGCGAAGGTAGGTGATGTACCTCGTCAAAGATGGCAAGCAGGAATCGGTTGCCAAGCTCCGCAGCCCTGATATATGCCGTGTCGTAGGTGGCGATAGTCACCGGCCCCAGCGTGTGTCGGTCCCCACTATATACGCCGGCCTCGATGCCGAACTCCGCTACAACCCGTTCCTTCCATTGCTCCAACAGGTCCAGGGTGGGAACGATCACGATGGCCGGGTGGACTAGGGCGATCGCCTTCAGCGCCACCAGCGTCTTTCCCGCACCGGTCGGAAGCACGACCACGCCCCATCGATCGGCGCGCTGCCAGGCTGCTACGGCTTTCTCCTGGTAGTCCCTGAGCACGGTTTTCATGGCCATAGGTGGGGATGGAACCAGATCGAGAACATCGTCCTTAAACTCGAACCCAGAAGCTTCAAGAAAGGCTTTGATGTCCTTGTAATACAGGCCCAGCGCCCGGTATGCCCTGGAACGGGAATCCCATGACGATCCAGGGACCCGGACGTTTCCCCGAACAACCAACGTGCCTTTATCGAATGCGAAGTGGATCATCGAATACAGAAGGTAAGGAACTTAAATAATCTTTTTGAGAGAGGGCTGAAAGTAATAAAGATACTTGTTTTACAGTTATTCTCGTAGCTTAACCGTGAGCTTGGAGACATTCGAGCAATTAGCGTCCATCTAAAAAAGTGTTTCGTGGTTTATTGCTACCCCCCACGGAAACCCCAATAGGCAGACCATACGACCACCCATACAAGTATAACCATCACAGATCTGAGCAATCCAACAATGTAGTCATTTTTGAATGGGGATTTTAGGCTGGCATGGCTTCGTAGTGGTTATTGGCCGGGCACCTTGTACCTATGCTGTCAGACAAATACTATCGCTGTTATGCCTGGACGATTGCTCAGAGGGAGCGATACATCAGACGATCGCTGCGATGTGCCAGAACACAGATGCTATAAAAGGATCCTGTCTATCCGTTTTTAGTTTAGTGATCTGTGTTCTGGCACATCGCAGCGATCGTCGTCTTTCCCGGGGCTCTGACGCAATCGCTACGCGTCTCATCAGAACAACTCCCCTAATAGGTACAAAACCCTTCAAGAACGACTATAAATGACCCCGGAGCATTTATTATATATAAGCTATAATTTTAATTGATCACTATGATTAGCGGCGAGCAGCTTACTGGCGGCGGACAGGCCGGACACATTACCATCGGCATGGTGGCACCGGATTTCGAGGCTTCGACCACTTATGGCCATATCAAGCTATCCAACTACAGGGGCAAATGGGTCCTGCTGTTTTCGCACCCATCGGATTTCACCCCTGTGTGTACAACCGAGTTCGTAGCGTTTGCGGAGAAGTACAATGAGTTCAAGAAGCGTGGTGTGGAACTGATAGGCCTGAGCGTGGACAGCCTCCCCTCTCACATCAGCTGGGCGCGGGACATAGAGGCGAACCTGAAAGTCCGCATACCTTTTCCGATCATCGCCGACGCCGATACGGGGATCGCTCGCATGTACGGGATGATCCATCCACTCGCCCACCACATTTTTCCGGTACGATCCGTGTTTATCATTAACCCGGAGATGGTGGTCGCTATGATCACCTTTTACCCTCTGGGCGTCGGTCGGAACATCGATGAGCTAATCAGGCTTGTCGACGCCCTGCAGGTCGTCCATAAGTACCGATTGGACACGCCAGCAAACTGGAAGCCTGGCGATCCAGTATTGATCCCGATCCCATCAACCCAGCAGGGTGCAGAGGATCGGCTGAAGGAAGGGTACGAGTGCAGCACATGGTACCTGTGCAGGAAAAAGATATAGTGGCGAGAACTTAATTAGCCCGCTCTCCATTTTACCATTGATCATCTTGAAACAGTCGGACAGAGACATTTTATCAGGCTATTACGGCGGCAGACTGAAAATATATGGTCATGATACTCGCAGCCTCGGCTGGATTCCCGGCGGCCGGAAGGCCCGATTTGACGCGCTGGCCAGGATCAGCGATCTTAAGGGTTGCAGCGTGCTCGATGTCGGGTGCGGCTTTGGTGACCTATACGGCTTCATTTCCGGGCGGGGCATTCGCATTGACTATACCGGCGTGGACATCTCTTCGGAATTTATAGAGATCGCCCGACGTACATATCCCGACGCGAAATTTTTTGTGGCCGACTTCGAAAACGATCCAATCCCGGGAGAATACGACTGGGCGTTCGCAGCAGGGGTCTTCACGATCAGGATCAGCGATAATAAAACGTTTACCCGAAATATGATGCGCAAGATGTTCGGGGCCTGCAGGCTCGGGATAGCTGTGAATTTCCTACTTCCGACAGGCATTGATAGCGACGAGTACTGGCGCCCGCCGCCCGAGGAAATGCTGCGGTTCTGTCGCACCCTCTCCAGGCGGGTAGCGCTCCGATGCGATTATATGGCGGACGAATACTGCGTGTACATCTACAAGAACGATGTCGCTGACGAGCGGAATATATACGAAGATATCTGACCGTTCTCTTATAAGGAAATCTTTACCCTGTCACCGACGCTGATCCCGTCTTTCTGGCATATGCCACCGTTGACCTCGAGCACATACATACAGGGACTGCCGGATGAGATGATATCGGTACTCATTGGCGTGGTATTCTCGCGTATACTCAGGATCTGGCCGTCCCCGGATATGAAGATCATATCCAGCGGTATGAGTGTGTTCTCCATCCAGAAGTAGCGCATATTGCTGCACTCAAATACGAATAGCATGCCGTTTTCCTGCGGAAGCGACGTGCGGTTCATCAGGCCTCTAGCATGCTCTTCCTGGGTTCGTGCGACCTCTACAACGAAGTGGCTGTTCGTCCCGCCATCTTTCTTCTCCACGATATCTACCGCCGGAGAGCCGGGCGAGCCATCAGTTACAACCGCCGGCGAATATGACGATCTCTGTCCTAGCCATGATATAAACGACAATGCCATAATAGTGATGACGACAAATAAAATGATCGCTATAGCGATCAACTTGAGCCTTTTCATTTCATAACTATATGACCAGCTTCGAATTTATAATTCACTGAATCATCTGTGATTTCCCATGCGCGTCCTAATCGCCGCCCAGGCGACATACGCCTGCTGCATCTGCCCTTCGTCTACCACAGGCTTGATCCCCTTCCACCTCTCCTGCAAAAACGCCTCCGGCAAGGTAGTGAACTTCGCACAGCGCATGCCCTGGCATGCTCCAAAGCCGAGGCGATTATACCGTCCCATATCCACCCCTTTCATGAATTCCATGTCGATGATCCGCCGCCCGCTGCTCTCACACCGACACTCAATGTCGCCCCGCTCACCCCTCCTAATGTCCGGCAGCATTTCGTTCTTCGTCCGGCAGCTTCCCCTTTCGCCCAGAAGGCGCATGACTGCATCCGACGCCCCTTCGGCCACCTGACGATAGGTGGTCAACTTACCGCCAGCAACCGTGATCAGCCCCTTTTCCTCAAAGATCCTGTAATCCCTGGGGAGGCTTCTTCCGTCGCCGCTCCCTATCAGCGGCCGCACCCCTGCAAACGCACGGATGATCCGAACGCCTTTCAGCGACGGCAGCAGCGAGACCGCCTCGCAAATCAGTCTGCGGTATTCGTCCCTCGTCGGTATCGTGCTGTCGGACCTTTCCGACGTAGTTCCGATGAGGGAGGTGGTATGTCCGGGCACGACGATGTCGCCATCGCTGGGCATGCGCATGCGGTTAACGACCAAGTCGCATACCCTGCGCTCGGTGACCAGCAGGGTGCCATGATCGGGCTGCACCGGAGGGGCATTCCGTCCGGAACGATGCAGCAACGTCGGGCACTCGAAACCGGTGGCATTGACGATGACGTCCCCCTTGATGGTCCGGCCCTCACAGGTGATGACGTAGCCATCACAGATCGACTTAACCCCGTGTCCAATCAGTATATTCCCCCCTTTTCGGTACGCATCATACAGGTTCGACAGCGTCAGCAAAAACGGGTCGACCGCCGCGTCGCTCGTGCGGATACATCTGATCGCGTATGGGTTTGGTGATTCGTCCGCTGATGCCTCGGTCACCGGCACCCCTGCACTCCTGCAGGAGACCAGCAACCGATCGCCATAGTTCGCGTCTTCCTCTGTGATGGCCAGAAACACCCCATCGGTTTCCTCGATGCAGTGAGAGGCGATGTGCTTCAATATCCGATTTTCAGAGGAACACTCGGCCGCAGATTTCGGGTCCTTAACTGCATACCTAGCGCCCGAATGAAGCAGCCCGTGACACCGACCGGTCGCACCAACGGCCGGCATGTCCCGCTCTAGCAGCGTCACCGATAGCCCACGCAACACCAAGTCCCGTGCTATGCCAGCGCCGGTGATGCCACCGCCGATCACGATAACATCGCTCATTCAGTCAAGATAGTGCCCGCGTTTCTGATATACCTTTTGAATGGGGACTTGCCTTCGACTGATCCACGTGCCGCTGAATCTTCGGCAGTATTCACATTTGTCCCTTGTTTATAAAGCAATAATGTGCGATTGCTATCAGATCATTCAGATCGGTATAAATACAGCCATATGGTACCTGAGCTTGCACATCTATCCTTACTACAAACCCCCATGGCAAGGATGATGCATAGCGTGAGTGGATGAGGGCTGTCTGTTCTGGGACTGTCAATTATATGTATGGGTCCTGCGCCCTCGTCATCTCCTTCTATATCGGTGAAACATTGATCTCAACGAAAGCCTTATGCGTGTACGTACGTATGTATCATAGATTTCTGAGTCACGTAGCCCACTGGGCATGGCTAAATTCATCGAGGGCGGCACCAGATGACGGATATGAACGCGATCAGGACGGACCTGGAGCATTTCAACGAAGCGCTGATGCAGGAAGAATACGAGAGCCGTGCGGGTCTAAAAGACGATGCTGACACGGCGGGCATATACGATAGATATGCGGGTATTTTCGACGACAGCGAGCTACTCTACCAGGTCAGGTCGGGACGGGCTGCGGCCCGCGGCACAGAACAGTTGCGCATGAGATATCTATACGCATTCCTCCTATCAGCATATATCAGTAGAAGGAACACGGACCTGAGCGACCGGATCAGCTCGCTCGAGGCGAAGGCAGAGATCGAAGTAGATGGTAAGACGATGCCCTTCCGCTATGCTTCAGTCGCCCAGGCTAATGAGCCCGACCATGGAAGAAGGGAGGCGATCGATGCCGCCCGGGAGGCCGTTTATGACCAGCTGAACCCGCCGCTTAAAGAGCGCTTGGCCAGATCCTATAAGATCGCCAACGACTTCGGGTACGATAACTATGTGTCCATGTGCATGGACATGAGCGGCATCGACCTTCATGGGCTAAAATTTCAAATGCAGAATATCCTGCACCGCACAGATCGCGTCTACACCAAGTACTTCAAAAACATCTGTAAAGATCTCCTCGGACTGAACCTATCCGAGGTCCGGGCATGCGACATCGGCTACCTGTTCCGGGTGAGGATGTTCGATCAGCACTTCTCCGGGGATCGGATGCTCAAAGTGATGAACCAAACCCTGTCGGGCATGGGGCTGCAAGTGACCGAAGGCTCCAGTATCCATATGGACACAGATGCTCGGGAGAAAAAATCACCGCGGGCATTCTGCTGCCCGATCAAAGTTCCCGATAACATCATCCTGTGCATTATGCCGAAGGGCGGCATGGAAGACTACCGGTCGCTTCTGCACGAGATGGGCCACGCCCAGCACTTTGGCAACGTCGCCCACGACATGGCAATGGAGTTCAAATACATGGGCGACAACTCTGTCACGGAAGCTTATGCGATGCTCTTCGAGCACCTGACAGGCAATAAGCACTGGCTGGAGCAGCAGTTCGAGATGACCGAGGAAGACCTGACCAGCACGACCCGGTTTATGGCATTCCAGACGCTGTACATGCTGAGACGGTATGCGGCCAAGTTTTTATACGAGATCGAGCTGCATAGTGGGGCGGAATCGCCTGAGCAATTATATGTCCAGCTGCTCAGCGATGCATTGAAGTTCCAGCACCCGGAAAAGAGATACCTGTACGACCTAGACCTCGAGTTCTACTCAGCCTGCTACCTGCGGGCATGGATGCTGGAGGTACAGATCAGGAATGTTCTGACGGACAAATTCGGCCCGAACTGGTGGGACGAGGCGACGGCGGGAGTCTGTTTGCGCAACCTGTGGAGCACCGGGCAGAAGTATGACGGGGTGAACATCGCCCGCACGATCGGATACTACGGGATCGACGAGCAACCACTGGTCAGAGAGCTGGAGAAAACCCTGAGGTTCTAACGTGGACATCACTCATAAGTTGTATAATTCCCTGGTCGAAATCATGGACATCCAAAAAGGCGAGGTGGCCCTGATTATCCACGACGAGTACTCGAAGCCGGTCAGCGAAGTGACCAGGAAGGCGCTCGAGATCGGCGGAGTCGTCGTGCACACCTACTTGGTCAGCGAGGAATGGCGCCCGCTAAAATCGACCCCGCAGGATCTGCGTACGTTAATCGAGCGCCTGAAACCGACGCTTTTCTTCAATCAGCTCAGAGGTATAGGCGAGGAAACTCCATTCAGGATCAACCTGCACCATGAGGAGTCCCGACATGGGGCGAGGGTCGGCCACTCTCCAGATATTAACATGGGTATGATCGATCACCCCATGACCGCCGACTTCCGGGAGATCAAACAGAAAGCGGAACGCCTAAAGCTACGGTTCAGGGGCGTCACCACCCTGAGAGTGACCGCTCCGGGGGGAACCGATATCGTTTTCAGCGTTCTCGACCGGGCTTTCGACGACGACATCAAGATCATGCCCGGACATATGGGAAATCTCCCAGCAGGGGAAGTATGGTGCGCTCCGGTCGAGCACAGCATGAATGGGACCATCGTATGCGACGGCAGCATCGGCGATCTTGGCCAAGTGAAATCGCCGCTCGTCATATGTGTCGAAGATGGGCACGCCATAGCGCTCTCATCGGAGGATGGGGAGCTGGTAAAGCGGGTCGATGAGCTGATCGGGGTTGATGATGAGGCCTCGCTCTGTGGTGAGTTCGGCATCGGGCTCAATCCGAAAGCACGGCTGACCGGACTGCTGCTGGAAGACGAAAAGGCCTACGGAACCGTTCACATCGCCTTCGGACACAACGCTGACATGCCCGGCGGAAAAAACCACAGCGTTCAACACCGAGACTTTCTGTTTAAAAAACCATCGATCAAAGTCCTCGAAACCAGCGAGTACATCATGAAAGACGGAGAGCTAACCTGACTAGCTGCCATTTTACAGAGTCTACCGTGGGTACCACGGGAAAATCAGAAACTCAGAACATACGACGGTACGCTTTCAACCCGAGGTATACCAAGGCAATCAGTGCAATCGCCACGATGATGGTCGTGGTCATCGAAGTAGGCCGGGCTGGCTCTGTATCGGAATTCGACGTCACCAGTGTCGGTGATAGTGTTGGCGATGTTGTCAAATAGCCCTGCGATCCTGGAGTGACCTTCGGGGAATCTACATTATCCTGGTACCCGTTGATCGTAATGTCGTAACGGCCGCCATCGGTGCTAGGTTCCACTCTGATTGTCCCGTTGTAACCTTTCTTCGACGCCGTAATCTCATATTTTCCTACGTTTAGCGGCAGGCCATCGATACGATATGCCCCCATACCGTTCTCAGAGCCGTTGCCAGAGGTGATCGGGGTCGTAGTATACTTAGCCGGCTTGCCGTCGGGGCCTTTGACCGTGATATTCGCGTCAGTAATCGTGCTCATATCCCCATCGATCACATATCCAGAAATAGAACCGGTCCCCGTAATGTAGACGTTGATACTGCAGCGGTGATAACCATCCTGTGTTGCTGCCTCGATCTGCACTACCATAGGCATCTTGTAACGCTCAGGAGTGTTATCCGGATTTATGTGGATAGTAGTGGATCCGCTACCATTCTTGTCGGTGACGATCGTCTGATCATCAAAGACCATATAATCCTTAGCGCTCAGAAAATTCAGCACAATGGGCACGCCTTCGACCGGCGCAGGACTATTATCGTTGTACATCTGTACAGTCAGCGTGACGGTATCGTTCATACCAACCCTGAGATAAGAACTGGACGATTCCATGTTGATGCTATTATAATTCTGTGCAACAGCCGGTACCGCCGCCATGATCATTGTCATAATCAATAAGATAACGAGTATTGCTGCCAGCAGCATTTTTTTCATATGATCGCCTGTCAATTTATGATATAATAACGATATGCCTATATGCTTTTCTCTTATGTCGGCTCATCAGGTATTTAGACTTTAACCGCTATGTCCATCAGCCACAACGACGCGCGGAAGCATCTTTCATAAGGCTGCGAGTGCTGGCAGTTGTAAAGGGGACTGGGAACCGGCCTCAACCTGAAGGAGATCACCTATACCATCCATAGGATGGCAAGTGCCTTTCTATGAAACAGGAAGCTATAGCCTCCTTCAGGGCATGATAGTCCACTATACCGCCCTGGCCAGGCAAATTGGGCACTATATCTGGACCGGCGCTTGTCCTATGGTATACTCACCCCCCATGGCGAAACCGGCCGGCTTTCTCTACCCATGGCGCCAATTATCATGATCTGGCCTCTCAACCCGCGATACTTCACAGCGTGACGGCTCCCACGATTTTAATCGTGGGCTTCTATGCTTTCACCAATGCATTCCGCCCCAGTGCGACTAGTTGGTCTCCCCGTCACGTTCAATTTTACGCTACGGACATTCCCGTAGCAACCAGCCAGGTCAAGTTCGATGACAGAGTCTAACTGGCTCGCATAGCACTTTCAGCCGATACGACAAGGGTTAGACAACTACCATATGCCGTACAATGATATATAGATTATTAGGATGATGGGAGACTCGCTTCATCCCACGATTTTAATCGTGGGCTTTCGCTCGCTCTCCACTCGGATTGATCGTAAAGTATCTGGATAGGAAAACTGATATACTAAAAATCCATTACCTTTCACGTTAACTGGAAACCCGATAACTATGAGTGGAATTAAACGACTTGTTCTCGACGTACTGAAGCCGCATAAGCCCTCCATCCTGGAGCTGGCGAAGGCGATCTGTAAGCTTGATCATATCACCGGCGTCAACCTCAGCATTCAGGAAGTAGACACGGAGACGGAAACCATTAAAATTACCGTTGAAGGCAACAACATCGATTTTGAGGAGCTGGAGCAGGTTATCGAAGATATGGGTGCAGTCATCCACAGTGTCGATGAAGTGGCCGCGGGCAGCAAGCTCGTAGAAACCGTGGAGACCCTTCAGGATAGGTAGGTAGGCTGTAGGAG
>DATHCY010000010.1:0-4609 GCA_035319305.1 Methanocella sp.
CCCCGAGAAACCAGGCGGCATATTAAACAGAGCCATCGCCCTGACAAGAGGCGAGGTCGTCCTATCAGAAAAGGACCTCGAAGCCCCTCTCTGGGAACTGGAGATGGCCCTACTAGAGAGCGACGTAGCGCTTCCAGTAGCCGAGTCGATCATTAAGCGAGTCAAGGAAGACCTGACAGGCCAGCACAAGAAATTTTTACGCTCGACAGGAGATCTAGCGGAGGACGCCCTGAGGGACTCCATCGCGAGCATCTTAAACGCCAACGCGCTAGACTTTGATCAGTTTATAAAAAACCGGGAGAAACCAATCGTCATCACTTTCATCGGCGTCAACGGCACCGGAAAAACAACCACCATCGCTAAGCTGGGCGAGCGCTTGAAAGAGCAGGGCTACGATGTGATCATCGCCGCAGGCGACACGTTCCGAGCGGGGGCCATCGAACAACTGGAAAAGCACGCCGATCGCCTCGGAATAAAGATGATCAAACACCAGCAAGGCGCAGACCCCGCGGCGGTTATCTACGACGCCGTCCAATACGCTAAGAATAACCGGAAAGGCATCGTCCTCGCCGACACGGCAGGCCGGCTTCACACCAACATCAATCTAATGGAGCAACTCAAGAAGATCGGCCGAGTAATCAAGCCAGATCTAGTGATATTCGTCGATGAGGCCATCGCCGGCAACGACGCCGTCGAACGGGCTAAGCTGTTCAACGACGCCGTGCCCGTAGACGGCACCATACTAACCAAGGCTGATGCGGATGCCAAAGGCGGCGCCGCGATTTCTATCGCTCATATCACAGGCAAACCCATCCTGTTTTTAGGCATAGGCCAGGAATACAAGGATTTGAAGAAATTCGAAACTGACTGGTTCATCGACCGACTATTCGAGCGATGAGATAAACCCACCGTAAATATAACGCTGCTGTTTCTGAGCTGGGGAGGACAGCCGGCGTCGTATGATTAGCAGGCCTCCAGGCCCGAGAGTATGGCTGACAGGTTGTCCTTCGATTCTCCGATGTCATCATAGTACCTAGACTTAAGCTCCATTATGTACATGCCCTTATACGAGCTGGCGTATATGCCGAGCACATTCTGGAGGGGTATTTCGCCCCAGCCAACAGGCATATGGGCATCTCCCATCCCGAACGGGATAAGGTGAGAATCCTGTTTCTGGAAGTGGTATTTTAGTCTCCCGAAATTGTCGTGGGCGTGAGTGTGGGCGATCAGAGGCGCAATATATTTCACCGCCTCCACAGGGTCGAACCTATAGAGCTTCGAGGCCATATACAGGTGGCCGATATCCAGGGTAATCTTCACGTTGCTCCGGCTGACTCGGAGCACCTGGTCTCGAAGTGGAGGGATCTGCTCCGCATAGCAGAACGGGGAGCTCCCAAGGTACGGGCTCGCATTCTCCATGCATATCTTGATCCCCTTGAACTCGTCAGCCAGGTCGCGGAGGTGGTCAGCTTCGTCCTGCAGGAGCTGACCCCGTCGGTCCTCCGGTACGGCGGCAAGACCGAGGGAAAACTCTTCCTCGTCGAGATACCGCCCGGGGTGGTAGACGAATATCCCTGCGCCGATGGCCTCAGCGAACTCCAAGGAGGCCCGCAGTACCTTTTTATGCATTTGGGGATTTTTTCCATGCATGATATTCACCGGATTCGGGACATGCACGCTGTACTGGAGATCGAATCCGCCGCATATGTCCGCAGCTCTTTTCGCCGTTTTCTCGTCCACCCTACCATTCCTGATGGCATCTATACCATGAGGTAGAATCTCCGCCGCCCGCAGGCCTACCTCCTCGAAATGCCTCAGATCGGCTTCCATTTTATCCACCCTGCCATTCACGCGGGATTCATCAATGCTATTTCCAATGATCGCCATAAAACCACTCGTATACTAACCCTTAGATCGATTGCTTCTCCATTGTACATGAGAAACCGCACCTCCACGCCGGCATTTTAGCGGGAGATTATCGTTCGAGGCTCGCCGCTCCAGCCCTTCAGCACCCGCCATATTTTTGTAAAAACGCCTCCATATCCAGCAGGTCGTCGAACCGATCCTCCAACATTTTACGATCCCAATTCCACCACTCGATTTTCAGCATCTTTTCTCTCACATCGTCCGGGAACCGATTTCTAATCAGCTTGGCCGGGACTCCACCAACGATGGTATAGGGCTCGACGTCTTTGGTCACCACCGCTCCTGCGCCGATGACAGCCCCTGTGCCGATGCTGACCCCGGCCATAATAGTGGCGCCATGGCCGATCCACACGTCGTGGCCGATGGTGCACCGATGGTCACGGCGCCACTGGAAGAACTCCTCATCATCCTCGCCGAACCCGTATTGTTTCCTCCTGTAAGTCATGTGGTGCTGAGTAGGACGCCACATAGGGTGATTTCCGGGATTGACGCGCACATGGGAGGCGATTGAACAGAAGCGTCCGATATCAGAGTAGATAATGCTCACATCCCCGGCTGTATAAGTATAATCGCCTAAAACCGATTCCACGATATGACACCTCGGGCCGATGTCGGCCCAAGGGCCGACTCGGCTGTCAATAATGACAGACGCAGGACTGATATAGGGCTGCTCGCCCAGCATCCTCTGATTGTGCGGAACATTCGGATATAACTCTATGTGCTGGAGCAAGCCGCGCCCTCCTTCACCACTATTTTTCCCTTTTTGGGTTTTCTGTAGATCGTTGTCATGATGCACTCCAGGTTATCCCTGGACTCCTCCGTATGATCGAAGTACCTGTTGCGCAGTTCCATCATATACATGCCCCCATAGCCGTCCACGTATGTGGCGAGTATGTCCCTGATAGGGGCGTTGCCCCAGCCGACGGGCATGTGAGAATCCCCTCTGCCAAACGGCAGCTGATGCGTCTGAGTTTTCTGATGGTGGTATATGGCGCCGCCGAAGTTATCGTGGACATGGGTGTGGGCGATCAGGCCTGCGATGCTTTTAGCGGCCTCCACCGGGTCAAACCCATAGAACTTCGAGGCCATATACAGATGGCCGATGTCCAAGGTGATCTTTACGTTGCTCCGGCCGATTCGGAGCACCTGATCCCTGAGCAGGCCGATCTGCTCCGCATAGCAGTAGGGCGAGTGGACGAGGTAAGGCCGAGCGTTCTCCATACAGATAGTGATGCCTTTGAAGTCTCGGGCCAGCTGCTCGATTGTAAACGCCTCTTCATCCAGCAACTGCTGTTTCTCCTCCTCGGTATAGAGTAGTGGCATGTTGATCGGAAACTCCTCCTCAACAAGGAATCGTCCCGGGTGATACACAAGAATTTTCGCGCCGATCTCCTCTGCGAATGTCAAGCTGGCACGAAACACATCAGCATGCAACCTAGGGCTCTCCCGATCCATTAGATTAAGCGGGTTAGGCGCGTGTACACTATATTTAAAATCGAATCGTCTGAGCAGGTCCACGATCTTGTTCGTCTGCCGCTTATCTACCCGGCCGTTTTTGATGGCGTCCACGCCATGCACCGGTATCTCCGCAGCCTTCAGCCCGATCTTCTTGTAGGCTTTCAGATCCATTCTGACCTGCTCCAACCGCCCGTCCACTCTAACTTCGTCGATCTTGCTTCCGATGGCTACCATGTTGAATACACCTCTCTTCCTCCTGCGAATGTTTTTACGACCCGAGGAACCTCCCCCGCGGTATCTACGATGATCATGTCCGCGCTCTTGCCCTCTTCCAGGGATCCGGTGATATCAGAAATGCCCGCGGCTCTCGCGGGACTCAGGGAGGTCATGTTGGCTGCCCTATTCAGCGTCATTCCAAGCCTTTCGAGGGTGAAAACAGCATGGAGGGACGACATGGGCGAGTAATCGCTACATAGGATGTCGCCGATCCCGGCCTTAAGGGCGTCCCTGGCGCTCATATTACCTATGAAGGAACCGCCCCGAACCACGTTCGGAGAGCCCAGACAGACCTGCATACCCCGGCTAACCGCCATAGCAGCAGCATCCATGTTTAGCGGGAACTCGGTATAACGGATCCCCATCCTCTCCACAGCATCCAGTTCATCCTTCGAGCCAATATCATGGGATGCTACCGGTATGCCGACCGAATGACACCGGTCGACCAGCCCCCGTACATAGTCCTTTTGAAGCAGGGCTGATGCCTCGAACCGCCGGTTATTTTTCTCGAGCCAGCCATGGTCCATGATAGAGAAGAATTGGATATAGCCCTCGTCTAGCAGCCTCTCGAGATACGGAGTCGCGTCCCTGCTCGTGATCTCGAACCGGGCGTGGATCCGAGTCCTTACCCCCAGGCATGGCGCGAGGCGGTTCACCTCTCTTACTACATCGCTGGCGATCCCATTATTTCGGACGCCCTCGGGCTCCTGGCTGTAGGACAGCGAGTGGTACATCGTCGTGATACCGCAAGCAGCCAGCTTTTTATCCATTTCGAATATGGCCATATTCAGAGGGAAGATCGCGCTGGCCCTAGGCTCGATCTCCTTCTCTATAGCGTCGCTGTGTAGATCGATGAAGCCAGGAAGCAAGTACCTGCCTCGAACATCCAGTCGCATGTCTGAGCCGTTTAGGTAACCTTCGCTGACCTCGACGATGGTCCCCTTAGAGA
>DATHCY010000011.1:0-3670 GCA_035319305.1 Methanocella sp.
CCCATAGGATCGATGTTTTCCATATTGCAGATGGTGATGCAGGCGTCGGCGGCGTCCCGCATTACCTCGTATTCGAACTCCTTCCATCCGAGGATGCTCTCCTCGACCAGGATCTGGTGGATTCGGGAGCGCTTGATCCCGATCTCCGCGATCTGTCTGACGTCGTCGAGAGTGCGGGCGACGCCGCTTCCTGTGCCGCCCAAGGTGAAGGCCGAGCGGATGATCATCGGCAGGCCGAGGGTCTCGACCGCCCTGATAGCTTCCTCGACCGTGTGGCAGGGTATCGACCGTGGCACCTTCTCCCCGATGGCCTCCATGGCATGCTTGAACCGGTCCCGATCCTCGGTGTCGTAGATCGCCTTGAGCGGTGTGCCGAGCAGTCTGACGCCATACTTCTCCAGCACCCCCATCTCTGCCAGTTCGCTGGTTATATTTAAACCGGTCTGGCCGCCCAGACCCGCGATAATGCCGTCGGGGCGCTCCTTCTCGACGATCTGGGCGACGGCCTGAGGGGTGATCGGCTCGACGTAAATGGCGTCGGCCATTTCCGGGTCGGTCATGATCGTCGCCGGGTTGGAGTTCACCAGGACGACCTGGATGCCCTCCTCCCTTAATGAGCGGCAGGCCTGGCTGCCTGAGAAGTCGAATTCTGCGGCCTGGCCGATAAGGATGGGTCCGGAGCCGATGAGCAGCACTTTTTTGATGTCGGTCCGCTTAGGCATGGCGACCACCGCCTATCCTGTCCAGCATAGCATCGAAGAACCAGTTCGTATCGTGTGGCCCGGGATTCGCCTCCGGGTGATACTGGACGCACATGATCCCCAACTCTCCGTGCTCCATGGCCTCCATGGTGCCATCGTTTGCGTTAATCTGGGTAACCTTGATGCCTGTACCGTCGACCGTGGTCGGGTCGACCGCAAAGCCATGGTTCTGGCTGGTGATATACACCTTGCCAGTCTTTCGGTCGATGACAGGCTGGTTGGCGCCCCTATGACCGAACTTCATTTTGAAGATCTCCGCGCCCAGCGCCAGCGAAGCGATCTGGTGGCCCAGGCAGATACCGAAGATCGGCAGCTCACCCGAAAGTTTTCTGGTGACATCGATGCCGTTCTTCACATCCCGCGGATCGCCCGGGCCGTTGGACAATAATATTGCATCCGGCCGGTGATCCATAATGCGTTTGCTAGACGTGTGGGAAGGTACCACGATAACGTGCACATCCCGCTGGACTAGGTTATCGATGATCTTCCGCTTCACGCCGAAGTCCATGAGCACGATTCGGGGGCCGTCGCCCTTGATCTCATAGACCGACTTACAGCTCACTCGGTCGACGATATCTGCTGGGAACTGCCATTGTTGCGCAAGACGGCAGGCCTCAGCGCCGTCATCGGAGCCAACGATGATCGCCGCCCGCATAGTGCCATGCTTTCTGGTCTTGATGGTTAGCATCCTGGTATCGACCTCGCAGATGCCCGAGACCTTCTCGTCGTCCAGGAACTGGTGAAGGCTGCGAGAAGAAAGGTTATGAGAAGGATGATCGCACCGCTCCCGGATCACCATGCCCTCGGCCCTGATGCCGGATGACTGGAAATTGTCCGGATTGATGCCGTAGTTGCCGATAAGCGGATAGGTGAAAAGCAGTATCTGGCCCTTGTAGGACGGATCGGTCAACGCCTCTTCATAGCCGGTGATCGGTGTCGCGAAGACAAGTTCGCCGCACGTTATGCCTTCTTTTCCGAAACCATCGCCAGCTATATATGTCCCGTCTTCCAGCCCTAATACTGCCTTCATTATAATGTACCTGTGGTAGATACCTACGTTTTGGTTATATATTTTACGATTCTCGACGCGGAATTATCGGGCCGATTCAGTTCTATGCTCGCCTAATGGCGAAATTTTGAAAAAATGTATTCATTAAGGCATTTATAGGTGATAATAGGCAGTAATTAGAGGCCATGCGATAGTCTAGGATACTCCCCAGATGCTACGCCTATTTTGAAGCGTCAGGAACCCCCAATGTACTGTAAGATAGAAAAATGTCACGCCAAATATACAATTTTAAATAAATTTGACGTCGTTTTTAACCGGGGGTTGTTCACCGCCTCCGCGCCCCGTAAGGGTGGCATTTATCAAACCAAAACCCGAACATTCCCTTTAGCTTTACAGGATAGAACGGACACGAGGTACACTAGGGCTTTTATGTACAAAGGCCTAAGTTACATACGCATGCTCTAAATAGATGAAAACCGAGAACTACTATTGATGGAGATGAATTGATGGAGATGATTATGTGATATTTGCCACTTTAAAGGAAGTGCTGGACACGGCCAGGGCCGGCAAGTACGCCGTCGGAGCGTTCAACATCAATAACATGGAGATCGCCAAGGCAATCGGGGGAGCTGCAAAAGAGGAGAGGTCGCCCGTCATCCTCGCAGTATCGCCCAGCGCGATCAAATATGCGGGCATCGAGTACATCTATGAGATCGCGAGGGTCACGGCGGACAAATCGAAAGTGCCCGTAGTGTTACACCTAGACCACGGGACCGATTTCAAGGACTGCGTCCAGTGCATCAGGTATGGGTGGTCATCGGTCATGTACGATGGCTCCAAGCTGCCACTGCAGGAAAACATTGCAATGACGAGGAAGATCGTCGAGTTCGCCCATGCAGTAGGCGTATCGGTCGAGGCAGAGCTGGGCAAGCTGGCAGGGGTGGAAGGCCATGTCTCCGTCTCGGAGAAGGACGCGATCTTCACCAATCCTGAGGAGGCGAAGATGTTCGTGGAGCAGACCGGCGTTGACGCGCTAGCAGTTGCGATCGGCACTTCACACGGCGCGTTTAAGTTTAAGGGCGAGGCTAATCTGGATTTCGAACGGCTCGCCAAAATCGAGAAGCTGGTTGGCATTCCCATTGTATTGCATGGTGCCTCTGGCGTGCCGAAGGAGGTGCTGGATAAGGCTGCCAAATATGGAGCGAAGTTGCCCGGTGCTGCAGGCGTCCCCAATGATGCGATCAAGAAGGCGATCAACTTGGGCGTGGCCAAGATCAACATCGACACGGATATCCGGCTCACCTTGACCGCTGCTGTAAGGCAGGTGCTCGCGGAGCACCCGGACGAGTTCGACCCGAGGAAGCTGTTTGGCCCTGCGGAAGAAGCGATGAAAGAGGTGGCGAAGGGCAAAATGAAGCTTTTCGGCAGTTCTGGAAAGGCGTGAATAGGGAGTTAGTAAGTATGGAACAAGTGAACGAGTAAGCAAGTAGGACGATTCAAATGGCAGCGATAAAAAAGATCGGAATTTTGACGGGCGGCGGTGACTGTCCAGGGCTTAACGCGGTCATCAGAGCCGTGGTGTTCAAAGCCGGCGAATATGGCTGGGATGTGGCGGGCATCAAGTATGGCTGGAAGGGCATGATCAACGCCGACACAAAGCCGTTGACGACCGACGATGTCAAAGGGATCCTATCCATCGGCGGCACTATCCTGAAGACGTCCAGGACGAACCCGTTCAAGGTGGAAGGAGGGTCTGAAAAGGTCATTGAAAATGCAAAGAAGATGGGCATCGATTGTCTGGTGGCGGTTGGAGGGGAGGATACTCTCGGCGTCGCAAACAAATTGACCAAGATGGGCTTCGCTTGCGTGGGCGTGCCCAAAACCATCGATAACGATCTGG
>DATHCY010000012.1:0-6471 GCA_035319305.1 Methanocella sp.
CATGAACTCCCAGAGCCCGCGAAGACTGAGAACGGTGTCAAGTACTACACTGGCAAACAGATATTCTCTCAGATCCTGCCCGACGGCCTGGATATGACCTACAAGGCGAAGATCTGTGAGAACTGTGAGGAATGTAAGGAGGAGGACTGTGAAAGGGATGCCTATGTCATCATCAGGGAGGGCCAGCTGAAAACCGGCACTATCGACGAAAAGGCGGTGGGTGCGTTCAGCGGCAAGATCCTAGATCAGGTCGTCAAGACATACGACGTACAGACCGCCTCCAGGTTCCTGGACGATGTGACCCGCCTGGCGATCAGGGCAATCACTTCCCGGGGTTTCTCCTACGGCCTCAGCGATACTGACATCCCGAATGAATCGACCGCGCAGATCACCGACATTATCCTGAACTCCGAGAAGCAGGTCAAGAAGCTCATCGAAGCCCACGACCATGGAGAACTTGAGCCGTTGCCCGGCCGCACGCTGGACGAAACGCTGGAGATGCGGATCATGCAGGAGTTGGCAAGGGCTAGGGACAGCGCCGGCGGCATCGCAGGCAAGTTCCTGGGCAGCCAAGGCGATAACTCTGCCGTCATCATGGCTCGGTCGGGCGCAAGGGGCAGCTTTTTGAACCTTACCCAGATGGCCGGATGTGTAGGCCAGCAATCGGTCCGTGGCGAGCGGATCATGCGAGGCTATACCGACAGAACGCTGCCACATTTCAGTGCCGGCGACCGGGGCGCAGATGCCCGCGGCTTCGTCGAGTCCTCATACAAGAAGGGGCTGAACCCGACGGAATTCTTCTTCCACGCGATGGGTGGCCGCGAAGGCTTGGTCGACACTGCGGTCAGGACATCCCAGTCAGGTTATCTGCAGCGGCGTCTGGTGAATGCCCTGCAGGACCTGGAGGTCAAGCACGATGGCACAGTACGAGAAACCCGGGGTGTTATCGTCCAATTCCTCTATGGCGAGGACGGCGTTGATCCAATGAAGAGCGATTACGGCGAAGGGGTCAACATCCCAAACATCGTCGATAGCGTCCTGAACGGCGGTGATTCCAGGTGAGCAGTTTATCCGAAAATACCGTCAATACCGAGATCGAGAAGATTGGACTCCCATTTAAAATGGCAGATGACCTGAAGTCCCGACTGAAGGGAACCAAGGTCACCCGCAAGCAACCCGATCAGATCATCGAGAGGACCGTCGAAGCATATAAGAATGCCCGGGTAGAGAACTGCGAAGCTGTAGGCATGATCGCCGCCCAGAGCATTGGCGAGCCCGGCACGCAGATGACCATGCGTACATTCCACTATGCAGGCGTGGCCGAAATTGACGTCACGCTGGGCCTTCCCCGACTGATCGAGATCGTGGATGCGCGCAAAGAGCCTTCCACGCCCATGATGACGATCCACCTGACCCCAGATATCTCAGGAAACCGGGACGCGGTGAAGCGGCTGGGCTGGGACCTGGAAGAAACCAACGTGTCGGACATGGGGGTTGTATCCACCAACCTGACCGACATGAGCATAATCATCGACATCAACGAAAAGCAGCTGATCCAGAGAAACATGGCGATGCAGGAAATTGCGGACAAGGTCATGGACGAGATCGAGTATGAGCCGTCCATCAACGAGAACAGGATCACCATCAACCCGGAAGAGCCATCCTACCGCGATTTGTTGCAACTAGTCGAGAAAATCAAGTCGATACCTTTAAAAGGAATAAAGGGCATCAGTCGTGTCGTCATTCGCAAGGAGGAATCCGAGTATGTTGTATATACTCAGGGCTCCGTGCTGAAGAAGGTAATCCAGTTCGACGGGGTTGATCCCGCCCGGACCAAGACCAACAATATCAATGAGATTGCCGAAGTGCTAGGCATCGAAGCAGCCCGGAACGCGATCATTAACGAAGCGCTTGATACACTATCCGAGCAGGGCCTGACAGTCGACATCAGGCACATCATGCTGGTTGCAGATATGATGACAATAGACGGGGAAGTCAAGCAGATCGGCAGACACGGCATTTCTGGCGAGAAGGCGAGCGTGCTTTCCCGCGCCGCGTTCGAGGTGACCGTCAATCACCTGCTGGACGCCGCCGTAGCCGGAGAAGTCGATGAGCTCACCGGTGTCACTGAAAATGTCATAGTAGGACAGCCCATACAGCTGGGCACCGGCGACGTAGAACTACTAGCTGTAAGCAGCTCAAAGCGAAAGAAGTGAGAAACTATGGAAATCGACCTAGACAAGTCACTGAGAAGCGTGATGAGGACTGGCAAGGTCCTGGTCGGGACCAAACAGGCCGTCAAAGCAAGTAAACGCGGAGTAGCGAAGCTTGTCATCGTGGCCACCAACTGTCCCGCCGATGTAAAGATGCAGATCAAGGAATCCAATATTCCGCTATACGAGTTTCCGGGGATGAGCGTGGACCTAGGCCCCATATGCGGCAAGCCCTACGTAGTCTCCGCCATATCGGTGCTTGAGCCGGGGGACTCTGATATTTTGGCGCTGGCCAGGGGTGTAAAGAGTGCCTGATGTTACCTTCAACACCGAGACCATGCAGTTTATTGCGCTGTTCGAGTCGACGACCGGAGCGCATGCCAAGGATTGCCTGCTCCTGGACGACGATAGCAAGATCGTGTTCGTCGTGAAGACCGGGGATATGGGCCTGGCCATCGGTAAAAATGGTAGTAACATCAATAGGGTTAGAAACAGATTGGCAGGCACATCGAAGTCATTGAGTACTCTGAAGATCCAAAGGAGTTCATCCGCAATACGTTTCAGCCCGCCGCGGTGAAAAACATCGCCATATCGACGAAAGGCGAGCGCAGCATTGCCATCGTAGACATCGCCACCAAGGACAAGGGACTGGCGATCGGCAAGAACGGCCGGAACATCAACAAGGTAAAACTACTGGCGCAGAGGCATCACAAACTGGACGATGTCGTCATTAACAATCAGAAATAATCATTCATTCAGGAGATAAAGATCATGGGAATGGGAAAATTTGCATGTCGCAAGCTAACACATGACAGAAAATTATACAGATGGGGTGACAGGGACTACGCCCGCCGTGTACTGCGGTTAGATGAGAAGGCCGACCCTCTGGAGGGCGCGCCTCAGGCTAAGGGCATCGTACTCGAGAAGGTCGGTGTCGAGGCCAAACAGCCGAATTCGGCGATCCGCAAGTGCATTAGGATCCAGCTGATCAAGAACGGGAGGCAGATCACCGCATTCTGCCCCGGCGACGGTGCGATCAACTTTATCGATGAGCACGACGAGGTGTCGATCGAAGGTATCGGCGGCCGGATGGGAGGCTCATACGGCGATATCCCAGGCGTCAGGTTCCGGGTGTTCAAGGTTAACGACGTATCGCTCAACGAACTGGTCATAGGCAAGAGAGACAAGCCACTGAGGTGATAACATGGCCGACACAAGCAGAGAAACAACGCCAACTACTACTGCTAATACCGAGGGCACCACCGGGCACACATTCAACGCCAACCTGCTGCTCTTCGGTAAGTACGACGTTTCGCAGGTCCAGATCAAGGACCCGAGCATCAGACGATATATCAACCTGAAGCCCGTCGTGGTACCACATACCGGCGGCAAGTCCGCATTCCGCCAGTTCAAGAAGGCCGACATGCCCATCGTAGAACGTTTAATCAATAAACTGATGCGCAACGAGTTCAATACCGGCGAGAAGGGCAAGTGCTATAACATCGTACGCGACGCGTTTGAGATCATCGCCACCAAGACCAAACAGAACCCGGTGCAGGTGCTGGTGGACGCCATCGAGAATGCCGGCCCCCGCGAGGAGACAGTCCGGCTCAAGTACGGCGGTATCAACGTGCCGAAGTCGGTCGACACCGCCCCAATGCGAAGGGTGGATCAGGCGCTCATGTTCATCGCTACCGGTGCGGAGAAGGCATCGTTCAAATCCAAGAAGACCGTAGAGAGCGCCCTGGCAGACGAGCTCATCGCCGCGTCAAAAGGCGACCTGAAAAGCTACTCAGTAGGCAAGAAGGACGAGAAGGAGCGAGTGGCGAAGGCAGCCAGGTAAGGTAAGCTAACTAGCTGACTAACAATTGACTGACTAACCTTAACTAAAAGTATTGAGGCTATCACTATGGCGACAAGAGGAAAAAAGATGGTCGAGCGGGTCAAGGATCTCATGGACAAGCCAGAGAAGATCCGCAACATAGGCATCTGCGCCCACATTGACCACGGCAAGACGACGTTATCGGACAACCTGCTCGCAGGCTCTGGTATGATATCCATGGATCTGGCGGGCAAGCAGCTATTCATGGACTTCGATGAGGAAGAGCAGGCGAGGGGGATTACGATCAACGCGGCCAACGTCTCGATGGTGCACGAGGTAGGTGGCGAGGAATTCCTGATCAACCTGATCGACACCCCTGGCCATGTTGACTTCGGCGGCGACGTGACAAGGGCCATGAGGGCGGTCGACGGTGCGGTCGTCGTCGTGGACGCGGTCGAGGGCACCATGCCACAGACGGAAACTGTGCTGCGCCAGGCGCTCCGGGAGAACGTCAAGCCCATCCTGTTCATTAACAAGGTCGACAGGCTTATCAACGAACTCAAGATCGATAAGAAGGACATGCCGATCCGGCTCGGCAAGGTCATCGATCATGTGAATAAGCTCATTCGAAGCATGTCCCCGGAGAACTACGAGAATCAGGGCTGGAAGCTGGACGCCGCTAAGGGTACCGTCTGCTTCGGCTCCGCGCTGTACAAGTGGGCGGTCTCGGTGCCTTCGATGAAGGCCAGAAGCATCGGCTTCAACGAGGTCTACGACTACTGCAAGGCCGGCAACATGAAAGAGCTGTCCCAGAAGTCGCCGCTCCACGAGGTGCTGCTAGACGCCGTCGTTCACCACCTGCCCACCCCGCTGCAGGCTCAGCCATTCCGTATTCCCGTAATATGGAAGGGCGACAAGGAATCCAAGGTCGGCAAGGACCTGATCACCTGCAACCCCAGCGAGGAGATCGTCTTCATGGTCACCAAGATCCTAACAGATCCCCACGCGGGCGAGGTATCCGTGGGAAGGCTGTTCGCGGGCACCCTCCAACGAGGCCAGGAGCTGTACATCTCGGGCACGGCGGTCACCAACCGAGTGCAGTCCGTCGCCATTTCGATGGGTGCAGAGAGGATGGAGGTTGAGAAGATCCCCTCCGGCAACATCGCGGCCGTCACCGGCCTCAGAGACGCCATTGTAGGCTCTACCGGGTCGACGATCAGGGATATGACGCCATTCGAGGCGATCAAGCATGTGTCGGAGCCCGTCATGACGGTGGCCGTGGAGGCCAAGAACATGAAAGACCTGCCGAAGCTGGTTGAAGCGCTGCGGCAGGTGGCCAAGGAGGATCCGACAGTTAAGGTCGACATCAACGAGGAAACCGGCGAGCACCTAATCTCGGGCATGGGCGAACTGCACTTAGAAGTCATCACCAAGTCCAGGATCACCAGGGACAGAGGCATCGAGGTCATCACCTCCCCGCCCATCGTGGTGTACCGCGAGACCATAGGCCAGACCGCAGGACCCATAGAGGGCAAGTCCCCGAACAAGCACAACCGGTTCTATATCACAGTGGAGCCAATGCCGGAAGCGGTCTTCAACGCGATCAAGAACGGCGACTTCTCCATGAACATGATGGAAATGGACCGGCGCAAGACGCTGGAAGGCCTCGGCATGGACAAGGACGTAGCTAAGGGCGTCACCCATGTGTACGGCACCAACATGCTGGTCGACATGACCAAGGGCATCCAGTATCTAAAGGAAACCATGGAACTGATCATCGAAGGCATGGAAGAAGCGCTAAAGAACGGTCCCCTAGCAAGGGAGCCCGCACAGGGCGTTCTACTCAAACTGATCGATGTCAAGCTGCATGAAGACGCGGTCCACCGTGGCCCCGCCCAAGTAATTCCGGCCATGAGATCCGCCGTTCAAGGCGCGGTCCTGTCGGCCCAGCCAACACTGCTGGAGCCGGTCCAGAAGGTCTTCATCAGCGTACCACAGGCCCACATGGGCTCTGCAGTGCGGGAGATCCAAGGCAGACGAGGCACGATCATAGACATCCAATCGGAGGGCGACCTCTCGATCATCGAAGGCAGCGCCCCGGTCGCAGAGCTGTTCGGCTTTGCCGGTGACATCCGCGGCGCGACCGAAGGCCGCGCGATGTGGAACACCGAGTTCCTCGGGTTTTTCCCGCTCCCGCAGAACCTGCAGAACGAGATCGTGATCAGTATCCGCAAGAGGAAGGGCCTGAAGGCAGAAATCCCGCGGCCGAGCGACTTCCTCGAGTGAGTGAGCGAGAGAACAAAGAATAGAACACGGAAAGGGTCGAAAGGTATAAAAACAACAAGTGCCTTTACGATTGCAAGTAACTTTGATATTTAACATCTGGAGGATATAGTATGGCATCAACCAAGCCACACATGAACTTAGCGGTCATCG
>DATHCY010000013.1:0-3858 GCA_035319305.1 Methanocella sp.
GCCTTATTCCTGCTCGAGCGGGCGCCGATAACACACAGCCTGCTATCAGTAAGCTTCAACTGGTGGTTCCGACGATACCTAGACCCAAAATTCAGAGCCGAATTGAACCGGACCCCGAAAGACAAGCGCACCGGAGGCACGCGTGAACTGGGTTAACTGGCTATACCTACTAGGAGCCATTATATTCGAGGTGCTGGGCACGACCAGCATGAAACTCTCAGACGGTTTCTCAAAGCTGATCCCATCCGCAGCCATACTAGGTTTTTACCTGCTCAGCTTAGGCCTGCTGACCCTAGCCCTGAAAAAGATCGACGTCAGCATCGCGTACGCCATATGGTCCGCCATAGGCACCGCCATGATCACCTGCATCGGCATCTTCTATTTCAAGGAGCCTGCAACAACACTGAAGCTCGCCTCAATCTCCCTCATCATCGCTGGCGTGGTAGGACTAAACCTGGCCGGCGGAGCACACTAACATAAGACAAAGTAAAACCATATCTTATGCCAGGAGCAAAAATGCACAAAATCAACTACGCAAGGTACATCGTGCTCGGAATGCTGAGCTGCGGCCCGACGACCGGTTACGAGGTAAAACGCTTCGTCAAGGAGTTCATGAGCTATATATGGGACATCAGCTATGGGCAGATCTACCCCACCCTCTCCCTGCTGGAGCGGCAGGGCTGCGCCACGATGAACGAAGAGAAAACCGGGGGAGGCCGCCCTAAAAAAGTATACCAGATCACTGATCAGGGGCTAACTGAACTCCAAGCCTGGCTGCGAGGACCGGAGACCAAGGAATATGAACTCTTCCTGAAACTATGTTTCGGCAGCCTACTAACCCCGGACGAACTGATCCCGAAACTGGAAGCATACCGCAGAAAGCGAGAAGAGGAACTGCCCATCATGGAAGAATGGCTCAAAACCATGGAAAGCGGCCCCGTCATGGGGCCGAACACCCCCTATTACCTGCTGCTCACCAAATTCGGCTTCGATTACTTCCACCTAGAAAAAGAGTGGTGCAGCCAGTCGATCGAAACACTAAAAAAACTAGAATAAATTACAATTTTGCATATTCTGTTTAATCAGCTAACATTTATCTATTAATACGATATATTTGGACTTATAAGCTATGGGACGGGTAACCATGCTTATAACCAGCATATCTTACAGGTGCGGGACAGTGCCTGTACTAGGATCAAACCCCGGAGGAACCGGGGTTTGGCCCGCAATAAGCGAATTCATAGATTGGCTGAACACCAACCCCCTTTTCCCCGAAAAGATTTTATAACTTCCCAAAAATCCCATTTTAAACGTAAAATAGGGGAATTTGCAAAATGGACAGCGGAAAAACCAACATGTTTTATGTAATCGGCACGATCCTAATCCTGCTCAGCCTTTCTATAGCAGTAAACGGCAACATAGGCGCAGCCCACGTTGCAGATCACGCTAGACAAGGACTCAGCTCCGTGCTATCCTCCATCGTAGTGCCGGGAGCCCAAGCACAAGATACACTCTACGACACATACTGCTATGTACACAACCAATATTTCGGACTGAGATTCTAAACACACTCTACCCCCATAAGAAACGAGACCGTAGAATAGAAAAACCCGGTTGCCCTTAGCGCCGGGGGAATCCAACCCAAGACTCCACCAATCATTTTAACATTTAACCCTACTTACGATAAACGGGGCCGTGGAGAGAAAGCCCACCGGCTTTAGCTGTGGGTGAATCCGCCCCTCGAATCCCAACATCGCAAGTGTTTTTAGCCTATTGTATCTATCCTCATGTACCAGGTCATTGCGTACTTGCGTCCGTCTGGCGTATACCATAGGAACTTGTATCCTGCAGAACCCATCGGGTTGCTGTGATACGTTGAAGGGTGCTGGAATGTTCGGGCGGTACTCGTCTGCGCCCGTTGCCAATAGTACACTTCGATTAACAAGAGGAGGATTGTTGCAAAGGGAGCACTGATACCCCCAAAGCGGCTCCAGCTTGGTACGGCTGACCGTAGAACCCCACTGTTTTAGCTGTGGGAGTATGTCAGCAATTACAACTATGCCTTTGAGACTAATCCGCAACAGCTGTAAGCGCCGGCGATTGTAAAGGGGGCGCGGAGAACCGGCCTTTAACCTGACTGAGAATCACCCTTACACTCCATGGGTAGAGTTTTTCTATGAAGCATGAAACCAACCTCCAGGATGTGACAATTCACACTACTTTCAATAGGTCATCGACGCTCCTTCTAGCGGGCACGATCGGCGATCGATCGTAGTAGCCTATCCAGGTAAAAGCCGTGATCTTTTCATAATCGCCTACTCCTAGGAGAGCCCGGTATTTATCAGCATCGACTCCACGGTCTGAGATATAGCACCCGCCAAGGCCGTGGCAATGGGCGCCCAGCAACATGTTCTCTATAGCCGCTGCAGAATCGTGGATCGGCCCATCCACGTTGTAATCGTCGTAAAATCTCAGGTCGACCACTGTGGCTATCACACAGCCTCCTGCCGTTCCTGAAAGCCCCCCGTGGACGATTTCTGCTCTGACTCCGGTCGATTTCGCGACGATGAAACGCACGGCCTGAACGTTGCATGTGCTCGGCGCCCAACTTCCATACTCGACGATTTTCCGTACGATCGCATCATCGATAGGGGCATCGATAAAACTCCTGATCGATCGCCTGGTGAGCACAAGCCTTTCGAACTCGCGTCCGGCAAAGCCCATACCCGGCACTTCCTTCCATGGGTAACGGAAACGGTCGCCATCGTGAATCGCGGACAGGTAAAGCCGCTCGATGTTTAGCGCCCAAGAATACTCAGGCTGACAGTGCCGCCCTTCGTCCCTAGACTCATATTCCCTGAGCCTTACCGACAGCGGCTCCAGGAGCCTGATATTGAACGATAATTTTCGAGAAGCCGAGAGTTGCATCTGCTTATCCAGCCGGTGGGCGACGATCCTCACCTGGGCCAGCAATACATCCACAGGCACGGCGGATAGGCCATTTTTCGATACGTTCAAAGGGATGAAATGCTTATTGTCCATACTGCACCACCACTATCCATTCCGATAATGCTCGCCTGGCATATTTAGCCCTTGCTGCCTACCGAATGACGGAAGACCGACAAACGGCATCGGCAACTCTGAAACCCGCATATACTGATACGCTGTCCATGAGGGAAAGTTTTATATCACAAAACTACCCTTTAAGATTCTGCATTCGAGCCTTTCACGTTACTGTAACATGATCATTCGTTCATTTGTTCGTTCGTGAAAGAGCACGTTTGGCATATATTGTACTTTTCCACCAAGCGGGGGTAGCCCAGACAGGTCAAAGGCGCAGGATTGAGGGTCCTGTTCCGAAGGGATTCGCGAGTTCAAATCTCGTCCCCCGCACCAACACTAGGCGATTTTCACATTTCACTATTGTTAAAAGTGGTCTTGCGCCCCACCTAAACAAGGGGATTGATTCTGGTTTATATTATGGCCGCTGTTACCTGTGTGATCTTACGCCCCTCCGAAATATACAGTTTGCATAAATAGTTATCGTTTAGTAGACGACCCCGCCAACAAGACTCGACTCACCCCACGACTTTAGTCGTGGGTTTTCTCTCACTCTGTACTCGAAAGATCATAAAAATTTGTTACTCTTTAATGGCCGGTAGCATGAGCACGAACCTGGTGCCCTTCGTGTGGTCGCCCTGCACTAGATCCTCTACCATCAGCTTTCCGTGAAAGTCGTCCACCAGCGTTTTCACCAGGTACAGGCCAAGCCCCTTCCCCGCGATCTTTTGTCGGACGGCTTTGCTGAAGTCGAACAGTCTGGCCTTCCTCTCGTCAGATATGCCCGGACCGTTATCT
>DATHCY010000014.1:0-21984 GCA_035319305.1 Methanocella sp.
ATGAGTACACCCTGGATGCTGGGTACAGTTTCTTGAAGTACGTGGTCGCTAACCCAATGTTAGCCCCAGCATCCACAATGAGGGGATCACGCCTCTCCGCCCGAAACTTGTAGGCTTCCTTAAGGTATATTTCCCCATACATGTACGCCGCGCTCCTGCCATCCGTATAGACTAGCCTGCGGCCATCAACACTCATCCCACTATTCAACTGCCACCCCGCCACTAGGAGGGCGAGTCTGGGAATACAATCCAACCTCATAATCACCACTTTAACATGTCTACGAATTCCTTGTTATATTGAAGGAAGGACTCCGACTTCCGCGTGTTTCTTCTATGCACAACGATTAGCTGGCCACGGGGTAGGTCGGCTGTTTACCATCGAAATGACCAAAAAATAGAAATAACCGTATATTTAAAGCCTTTTTGATATTTATTGCATTTAAATGGTTTGTTTCTTGTTTAGCTATGGGTAAATTGGTTTTATTGTTGTCTTTCTATGGGTAAGAGGCTGTCCATCTACTAGGGTTTGACGATAGGCTGTTATACCTATTTTTAAATCGGAAAGTCTGTCATCCGTATTGAACCCATTATGTGTTATACCCTTACACCTCATTACACCTGCTGGGATAGAATGAGTAATCTAAAAATATCTATCGATAAACTGATAAATCCCGGCTCTAAAAAGACTTGCGTGGTTAACGTTAGGCGATATATACAAAAAAGACCACTATGTATAAATACGAATAAACATTTCTGGATAATGTCGGTAGGGATGAATTGACAGACGCTAGCATATTTATCGACGCTAGCTTACTAGTAGGTATATTTGCCATGCTCCTAGTGGGCACTATCTTAGGCGAGTTTATCAAACGTCTGGGCTTCCCCCCACTGATCGGCCAGATGATCTCGGGCATCATCCTTGGCCCGATGGCCCTGAACCTGGTCTCGCAATCGAAATCAATGGATCTGCTCACCAGCATCGGCGTGCTGTTTATGATGTTCCTTATGGGCCTTTCCATCGACATCGAGAAGGTTATGGGCGAAAACGTCTACAAGTACGCCCTAATCTCGATGCTGGGAGGCTCGTTTGCATTTATCTCGACCGCATCGATCACGGCGCTTCTTGGTTTCTCGCTAAATACGGTCATCCTTGTGGGCATCTCGTTTATCTCGACCTCCACTGCGATCGGGTACATGGTGCTCTCGAATATAGGGGGACGTAATAGCATGGTTTTCAAGACGATCATGGCAGCGGGCGTCTCTGACGATATCTACGCCATCCTTGCCCTATCCCTATTCGCGACTTATGTTGCTAACGGCGTGGACCTGAATAAGGCGTTCGGCATGTTCATGCTGGTGTTAGGCTTCATCATGTTCATCCTTAGCTTCGGCCGCTCGATCACAGACCGACTGATCCGCTATTCTAGAAAATCCCACGATGATCAAACCATCATTTCATTTTCGCTGATCCTGATGTTCTTTGTAGCATACCTCAGTCAGAGCATAGAGATCGCATCGGTCACCGGAGCGTTTCTGGCGGGGACGATCCTTGCCAGGTCACCGCTGTCCTACAAGGTCATTACCCCCAGGATCGAATCGGTGAGCGTGAGTTTTTTCATACCTCTATTCTTCGTCTATACTGGGGCGAGGATCAACATTTACGGGCTGTTATCATCTCAAAGCATTGATTTTACCATCATCAGCATACCCCTAGGCGTGGTGCTGTTTCTGGGACTGCTCATGGCTGTTATGGCCAGCAAATACCTGGGTACGTATATAGCGACTTCTACCATGGGCGGATACAAGGATATCGAGATCCATAAAATGTCCCTGATGATGATGCCCATGGGCGAGTATACCCTGGTCATCGGTCAGTTGGGTCTGGCAGAGCTATACCTGGATACACAGGTTTATTCAGTACTGGCGCTGGTCGTGCTTGCCACGACCATTCTAGTGCCAGTGATGATTCGAACGGCCTATCAGAAATAAACCTACCTAAATCCATATGGTCGGCACGCCGTTCGAGCAACGTTGCTTCGGCAGCGGGGCTCTATTTTTTAAAAAATACAGGTTGGGGACACCGTTTTTACCAGTATCGCAGCTCATGGTCTCTTAATTATCGGGAGCTGCGCTCGCTCATTGCGGCCTTGCCGCGCTGGATTAGTTCGCGGACTTTCTGCCCGCCCTTGCGGCCGATCTCTTCGTAGAAGCCTTCGCCATAGCGTTGTTTGGTAGTAGTACCACCCTTCTTGCCGCCGATCTTGCCGCCTTTCTTGCCAATCTCTTCGTAGAAGCCCTCACCATAGCGTTCCTTTGTCGTAGATCCACCTTTGTGACCGGCTTCTCTTACAGTCATCTCTGTCTTCTTCTCAACCATTCTGAAAACACCCCACTCTATGCCATATAATCCCTAAAATTTCATTCTTTTTTAATGTTGCCCGATATAAAAACGTATAAAATTGCCAGTCGGAAGATTTATTACATTTATTGGGTAAAAGCAGCTGTACACTGTCCGATCAGAAGTAATGCAGGCATATTATGTCTTATTTAAACATATAAAGGCAAAACATGTCCTGTTGGAACATAATGTTTTGACTGAGCGGCGTTCATGGTTTCGGTGTTAATGTGCGCCTTTACCCCTCTCGATCAGCTCTTTTACTTTCTGTCCGCCTTTATGGCCAATATCTTCGTAGAAGCCTTCGCCATACCTTTCTTTGGTCGTTTCTCCGCCCCTCTTGCCGCCTTTCTTGCCGATCTCTTCGTAGAAGCCTTCGCCATACCTTTCTTTGGTCGTCCTGCCACCTTTGCGTCCGGCTTCGCTAACGCTCATATCACCTTTCTTTTTCTCCATCATACTCTCACCTCAAAGTCCCATTACAGACACAATGTATATCTAATAAATTCAATGGCCACGTTCTGGATAATAAGTTATTATGGGGTGGGACTTTTAATGTTGCTAGCGGATAAAACGATATCTTTGGTTTATATATGGTCCGAGCTACATGGGATATTGCGAATTAAAGACCGGCCAGGTATCATATCCAAAACCCGGTTCTGGAACTTAGATGCGATCGTATCGCTAGTTATCGTCTCGCAAGATCTGGACAATTAGAAGAGCACGGCGCAGTATTCCTTCTCCTTCCCATGCCATGATAAGTCAGTTCGGCGCGTGACCCTTTATTGGTTCCGTCGAAGATCATAACCACTGAAAAAAGCCTTATACTTCGCCCTTTGGATGTCATGCCCTTATATTCAGCAATCTGCTGTAAGGCTTATGCACTGACCATTGTTTCGGGATCTCCCGGCCATATCGGCTTCGCTTGAAGAGCCGGTGGATATCCGCACGGCTGTAGCTTTCCTTTGCAAAGATTCTTCTAAAGCTATAGTCGAACCGGAGGCTAGCCTTGATCTTAATCGGGTCACCGAGATAGTCCCTGATTGTACGGTCATAGCGCTTTCCGTTTTCATCTTTCCAACTGCTTCGCCGTCGCATACCCACGGGCCAGTCGTGGTCTTCGGAGACAGTCGACCAGGTTTCGCCTTCTTCGTCGAACCAGACGTGGTCGTACCGGAGGATAACGCCGATCCAGTCTTTCAGCGGCGTTCTGCCGAGGAACCTCTGCGGTTCGCCCATCTGGATGCTGATGCCCTCGGGCCTCCAGCTGGCGATGATCTCGTAAAAAGCACCCCGGAAATCGCCTCGACCCTCTCCAAACTCGCTCCCGGTCAAGTCCTGGTATTTTTCCGCCCCTTGTATCACTTTCAGTGCGCTTACCTCTAGGTCGAAATCCGCCATGATCATGCATATGGCTAAAAATTCAGATGCAGGGATCCCGTAAGACATGATGAGCTCCTGTGTATTAGTTGTTATGCTAATATGGGCATCCGGTAATATCCATCCATGGTCAGTCGATTGGCCGATCAATCTGTTGGCATATCAATCTGCCATACCATGGCGGAGCAGATAGATGACCGGCATAAATGGATATCTGAACGGGATCGATTATTTGATCTCGATCAAATCTTTAGAGAACCCGTAGCTGATGAGCAGGTTCCTGACGCCCTCCCTGTGGTCGCCCTGCAGTTCAATGCGACCATCCTTGATGGTTCCGCCGCAGGCGAATTTGGTTTTAAGTTTTTGCGCCAGTTCTTTGATGTTCACATTTTTATTATCGATCCCGTCGATCACGGTGGTCAGCTTCTTGAAGCGCCTGGTATTGGTCGAAATCAGGATCTTCTGACCTTCCTTGGCAAGGTCTTCGCAAATACAAATGTCTTGCGGTAATCCACATTTATTGCAAATTTCCATATTGTTATCAACTCATCATATCATTTATAAGCATATAAATATTTTTAGTAAGACGGCCTTTCGAAGCAGTCTACGAACTGATAGCCGCATTTACGGCTAATCTCGTCCGAATAGTCCTCTTCTGGGTAACGCTTGCAAATACCAGGTTTATCATCATTGATCGCACAGAAATACGTGCCGTCTGCATTTTCAGTCAAATATTTGCATGAGTTTTTAATTTGTATCTCTATTGTTCGTTCTTTAAAATTTTTAACGCCGGCGCGCACACCCCTGTGACAGTTGATCCACCGTAGGTAGTCGGTGAATTCGAAGTCGGTCACATCAGGGACCTTCACATCGATAATAAAGTCTCTGCAGCAGTTGCCACACCGCTTGCAGCTTCCAGCCCTCTTTTTTTCGCTCATGATCGCCCCCTACCCGGCTTATCTTCTCCCCGCGAGTATGTTTTTCTGACCAGCTCCAGCCATCTCCGTCCGTCCTGCAACTTAGCTTTTTTGTATTCTTCCTGTACGGATGATCTGGGCTCGTGGGCCCGATATAGCGTATCCAGCGCCCGGTCTATACCCATTATCGTCCTGTATATATCATCTGCTTCCCGGCATGTGAGGTCTTCATATGTCAGGCGTTTGACCAACTCTCTACGTTTTTTCTGTAGCAGGGAGGCGGTCCTGTCTGCTTCTTCCTGCTCCCGCGGGGCCAACCTCCCTTTTTGCTTGGAAATGCTAAAAACGTACGATCTCAACGGGATATCCCTGCTACCGACAACGATACGCTCCGGTATCACAGCGCCGGTGGACGCGAACTCCTTCTGTAGCCTGATCAGGTAATTTTCCCGTTCCAGTCCCGTTATCCTGCTTTCTTCTCCCATGATCAACGCAGGATTAGTTCGCATCATCTATAATAACATCTTTGGTAGCGAAAAGGCCTTTATCTTAAAAAAGGCCTTTATCTTAATACCTTTATCTTAATATGGGTTCGGAGGGGCGGGAGATCTCAATCCTTCAGGATGGGGATGGATAGCCTCTCGTACTTCTCGTATCCGCAAGTTATCTCTTGTGTTGCAACCACTGTCCTTTAAGGTAGACTTGCCTTCTCAAGTACTGAACATTTGCAAAGGCGAAATTTTCGTAGATATATGATATGGGCGGGGGTGGTGTAGATCGAAAGGTAGCCGGGGATTCCATCTGGATGCTCGGTAGTCTTGTCAACAGACAAGTAGGAATAAGGTATGGCAGGCTTCCTACAAATTAAGTTGTCAAAGCTGCGGCGATGACGGGCCATGTCCTTCAGGGCGGTAGTTGACTTAGCTGTGTGAAACGTCTCTGTCCATGATTTTAGTCTTCAGGCGGCCTGACCGTCGGCTATCGCCGCTGCCTATACAGCTGCAATCGTCTGCACACATTGAACAGGAACTGTTTCGGTCCAGCGCCAGTCGCTCGATCTGTTGCCTGACAGCGTTGTAAATCATATAGTTATAAGCCGGCCTGGCTCTGCCAGTTCTCATATCGATAAATTCCTGTACTGCGATGGATGCGATGATCGTGTTCAACGTCATGACTGCCGGTGCAGGCGTATCGTTGGTGCCTCTGATATACCCGGCTTTTTTAACGATCTCTCTATCCTCGGCCCCCATCAGGCCAGCTGCCACCTGCTCTTTATCGATTAGCCCTCCGCATTCCAGACAGCCAGTGACGCCCGGCACCACCACACGTACCTGTCCTCCCATGTCCTCAATGCAGCCCTCCTTCACGATGATCTCCGTGCCGGTGTCAATGTATGGTATGTAATAGCGCAGCGATAATTCGTTGAGCGCCAGCCGTGCCCGGTCATTATCCACACAGCCGAAGATGACATCACATGATTTCAGCCTGTCACCGCTCTGCTCTACAGGCTGTGGTATCGCTACAATTCCGGCGTCGTTGGATACCTTTTTTAGGTATGATGCAGCTACTTTGACTTTCTTTTTGCCGGTATCGGGCGCAAATGCATAGGGCAACCGGTTGAGGTTGGATCCTTCAACGATGTCCGGGTCGATGAGGATAAAATTTTTCACGCCGATCCTTGCCAGCATCAGCAGCACGAGCGCTCCTGTGCCACCGAGGCCTGCGATACCTGCCGTCGTCTCGTGTATTTTCCGCTGACGAGCTTCTCCCCATATCCTGATCTGTCGATCATAGGTGTCGGGCATCGCCGGAGTTTCCTCGGTGGCGGGGTAGGCCAAGGTCCCCTCCAGGCCCTGGCGGGTCATCACCATAGCTGTTATGCTCGCCGGCAGCTGCAGCGAGTCCGAATCGCCTTCGTATTCAAGCAACGACATGCCGGCGTCGCCGATCACCATCATCCCGAATGGGATACCGCAGGTTCGCAGGAATCGGCCATTTTCAATACCATTTTCTAGGTCTATAGATGAGAAGCTCGGTTTCGCCGCGTCAAGGTGGGTGTGTATTTCCAGCACGCTGCTATTGCTCTGTCCGGCTTCGCCCAGAACCCTGCCCAGAAACTCGCCGGCGGGCGTTACGCTGATGCTTGAGTGCTCGATCAGATCACAGTTATCAGGAATATAGATCTTTTTTACAAGGTATGTTATATTTTTCTTACCGCTGCCAGCAATAATGCCACATTGTGCCAGGGCATATCCTTCCAGGTTCGTCTCGTGGGATTTTGAGAAAGATGAGGTCATCAGGCGGTATATCTGCTCTGGAAAGATGATCCTCACATTTTTCAGGTTCTTCCGCTGTCTCTTCGAGGTTGCCGTACGGAATTTATTGCCGTCCTGCGACATATGACGACTCTCCGACGGATTCGTTGAGTGGATCCGCTAGCATTAGATCCAGTGTGATTAGAAATGTCATCAACCCGTCTTTTTTTGCATCCCATGACATCTGACCGGTACAGAACCACGCCCATAGCCTGCCGAACATCTGCCTAGTTAGCGCTTCATAGTAGTTGGGAAGCCTTCTGCCATTGTATATCAGCCCTGTCTCCATATACACTCCAAAAATGCTGGCCGGCGGGATGTAGGGAAAACCGCTGATGTTGAACAGGATGTCGGTTGTTCTACGGTTGAATCCTTCGGGCAGACCGTAATTGCGGATCAGCACCCAGCTGAGGGTATGGTCGACTTCGATGTCGAAAAAAGGCGAAAGACGTTCCAGTTCCTTTGAGAGCCTGGAATCGTCCATCGACCCTTTGGTGAACGACCTGCCTACAACAAACATATCTCCATCGTGTACTTTGATATCTCCATGCACGATTTTGTTCACGCCTTCGGTCGAGCGTGCGATCACATGTCCCCTGTCCAGTCCTACGATAGTACGAATCTCGCCCGTAGTGGTAGTTTCAGGTACCATGACCTTTTTTCCTCCGACCGTGATCGTCACCAGTTCCTGTGCTTCCGTAATTCGATCACCTCCCGTAAGCTGTCTTTATTTCTGCCAGCTATGTAATTATTAATAAAAATATATATTATACAGATATAAAGCTATGCCACTGGCTGACTATCTCTGGAGCGATATCTGACATCTCCAGATTTTACCGCTTTTTCTTTTTAACATACAGCGCTGCGCTAACCGCAGCGCACGCGCCTTCGCCCACCGCCTTGGAAATTTGGTGGATCCCCCCAGTCACATCACCAGCAGCGAACACGCCCTCCACACTCGTTGTCATATCGGGCCGGTTTACAGCTACGTTACCTTTAGACTCGAGGCTCAGGCCGAGTTCAGTGGCAAGTAGTGAATTGGGTATGCCGCCTTCGATGAATACCCCATCGATTCTCACCGACTCTTCAGACCCGTCCTTTTTGATGTATTTCACCCGCTCGACAAAATCGCCGCCTTCGATCGATAGAACCTTAGTATTCAGGTTCACCTTGATGTTGGGCATGGCAGCGATCTGGTCCGTATACGATGGGGATTCCAGATCAGGCTGCGAGCATAGCACGATCACCCCCTTGCATAACCCCGCTAAGTAGATCGACGACTTTGCCGCCTGATCTCCACAACCGATCAGCGCAATCGTCTTTCCTTTATAAAACGAGCCATCGCAGACCGCGCAATAGGAGACGCCTTTGTATGTGTATTCCTTTTCGCCGGGGATGTTCAACTGGTTATGCCGGGAGCCAGTTGCAAGGATAATGCTCCTGGTCCTGAACTCGCCACTGTCTGTCACGAGGGTGAACGTTTCCTCGATCCTGATGCGATTGATAAACGCTGGCGCCTGGATTACATTGTATTTGCCCAGGTGTTTGTTGAATTTCTCCACCAGATCTATGCCGGTGATGGATTCGAAGCCCGGATAATTCTCTACGTCTCCGGCCTTGGCCAGCTGCGAGTCAAAAATATTGCCAAAGATGATCGTGGAGATATTGGCCCTGCCACAGTAAAGCCCGGCAGTCATGCCTGCCGGTCCTGCACCGATTATCGCTACATCATAGACTTCTGTCATGGTCATCCCTTCAAAGCGCTCCAGGCTTTTAACATACCATCTAGCTTACATATTCTTAAATTTACTATAAAAATTTATTACCGATCATAGTCATTACATCTCTGTGCATCAGATGATCGTAGAGGCCGATCTCAACACATATCCTCTCAAGGACGAGATAAGGGGCGTTGTGATCGTCATAAAAGTCGGAGGTCATGCGATGGTCGATCCGGAGGCCAGAAGCGGCATCATCGGCGATATCGTCACGCTTCAGTGCCTTGGTGCAAAACCGGTGATAGTCCATGGCGGCGGTCCGGAGATCGACGCCATGATGAAGCGTATGGGCAAGTTGCCCCGCTTCGCGTGCGGACTGAGGGTGACAGACGATGAGACGATGGAGATCGTCCGCATGGTACTAGTCGGCAACATCAACCCGGACATTGTCAACCTGATCGTACGTCATGGCGGCAGGGGGGTCGGCCTGATCGGAAGCCATGGCAGCCTGTTGATCGCCCGGAAGAAGGCCCCGGAAAAGATCATGGTTGATGGCAAAGAGTCGATCGTGAACTACGGCTGGGTCGGTGAGACGGAGAAAGTCGACACGACCATCCTGAGGGATCTAATGGAGAAGGGGTATATCCCAGTGGTTTCCCCAATCGGCTACGATCGGGATGGCCACTGTCTTAACCTGAACGCCGATACCGCCGCCGGCGATATTGCGTCCGCACTGAGGGCAAAGTGCCTGATCTCGCTGACCGACGTCGACGGCGTGATGATGGATCCGGCAGTCAAAGACTCGCTTATCTCGCATCTAACCAAGGAGGAATGCGATGAGCTCATTGGAAAGGGCATCATTTCCCGTGGCATGATTCCGAAGATACTATCCAGCATCAGCGTGCTTAACGCCGGCACCGAAAGCGTGCATATCATCAACGGCAACATTCCCCATGCGCTACTATCTGAACTGTTGACTGAAAAGGGCGTCGGCACGAGGCTGACGCTAAAATGACGGGATCTCACCATGACCTCGGACGTTAAGTACTCACGGATATTGGTTCCGACCGACGGTTCGGAATATTCATTTATAGCCGCCCGACACGCAGCATATCTGGCGAAGTGCCTGGGCTCAGAGCTGATCATATTGAACGTCGTGGACTCCGGCCTGGCATTTCACTCGGGGATCCACTATGCTGAAGGCATCGCTTCGATGGAGCGATCCGGAAGGGACGCGGTCGGCAGGGTGGAGGCATTATGCAGAGAGAGTGACGTGGCTGCCGTAAGGGGCGTTATTCTCCGAGGCGACCCAAAGACAACGATTTTGAACCAGGCTGAAGAGGAAAAAGTCGACCTGATCGTGATGGGTTCCGTCGGTATGTCCGCGATCGAGCGAGTGCTTATCGGCAGCATATCACAGAGCGTCATGCACCATGCAAAATGTCCGGTGCTGTTAATCAAAGGTCGATGAGGGCTTCTCGTGCCATCGAATGTCCTGTGGCACGCTCAAGAGCATAGTCAGGTCATGGATGTGCTCGGTTCCTCTCCGGAAGGGCTAACGGATGATGAGGCCGCCATACGGTTATCAAAATATGGCCCCAACGAGATCAGAATGCAAAAGAGGGCTTCCACTGCGATCATCTTTTTAAAGCAGTTCAAAAATGTTCTGATTTGCCTCCTGATCATTGCGTTGCTTATCTCGATGGCCATAGGGGAATATCTCGATGCATGCATTATCGGCGCTGTCATACTACTGAACGCTCTGCTGGGCACGTACCAGGAACTTCAGGCCGAACGATCCATTGAATCGTTGCGGAAATACCTAGTCCGGGAAGCCCTGGTCATCCGAAGTGGAGAAAAGAGGAAGGTCGCCTCATCCTCGCTTGTGCCCGGAGATATCATGGAAGTGGAAGCCGGTGACTACGTCCCGGCGGACGCACGGGTAATCACGTCTTCAAACTTCACAGTTGATGAATCGACGCTGACCGGCGAGTCAGAACCGGTATTTAAAAATGCCTCCCCAGCGGCTATCGACGCCCAGATCGGCGATCAGGGTAGTATGATCTTTGGCGGTACGATTGCAAGCGCTGGAAGATGCCGGGCCATTGTGGTTCGAACCGGGATGGACTCTGAGATCGGCCGGATCGCCGCCTTGGCTGTGTCAGAGATCAAAAGAGAAACACCGGTGCAGATCAGCCTGAATAAGCTCGGGAGTCTCTTCGGGGCCGCCGCTATATGCGTCTGTCTTATGATTTTTATTGGGGGAATCATGGAAGGGCGCGCTCCCTTCGATATGTTCCTAGTATCGGTCAGTCTGGCCGTAGCTGCGATCCCAGAGGGACTGCCGGCAACCGTGACTATCATCTTCTCACTCGGGGTCCAGAGGATGGCCGGGCATAACGCTATCATACGCAAACTGGCCGCGGTCGAGACCCTGGGCAGCACTAGCGTCATTTGTTCTGACAAGACCGGGACGCTGACACAGAACAAGATCGTGGTCAAGGAACTTCTCACCGCCTCCAAATCCGTAACGATCTCTGATGGGGAAAAGCTGGACCTGTCCGGGAACACCGAACTCCAAACCCTGCTGCTGGCCGGTGTCCTCTGCAACAACGCGACCTATGAAAAAACCGGTAATATCATCAAGGCTCTGGGCGATTCGACTGAGGTGGCACTGTTGGCGGCCGGGGAGAAAGCGAACATAAAAAAGAACGAGATCGAAGCTCGCTGCCCGAGGCATCATGAATTTCCCTTTGACTCAAGCACGATGTTCATGATGACGATAAACCGTTGCGCCGATGGTGAGTATTCCTTTGCCAAAGGCGCTCCGGAGAGGGTGCTGGACCGCTGTACACACTACCTGACGGACGACAGGATAAAACCGCTGACGAATGACGTTAGACAATTCTTTATAAAAGCTAACGTGACGATGGCTGCCACGGGCATGCGGGTGCTCGGCATGGGCTATAAGCGGGTTGATGAAATACCTTTCGAAACCATGGCAGGGTTGGGGAATGATTTGATCTTCATCGGGCTGATCGGTATGATCGATCCGCCCCGACAGGAAGCGAAAAGGGCGATCGACCTCTGTAAGCGATCAGGCATTGATGTGATCATGATCACCGGCGATCAGCTGATGACGGCGGTGAGCATCGCCCGTGCGCTGAGTATCTATGCCGATGGTGACAGGGCGATCACCGGGACTGATCTCGCAGGGATGAGCGATGAAGCGCTCGATCAGCAGGTAACTCAAATAAAAGTGTATGCTCGCACCACTCCTGAGCAGAAGCTGCGCATCGTGAAAGCGCTACAACGGCAAAACCTGGTAGTGGCGATGACGGGGGACGGAGTAAATGATGCTCCCGCGCTGAAGACCTCGGACATCGGCGTTTCCATGGGCCTTGCGGGTACCGAAGTGGCCCGCCAGGCTTCAGATATGGTCTTAGCGGACGATAATTTCGCCACCATAGTCAGTGCGGTCGAGGAGGGGCGTACGATCTATGAAAACGTCCGAAAGGCCGTTAAGTTTCTTTTCTCCAGCAACCTAGGAGAGGTCATGACGATCTTTATGGGTATATTGCTGGCGCTGCCGTTGCCGCTGCTGGCCATACAGATCCTATGGATCAATCTGGTTACCGACAGTCTGCCGGCCATCGCCCTGGGCATGGATCCGCCAGACAGGGCCGTTATGAACAGACCTCCACGGCCTCGCTCCGAAGGCATCATCACCCGGATAATGGCTTTAGATATGGCGATTATCGGACTGGTCGTCAGTATAGGCACGCTGGGGCTGTTTTATGTATACCTTGGTCATGGCATAGCCTATGCACGCACCATTGCTTTTCTGGCGCTCATCATGTTCCAGATGTGGAATGTGCTCAACTGCAAGTCATCCGGCGGTTCGGTCATCAGCCGGGGCACGCTTAACAATGTCTGGCTTCTGGCCGCGATCGCTGTTTCTATCCTCCTTCAGCTCATCCTTATCTATCTGCCGCCATTCCATGTTATTTTCGATACGACGTCCATAGACATCGATGATCTGATCATCGTTTTTGCCGTAAGCTTCACCGTTGTCGTTGTCATAGAGGCCAGAAAAGCGATCATCGCCATGTCAAAAATATATAATAATATATTTTTTATATAGTGTTGCAGGATGTGGCTATGGTCTCTGAGACGAATTTCAAGGTTTACAAGGAAGCGGCGGACGTGCTCGATCTCAGTGGAGTGCCCTATGTCATTGGCGGAGGCATCGCGGTCATGGCCTTCGGCCGGTTGAGGGATACAAAGGATATCGACCTGTATATCGAGGACGAGCAACAGCCCCATGCGCTGAAGGCACTGGCGGATGCGGGCTTCGAGGTGGATCCAATGGACGAGGTGAGATGGCTCTCCAAGGCGTTCAAGAACGGCCTAACCATCGACTTCATCCTGGAGAACATAGGGGGGCTTCGTACGGACAAGGAGACTTTGAGCCGGGGGAAGCGCCGGATGATTGGGAAGTATGAGTTTATGATCATGTCCCCGGAGGATCTTATTATAAGGAAGATCATGGCCATGCGCAGCGACCGGCACGATTGGTTCGACTGCATATCGGTCCTGTCGCATACCTATGATACGTTTGACTGGGACTATTACATTCGGCTAGCTCGGCGGGTCAGCTTTGAGAGGGCGCTTTCATTTTTACTCTATGTTCGTAGCGATATCGAGCATGTCGTGCCTGTGCCGGACTATGTCATCGATCGGATGGTAAAAACTCTGTAGAATCGTAGACCTTATACTTTTTATTGTGGATCGGGAGTGCCACGTTTCTGACCGGAACGCCGGTGGATGTCTGTCCCTTTTCCATTCCATTATGCGCATGGCCATGGAGCACCAGGTTTGCCTTGAAGGTATCAACTGGATCGGATAAGATCGAACATCCTAAAAAAGGGATTACTTCTGAATGCTCTCCGATACAGGTGTCCCGTACCGGCGCGTAATGGTAAGCGACCACTTTGAAGTCGGCCTTTAACGATTTCAAGTCGCGGTTCACCCGGTTGGTCTCACGGTATGTTTCATTTATAAACATCTTCAGGATTCGCTCCCCAAACGGGGCGATGCGACAGTTTAGGAAGCCCCCGCAAAACCCTTTGGTTCCGACGAAGCCTGCTTTATGGCCTTCAGTGATATAGGGCCCACGCTCCAGCATGTTGACACCTGTCTCCGAGAGAATATCCATGATTTCCTCTTGGTTATTGGCCTCGTGATCGTGATTGCCCAGCACTGCCACCACCGGCTTCTCTATATACGATAGAGTCTCCGCGAGGCCCCGGGCCTCCTCGATCAGGCCCCTGGTCGTCAGGTCTCCACACATGACAACGATGTCTGCATCCTTGTTTAACGTCTTGAACAATGCCCGGTAAAAGATGAACGAGCCTGTACCAAAATGCAGGTCGCCCATCCCAGCAATCCTTATCTCGGTCCCTCCGAAATATGTACTTAATGTTATATACTAACCAATATATAAATATGGCACAACCCTTAATTTGCCTTTTTCTTATTCAGTCATTGCTATTCGACAATATTATAATATGTTAATAATAATAATTAACTGGTGGCTTATGGACCTTCGCGACGAGGTGGCTATGGCTGGCGGGACGTTGGCAGAGAAAGTTGGCGCAGAGGCAATCATCATCATCTCACCAGACGGCCGGAAGATCATGCGATCGCTGAAGACGAAGTTGCCAGTCATCCTAGCACGGATTGATAGCGAGGTTTCAGATGGAGATGAGCCCTCGGTCGATATCTATTCCAAGGTATTACAGAATGCTGAAAGGGAATCGATGTTTCTGAAAGTCTCACGAATAGAACTGATGAGCGAAGCGGTAGAAGCAGCTTATATCAAAGGCAAAATCGGTGATAAGATCGTTCTGGGCATCGTCAGCATCGGGGATGTACACTCGATCGTAGTGGTCAATCTGAGCGATATTCCTTTTATACGCAAGATCGCTGACCTAGCCGCCACTGTGGATTACACCATACTAAAAGCCGTGCTGAACCTGTCCATCGAAATCGGCCAAGAGGGCCGGGAAGGAAAGCCAATAGGCACGGCGTTTGTCATCGGCGATACTGAAAAAGTACTTCGCAGGTCTCACCAGCTGATCCTGAATCCATTTGCTGGGCACATGTCCGACGTCCGAGATATCCGTAATGAGAAAAACTGGGAAGCTATCAAAGAATTCGCCCAGCTGGATGGCATGTTCGTTGTGGATAACAACGGCTTCATCGTATCCGCCGGACGGTACATTGACGCCAGCGCCAAGGGGGTAGAGATGATGCCGGGCATGGGCGGCAGGCACCTCGCCGCCGCTGCGATCACCATGCACACCAGCAGTGTGGCAATTACCGTTTCCGGCTCGGGCGGCATTATCACAGTGTACAAAGATGGCCAAGAAGTGTTCCGGCTCAACCCCCGCATCAGCATCACCTGAAAAACTCGCCTTATTACTGACAGTTATGTCTTGACCGATAAATATTAATGTATTAGTGCTGTACTAGTGACTATCCGATTAGATGGGGAACACTATGAGTGTGGAGAAACATCTTTTTACGTCAGAATCAGTCACAGAAGGACACCCTGACAAAATAGCTGACCAAGTATCCGATGCGATACTTGATGCGATCATGGCAAAGGACCCGCTTGGCAGGGTAGCCTGCGAAACTCTTGTCACCACGGGAATGGCGATCGTCGCAGGCGAGATCACCACCAGCACCTATGTCGATATCCCGAAACTGGTCCGGAATACCATCAGGGACATCGGCTATAACAGGGCCAAATTCGGCTTCGACGCCGATAACTGCGCTGTCATCACCTCGATCGACGAACAATCGCCGGACATAGCCATGGGCGTCGACAACCTGGGCGCAGGCGATCAGGGCATGATGTTCGGGTATGCCTGCAATGAGACGCCCGAGCTGATGCCCATGCCCATCACGCTGGCCCATAAGCTATCGATGCGACTCGCAGAAGTACGCAAAAAAGGCGAGCTAATGTGTAAACGCTCCAACGGCAAAGAGGAGAGCTATCTGCGGCCTGATGGCAAGACCCAAGTTACCATAGAGTACATAAATGGAAAACCTTCTAAGGTTCACACCATCGTCGTCTCAACCCAACACAGCCCCGACGTCACCAATGACCAGCTGAAGCGGGATATCATCGAACACGTGATCAAACCGGTCATGTCCGACAGCTTTTTCGACGAGAAGAAGACCAAAGTGCTCATCAACCCCACCGGCAGGTTCGTGCTCGGGGGCCCGCACGCAGATACCGGCCTCACCGGCAGGAAGATCATCGTCGATACCTACGGGGGCATGGGCAGGCATGGCGGAGGCGCGTTCTCCGGCAAGGACCCGACCAAAGTAGACCGGTCCGCATGCTATGCGGCGAGGCACGTGGCCAAGAACATCGTAGCAGCAGGACTAGCCACCCGCTGCGAGATCGAGATCGCATATGCAATCGGCATTGTCGAGCCGGTGTCGATCATGATCGACTCATACGGCACCAACACGATCTCCGAGAAGAAGATCCAAGAACTGGTTAAGGATAACTTCGATCTAACGCCTTCCGGCATCATCAAGGAACTCAAACTACGGAGGCCCATCTACAAGAAGACCGCCGCATACGGCCACTTCGGGCGGAACGAGAAGGAGTTCACCTGGGAAAGGACCGACAAGGCCGAAATACTACGGAAAGAGGCGGGCCTGTAACCCGCCTCACTTTTCTTCTTAATTAATCGAACCTCTGATCGTATTGATAGTCGTCTGCCGATCCCGCTTTACCCTATACTTCTTCTCAAAGTGAACCAGCACGTTTTTCACATCCCGTCCCAACATCTCGTCCGCCGTCTTCGAGCCCACTTCGACATACTGCGGCCAATCAATGATCGTTACCCCATCGTCCCGGACCATGACATTATACTCAGATAGATCGGAATGAATTATCCCCAGACCATAAGCCTTTTTGATCTGTTCGAGAACCGCCTCCAGGTACCATTCGGGATCGATCAACGTCGCCTTGGCCATTTCGACCCCGCCGACCACCCTCATGACTACAGCATGCCGGTTATAGTCTACGGGCTCAGGGACACTGACTGTCGGATACAATTTTTTCATCACTTCGTATTCCCGTTTGGCCGCCAGCATCGAGGCATAGAGCCAAGAGAAATTCTCGATCTCTATGTCGACCAAGTGCTGCCTGGATCTTTTGACCTGGGTGAAGCTGGTTCGGCCCTCACGGTGGAACTTGATCGCCACCGGCACCGTCCCAATGGCTGCGAGGACCACCGATTCCTTGCCTATCCCGATCACTTCACCAAGCGCCTGTATCGTATCGCGTCGTACGAAGGTTTCAATCGCCAGTACATCGTAGCCGTTGAACTTAAGCCGGTAGCCGGTATATGACTGGATATAGCGCTCGATCAGCTCCATCTCGACCAGCCGCTGCAACCGGTACTCTACCTCACGGCGGCCAAGCCCCGTAAACGAGTCGATCGATTCCACCGGGACCCATTCATGCCTTTTCATGCCCTCTTCTACCGCGCGCAGCACTTTCTTCTCGTTGGCGACCATACCGCGGAACACACTGGCGTGATCGATCATTTAAAGATCCCGATAAACAACAAAAACGGAGACATCATCCTGATTCGCTGGAGACTTCCTTCTTGGCCATCTTCAGGCGCTCTTTAGCTGTGTAGCCGGTCGATTCTTCTAGAAAGTCCCTGAACTTTTTATTGGTATCTAGTATGATGCTCTCATCTTTGACTCCCAGGTCCGATTGGGTTTCCACGAAAAATTTCTTATCCTGAATCCATGCCCTGAGCTCTTTCATCGCACCATACTGGACGATCAGTTTATCGCCGTCTTCCCTAGGCTCAACGTGGAACGTCTCCACGATGACATTTTTTATCCGTCCTATTTCAGGTTTGAAGCCGCGCTTGAACTTATATTCGTTGATACTATCACCAATTCTATGTTGCTTCTTGTGGCTAAAAAGGCTTTCGATGAAACGACTATTAGTATATAAATGAACGTCGGCTATCTTTTGTCGTGAAAAAGTTTTATATTTCGACAGGGCATAATTTCCTGTAATGGTAGATAAAGCGGAGGAACCGTTCGTACAGGTCATAGCGGACCAGCTTGAAAGCAAAAACCCGATTATAATGAGCGGATTCCCTGGCATGGGGATCGTCGGTAACATCGTGACACAGTACTTCATCGATCAGCTTGATATGAAGCTGTGCGGGAGAGTCGAATCACGGCTGTTTCCGCCGATTGCGATACTGTACGAGGGATTAGTTAAAGGACCGGTAAGGATCTACGAAAAGCCAGAAAAAGGGCTGATCATCGTCTTCTCCGACATCCCCATCGATCCTATCATCAGCAGAGAAGTGGGCACAGCGATCGTCAAATGGGCGAAGACACTGAACCCCCGTGAGATGATATCGCTAGCAGGACTGGCGACCACAGGAGAAGGACATAAGGTATTCGGAGCCGCCACCTCCCGAGAAATCCTCGAAGAGATCAAAGGGAAGGTGGACGTCTTTGAGATGGGCACTATCACCGGCGTACCGGGCGTAATTATGAACGAGTGTCTGAACCAGGGCATCAACAGCGTCTGCATACTGGGAGAAACCCGGGGACCTAATCCGGACCCAAGGGCCGCCATCGAGGTTGTCAAGGCGATGAACCACATCTACGAGTTCGATATCGACATAAAGGCAATGGAGGCCCAGGCAACTGAGATCGAGCAGGTACTGCATAAGCTTTCGGAGCAGATCGGCGAAGCCGAAGCGAAGTCCGGACAGCGGGACATCCCGATGTACGGGTGATACCATGAGAATCGCCGCTATCACAGGGCTGAGCAAGGAATCAATCGAAGACCTAGTACAACGCCACATCAGAACATTCGAGATCCGCAGCGCCCATAACCTAGTCGCATTTTCAGAAGTCCAGCCAGGCGATCTAGTCTTCCTGACCGATGTAGCATTGCCAGATCTAACCAAAGGACTGTGCGGATATATCGCCAAAATCAAAGGCATCGATATCCGCATGCACCGGGTCACCTACGCCACCCACGTCAACATCGAAGAGCGAGAAACCATGTCCGGACGCATCCAATTTATCCTGCACTCCAGAGGCAAAATCCAGGAGGTCGGCCCCGTACAAAACTACCGGCCCATCTACGTGAAAGCCATCGAAGTAACCATGTGCGAAGCCCGGTGATCAACATGTTTAACACCATATTCGTTTATGGCTCGCTACGAGACCCCGACGTACTAAACCGACTGCTTCGAAGAGTGCCGCCCATGAAACCCGCAAGAGTAGAGGGCTACAGGACCTACTTTGACCAGGAAGCCGGATATCCAATGGCCATCAAGGAAAAAGGATCAGCCATCGACGGATCACTAATGACAGGCATCGGAAGCCGAGACCTCAGCATGCTGGACGACTACGAAGGCGTCCGAAAAAGACTTTACAAACGCATTAAAGTACAGGCACTACCGACAGGATCCGGAAACCCGGTCGAAGCCTTCATGTACATCAAAGGCGAAAACGAATTTTAAAAAACGCCAGGGGTAGGTATAGGGGTACCATTTCCCTGGCTCACCCCATTTCACCCGATCCCTACTCCTTTCTGCGCCGTATCAGAAGGATGGAGGACAGAAGTCCGATCGTCGTCCAGATCACCAGAGACTCACTGCCGGCGGCAGTACTAGTAACATTTGCTGACGTCCCGTTCGTCGACACAGTCGGCGTAGTCGTAACCGGGGTTACGGTTGCACTGAGGTTGGTAGCCGATGTATTAGTGGCGTTCGCCGTAGGTTTCGCCACACTATCTGTCGGCACAGCAGTTGCCGCAGGAGAAGCACCAGCAGCACTGATGTTCAGTATAACTGCCATACCTCCACCGTTTGCCGGTGTTACTATGCTCTTCGAATCCGAGCCGCCCGCCATCCCCGTGGAAATAGTCAGATTTTTACCCGACGGCACATTGATCCGGTAATGGCCTGTTGAATCGGTAGTCGTAGTACCGTAAGGCGAAGCATCAACCATTATGCCGACCACCGGCTGATTATTATACATAACAACCCCGACAATCATCGAATTATACGCGCCACTACTCCCAGGCGACGGCGTAGCTGCCTCAGGCGCTTTCAAATCAAAGTCGAGGGTAGTAGAACTGCCCGCAGCACCCGCAGTAGTACTTTTACTCTGAGTCGACTCGTTATAGCTAGCAGACACCAACACCCCAATATTCGGAGTGATACTCAAGTTGTAATAGCCGCCGTTTTTAGTCGTGTCAGAGCCACCGCCAGATATGGATACGATTACGCCATCCTGATAGGTGTTGTTATACATGACTCTACCCGTAATTGTCGCCTTCGAACCAGATGTCTGTGCAAACGCCATAACTTGGATAAAACTAACCACCAATAACATCGAGACGAGCATAACAATCAATAACCTAAAGTTTCCATTCATAACAATTCTCCCGTCCGTATTCAAGAAATAAAATTGTTGAATATCGTATGTTCTTTTATCGTATGTAGTATATAGCATAGTAGTATATAGCATCCGAACTACCCTACCCTAAATAACGTACGAGACTCCCCACTTCACGACTGATAGTCTACAACCGGTTAGCGAGGTTTGCCTGACGAGCAGATAGCCAATACAGTTGACGCTAACCGATCGCAACTATCGACCGTGAACCAAGGAGCCCCATACGCTATTCAGGACAGGGCAGCACCATCTCACGTTCGTAGCATTTATATATGAGCAGAGACATTTATCGCAGGGCTGGGCTCGTGGCTTAGTCAGGATATAGCACCGGCCTTCTAAGCCGGGGGTCGTGGGTTCGAATCCCACCGGGCCCGCTGAAAACGCTCGTAAATATATAATAAGGAATAACGCTATAAACAAAATGCACAGGGGTTGTGGCCAAGCCAGGTATGGCGACGGGCTCCAGCGGTGGACGGGTCGAATAGGCCCTCCAGAAATATGATGAGCAACGGGTCTCCTGAGATTGCCCGACGGGGCGATCTATGAGGAACCGTTGGAGCGCTGATTTCAGTGCTCTCCGGTGAAACCCCGGACGAAATCGATCGGAGAGACCCGTCGATCAGGGGTTCAAATCCCTTCAACCCCACATTTTTCAAATTTTCATTTCGGATACCCTATAAGTTATTTTCGTTATTTTGACGCTGGAAAGGGAGGTTTAATCTGTGAACACCACAAAGCCCAGCAAAAAAATCACAGAGCGCCAAGCCTATGGGATTGAGGTTTTAAATACTATAGACAGTCTAAGAAATATGGGGGAGACATTAGGCGAAAGAAAAATTGAATAAATTTAAATACCACATCAAAGGGATTGTCTGCTGAGGGAAAGACAATACCAGCAAATTTCGGTGGTAAACGCAAAACGGAACTTAGTAAACATATTGAGGCTGGTATCAGCCATACCTCATAAGAGAACATGAACAAACATAGATCACTTCCACGAGATCGAAGAGTACCTGATCAGGAAGAGATACGCTAAAAAGACACTTGTCTATAAATTTGTCTACCTAGGGGAGTTAAACAGTTCTAAGGATGGGTATTTCAATCAGAGTTATGTTCTGGTTTCCGCTGTTTCTTGTACTTCTCTATTTTTGTGGGGTGGAAGGTTATCGAGCAGGAGTAGGATGTTTCTCGTTATCGTAAGCATTTCTAATCTCATCGAGGTATTCATCCGCTGGTTGTTTTCGAATATTTTTTGAAGATGATCAGGCTGTTACCATCATAAGCGAGAAACCTGAAGTTGTTCAGTAGGGGCCACTCAAGTTGATGGCGGATCTCTGGTTTTTTAGGACTACATACGATGCTTTTATGATAAATCGCTGATCACGGACTGCAGCATGTGGACAGCATGACGGAGAGGGCTGGGCAGAAGGTGATAAAAGGCGATCAGGTTGGCGTGCCAGAATCTGGTGGAAGCATTCCCGGCTCGTACAACCGCAACGTCTCCGGCTGGCTATGAGCTCCTCCCCCTGCCACGTTTCGTTTACCTGTACTTTGATACCAGATTCTTGATGTATTGATCGTACTGGCCTGCGATGGTCTCGTCATGCATAGTGATCATGTTTTCAGCGTTTTTCGTGGCGTTCTGGGAGAAGTTGGAGCTCCCTGTCACAACCCTCTTCCGATCGACCACTAGAACTTTATTGTGCATGAAGTCGTGA
>DATHCY010000015.1:0-3525 GCA_035319305.1 Methanocella sp.
CTCACAATGATGATGCCGTCCAGCGGGATCAGCTGCATGACGCTCATGGGCTCATCTCCAGTGCCCGGGGGCAGGTCGATCAGCAGGTAATCCAGCTCGCCCCAGTTGGTGTCGGTGACAAACTGGGTCACCAACGTCGTCCTCATCGGGCCCCGCCACAGCATGGGCGTGTCGCTCGTGGTTAATACAAACTCGGAGGAGATCACCCTGATACCGTTGCGATTTATGATCGGTTCCAGGCCCTCAGTTGAGGCCTCCAGCTTCCGGCCCTCCAAACCCAGCAAGTGGGGCATATTGGGGCCGCTTACGTCGGCGTCAAGAACGCCCACCTTTTTGCCCAACATGGATAAATTCAAAGCCAAGCTAGCGGTGACCGTGCTCTTGCCCACGCCGCCCTTGCCGCTCACCACGGCGATACGATGTTTCACCTTCGAGAGCCGCTGAGCGATCTGTTGTTCCATGGCGGATTTCTGCGCCTGCTTCTCCTGAGATGCCGAGGGACAGGATGCACATTTGCTCGAGCCCCGGCCGTCCTTGCACGAAGCGCACTCCGGCGCCGGCAGCGTATTCTCACTCGTTCCCGACATAACAAACCGACCTGTAACCCTCAAAGTTAAATATTTTCCTTCTCGGCTTTATCCAGCGATCAATTGGCCGCCAAGGATATTTATGCCTTACGACTTACGACAACGGATACAAGATGACCTAAAGTCAGGTCGCACGCGACGCGCACGAACGACTTCAACACCACTACCTGGGCCTGCCACCATGCATCTCAGAATACCAGGCCCTCACATGCCGATCACATCCGACGAGGTGCACGTCAACTGTACCGCCCGCCCCGGAAACCCTGTAGACCGACACTTTCGCCCGGTCAAGATTATTGCCTTTTTCAGGAAACGCCTCTTCTAATCCGCACAGCTAACTTTTGTATGATAGCCAATTACTATTCCAGGAGTTTGTTGTATGCGAACCTGCACTTATCTGTAGTCGGCTCGAACCAGTCTGCAATGATCGAAGTTATAAAATACGTTAGGTAGAGGAAACCTGCGATTCTTGCGATCGTGTATGGTGATGGGTCTGTGACTTGACTGGTGATTTGGTAGATCGAATTTTCTTCTTTGGTTGGGTTTGTTGTTCGTATTTCAGCGTCCACGGTGATTCTCCTCAATTGCTGTTATGGTTCGTATAAGAATAGTTCGTATACGAACTATATGTGGGGAGTGGCACAGACTATAAATAGCTTACGGCATGGCACACGAGTGACTGGCCTTCAATTGTTTGCTTAAAACCCTGAAAGGGCGGGGAATTGTGTACTATCACCGTCTTTTACGCCCAGTTCCAGGCATACCAGACGGTCAGCGCGTTCAATCCCAGACTCACGGCGATCAGGAACTTGTCGAAGGCAGACGGATAGGTAGGCAGGCCTATAATATTGAAGCCGAAGAAGAATATGGCCGCGACGATGTTGGCCCAGCGGTTCACCGGATTGTCCAGGATTATGGTCAGGACCAGCATGATAATCGGGATCACCATCAGGACGGCGACGCCCAGCCACGCCAGCTGTGTCATCGACCTGCCTACCAGCTCTCCCGCCCTATAGTCGCCGCTGTAGATGCGCAGCACGTCGCCTAACAGGTAGGTCAGCATCAGCGCCGCCCACAGCACTGCCAGTGTGATCTTCACGTCTTCCATCTTCCTCGCCTGCCCCGCAGCCTATGATGATGCAATTTACCTATCTGTCCTCGGCCACGTCCACGCGTACCAGGCCACGGCAAGCAAGAGCACGCTTTCCAGGGCGGTCATGAAGAAGTAATAGGCCCAGGTCTCCCCGATACAGGACAGCAGGTTGGCTGCGGTGAACAGGAGGCTGAGGATGATGTTGGCCCAGCGGTTGATCTGGGGCTTCAGGACCAGGGACAGGAACACCATGAGGCTCGGGATGGCCACGTAGACCGATATGCCCATCAGAAACACCTGGTTGAGCTGGTTTCCACTCACCGTCCCTGTCATGATATCCTGGAGATACCCGGTCCGGAAGTACGCGAAGATGTCGCCGTAGGCGAAGATGAACATTACTGCCGCCCAGAGGGCGGCGATCTTCAGCTTTACGTCTATCTTCGCATCTTCCAGGATCCTGGACGTCTGCCTTGTCTGTGTTGTCGTTTGGTTTACCATGTCATTTCCTCCGTATTTTATCCCTGCGTCCGTTCTTCGAGAGCGAGAGCTTACTCAGCCTGGCTATTCTTGAGATCCCCGTACATGAAGAACCGGGCTGTCTGCCACAATTTCTTGGCTGCGTCGACCAGGGTGCCCAGGATGGCCAGGGCCAGCAGCACCTTGATGCCGGTCTGAACCGGCGTCGACAGCTCCGGGTTGAACGGGAACACCTGCAGGACCCAGAAGGTCAGCAGGACGGATGCCAGGCTCAGCCCCGTCTCCAGTAGCGACGGTACCCATTTGTTCCGGAGCGTGAGGTACAGTATCTGGACTATGATCTCCGCCACCAGCCACAGGGTATAGTACGGCACGAACGTGTCGAACGCAGGCGAGAACAGCGGCACCCATCTGCCGGTGCTGAAGTCTGCGGGGAAGGGTATGATGGGCCAGAGACACTGCACGAAGATCAGCCCGAAGGCCGCCAGGGCGATGGCCATGCCCACCACGAGGGGCGAAGCGGGGTGTTCCAGGCTTTTTACCAGCCGACGCAGCCGGGCCTCGTAGGTCATCTTGAGCCTGGATTCGTAGAGGTAAATGGTAAAGAAGATGACGGCCAGCACGATGATCGCCACCGCCAGGGCCATCACGATCGAGAGGATCACGCCGACCGGTACTTCGGCAGCCTCCGGCGCGACAAAGGAAAGGATGCCGGCCAGCAGCAGGAAGGCTACGGCGATGCCTGCGAGGGCCTGAACCGCTTTCCACACGCTGCTCTTCGTGAGGAACGTTTCCCTCGAGGGGTACATGGCCGCGAGCTTTTCCGGCGGCAGCATCCTGGCCAGCACTTCCCTGACGGCCGCTTCGTCGACCCCGGCGCCGCGCTTTGCCGCGGTGGCCTCGGCGCTGTCGTAGATGTGCGACTTCAGCTCCCGGCCCACTTCCTCGCGCTGTCCTGTGCCCATGTCTTTCGTGACCTTGCCGACGTATTCGTCGATCAGCCTCTCGTACATCTAATCCTCCCTCCGTATCCGGCCTTTCATTGTTTCCAGCGCCGCGTTCATCGATCCGAGCGAGGCGAGCATCTTCTCCCTGATCTCCCTGCCGTGATCGGTGATCACGTAATATTTCCTCGGGCGTGGGCCTGACGTTTCCCAGCGGCTAGCCACGAGCTTATCGTCCTCGAGACGCCGCAGGATCGGGTACAGGGTGCCATCGTCGACGTCGATGCCGACTTCGAGGAGGCTCTTGATGATGTCGTAGCCGTAGTGCTCCTGCTCCAGCAGGCACAGGATGATCGCCTTCATCATTCCCCGCCGGACTTCCGTCTCGAACCGTTCCATTATTTCGTCCATTTGTACCCCGTTT
>DATHCY010000016.1:0-18626 GCA_035319305.1 Methanocella sp.
ATTTGTACAAAGCGATTCCGGATGGAAAGACGGTTATAGGGTTCTATCCGGACGACGGCAGTATGGATGAGATTTGTGCCGTTAGCGTGTTTATCGATCCTAATTCGTTGAAGTAAGTAGTAATAATTTGGTCGGATATGGTTTCTGATCTCAGATACTTCTGGCGGCTTTGGGGACGATCGCTGTGCTGTGCCAGAGGTATCTGAGAAATCTGGGGTCTGTCATTTGTTGTATAGCTTGTGATGCTGGTACTAGTATAGTCGTGATAACTGCTATATGGATAAAAGCCAGTATGTCGGGGAGTTTTTAACTATATTTATGCTTAACTGGTGCATGCTCTCGTGTTTTTCGGGATTTATCGAGGATTATTCAGTCTGATCTTGTGCCATAATTAAACATCTTGTTATCTAAATTAGGTTCTGCATCTTAAAGATTAAACGGTGGTACAGATGGAACAGAGACTTGCGACCCAAAAGGAAGCCGATGATGAGAATGTGATCGTAGCTGTGAACTACTGTGTGAACAGCAACCGGACCTATATCTATGAACTGAAGGATGGAGATATAATTAACGAAAAGGTTATCCATGGCGCGTAGGTTGAACTACAAAAGGTAAACCTCATTACTTTTTTATATTAATAAAATATTATTTATTAAATATTATAGAATGTTACAGGCTATAATAGAGGATTATCCGCCTGTGTAGCATAACAGAGCCGGTTGATAACATGATAAAGAAAGACTTACTGGACAAGGGCGCAATATTACAGCGAGATAAGGAGACCTTCGCTATCGCACCGCATATCCCAGGCGGCATTTGTAACTCGAATACCTTGCGGAAACTGGCGGACGTAGCAGACAAGTACAAGGCTACTGCCATTAAGATTACTGGCGCGCAGAGGATCGCGCTGGTAGGCCTGAAGGAAGAGGATATCGAGAAAGCCTGGGTTGACCTAGGGATCAAGCCGGGAGCTGCCGTCGGTATGTGCATCCGCAGCATCAAGGTCTGCCCCGGGACGACCTTCTGCAAGAGAGGAATACAGGACAGCGTTGGCCTCGGCCTGGCGCTGGACGCAGCGTACCACGGGATGGCCACCCCTTCGAAATTCAAGATCGGCGTCTCAGGCTGCCCCAACAGCTGTGGCGAGTCCTGGCTGAAGGACCTGGGTTTCCTAGGTACCGGCAAAGGGTTTAAGTGCATCGTAGGCGGAGAAGGGGGAAGGTCGCCGCGCATAGGAAAAGTGCTCAAAGACAGCCTCACCATAGACCAGGCAAAAACTCTGGCGGAAAAGATCATTCAATATTATCGGGCACACGGAAAGGAAAATGAGCGCCTAGGTGCTTTCGTAGAACGGATCGGCTGGGACCGGTTCGCTTATGACATGATAGGCGAATCCGCGGACTTGGTCCACTAATATTTTACCAGCCGGTAGAACAGCATTTTTACCGCTTCAGCCAGCCCGATATAAAGAATGACGATGGCCATAAGCGCTACCAGAAAGAGTGGCGACAGTGGTGTGAAGCCCAGCAATCCCGCTGTCGGCGAATAGGGCAACAGCAGTACAATAACACCTACGGCAAGCGTCGCCCCGATAAGGTACCGGCTGGGCCTGCTGTTGAGGAACGGCCTGCGGGTCCGGATGACCAGCACGACCATGCTAGCCGAAATGACCGACTCCATGAACCATCCAGTCCTGAACTGGCCCGGGTCCGCATTCAGCAACAGCTTCAGCACTCCGAACGTCAGGAAGTCGAACACGGAGCTGACCATACCAAAGACTACCATGAACTTTTTGATGAAGTCGATGTTCCATCGCCGGGGCGATTCCATCAGCTCCTTATCCACCGAGTCCGTAGCGATAGTCATTTCGGGGAGATCTGTCAATAGGTTGGTCAGCAGGATCTGCTTCGGCAGTAGCGGCAGGAAGGGCAGTATCAGGGACGCGCCGGCCATGCTGAACATGTTGCCGAAGTTGGCGCTGGTCGCCATGAACACGTATTTCAACGTATTTGCAAACGTCTTCCTCCCCTCTTCAACACCATCGATCAGCACGTTGAGGTCGTTTTCCAGCAGCACGATGGCCGCAGCTTCCTTCGCCACGTCGACCGCACTATTGACGGAGACTCCCACGTCAGCCACATGCAACGCAGGCGCATCGTTGATCCCGTCGCCCATATAGCCTACGACGTTCCCGGCTTTTTTCAGGACGTGGATGATCCTCTCCTTCTGGTTTGGCTCAACCTCGGCGAATATATCGACGTCATTTACCCGATACCATAACGCGTCATCGCCCATATGATATAGTTCAGGGCCGGTGATAATGCGAGGGCGCAGACCCAGTTGAGCGCTGATACCCGCCGCCACCAGTTGATTATCCCCGGTGAAAATCTTAAGCGATACACCATGCCTTTTCAGATCTTGGACCGCCTCGACGATGTCCGGCTTGAGGGGATCGTACAGCGTTATTATGCCAAGAAAAGTCATGGATTGCTCGTCTTTTTTTGTAATTGATTCGCTTTTGCCAACATCTTTATACGCTACGCCCAGCGTTCGCAGGCCTTTGCTGCTCAGATCATGATACATATTCTCGATCTGCTGAGTGGCCTCCAGGACGGGCACGACTTTTCCGTCCGGCATCTCGACGTTATCACACAATTCAAGCACCTTCTCCAGCGCGCCTTTGGTGATGAAGAAGTTCGACTCGCCATCCGTCACTAGAATACTGAGACGCTTTCGCGTAAAGTCGTATGGCACTTCGTTTAGCGGCCTATACTGCGATACATCTGTCTTGCATGAAGCTTTGATCGCCTCGTCGATGGGGCTGGAGAAACCCTTCTCGAAATATGAATTCAGGTATGTATACAACTGTGTCTTTCCGCTCGCCACGCCATCGACGCCCATGGCAGAGTGAAATTTTACCGTGCCCTCGGTAATGGTCCCGGTCTTATCCGAGCATAGGACATTCATGCTGCCAAAGTTCTCGATAGAAGATAACTGTTTGACGATGACCTTTTTTTCGGCCATCCGCTTTGCACCTTGAGCCAGGTTAATGCTGATGATGGCGGGCAGCAACTGGGGAGTGAGTCCTACGGCCAGCGCCAGAGAGAAGATAAACGATTCCAGGACGGGCCGGCTCAGGAATACGTTGATGGCGAAGATCGAGAAGATCAGCAGCATAGTGATCTCCATAAGAAGGTAGCCGAAGTGGCGGACCCCGGTCTCGAACTCCGTCGTCGGCTGCCGGAGCAGAAGCCGCTCGGAGACCCTGCCAAACTCCGTCGATTTTCCAGTCTGTACCACGATTGCCTTCGCCGTGCCGCTATTCACATGAGTGCCCATGAACAGCACGCTGGTTCGCTTTGCCAGCGGCGTTTCAGCCGGCAGCGCCCCCGGAGATTTTTCGGCAGGGTACGATTCGCCTGTCAACGCGGCCTCATTGACGAACAGGCTTTTTGACTCGAGGATGACACAGTCCCCGGGCACACCGTCGCCGGCATTAAGGAGGACCACGTCGCCCGGCACTACATCCTCGAAGGGTATCTCCCGCTCCTGTCCATCCCGGAGCACCGTCGCCTTCAGCTGCACCAGAGACAGCAGATCCTCGACCGCGCTGGAGGCGCTGTACTCCTGCCAGAAGCCCAGAGCACCGCTGAATACCACGATGATCATGATGATAACAGAATCGGTCGAATCGCCCAGAAAAAAAGAGAGGCCTGCAGCAAAGAGCAGGATCAAGATGATGGGGCTTGTAAACTGGCCCAGGAACAGGCGTATTACGCCGACTTCCATTTTTGGTTTGATCCGGTTCCGTCCGAACTGCTTCAGGCGTGACGAAGCGGTTTCATCGGAGATCCCGCCCGGTCCCGACTTCATCCGTCGGTAAAGATCGTCAGAAGGCAAGCTCCAGAACTGCCGATCGATCTCGCCCGCAGTACCCTTCATAAATATACCATTCGCCCTATCACAGATAACCCTTTGCCGGGGATAAGTAAGCATCGATTAGGCTACCGCGCCCACCGGGCGCACACGGTTCAGCTTCTGCCAGAGCAAAACAATCGACAACGCACACGCTGCACCAGCCAACGACATGCCCCTGACCCCGCCGAACCCCGCACGATCGAGAACAGCATGAAGACGCCCATGCCTCCGGCGGCGAGAGCCAACATGTGTCTCGGTAAACATGCCTCCCCCCATATAATCGGGCGATCAGCAGAAAACCGGCCACGACAAGCAAGATCAATAACAGTAAAGGTATAATCGGAGGAACTCCGGTGTGGGGTATGATCCAGACGCTGATAAACATCATGATAGTCCAGCCGAACCCCAGCAGGAACAACAATCGAGAGCCGATCAGGAACAACGCTGATACCGGGTTCAGCAACTCGAGGGGCGGCGTCGAGCCTGACAGCACCTCGCCGATGAAGGGAGCAAGAAGCAACAGAGCCAGCGCTGGAGTGAGTCTGAATCTCACAATAAGCGAAGATATAGCATACGGTTATTAAACATTTGGTGCAGACACATAAGACCCCCGGCATGGGCGAGACGATGTACATCGCAATCGCAAAAGGAAGCGACAAAAAGTATTGATGGATCTCTGCGCTATGCGATCGAACTGCGAAGCGTTTTGAAGGTTTCTTCCTCGATCGCTGCGGTACGCATGAGCAAATCGCTCGCCCTGGATATACGATCAGACAGATCGCTGGCGTCACCGTAATCGTGGAACAACATGCCCACCTCGGTGAACGATTGTCCGCTGCGGATCAATATTTTCGAAGCGTCTTGCAGGCGCTGATTCCCGGTGATCTGCGCGGATTCTCGCAAAAAACGAGCGTACATGTAACGGAAGCATCCGCCGCCCGTGCCGCCGATCTCTATGAAGACGTAGAGGTTGAACAGGTTCATCATCAGCGAGTTATCGTCAAACTTATCCGGCCATTTGAGCAGCTCCCTGGCCGCGTGCCGGATCCCGCTGACGCCCAGGTTCTTGATGGGCGGATTGAGCATGGCATCCGCCGCCTGCCTGATCGACTCGTTGATATCCTCCGGAGCTGGATCGTGATAGCCGCCGAAGTCAAAATCGAAGTAGCGGTTCCCGGGCGGGAACGGCTTTTCCTTCGACCCTCTCGCCAGCCTGAGCTGCGCCAGGGTCGCCGCCGAGTAAAAGCCTTTCTTCAGGCCGCACGCCTTCGGATCCATGTCCGAAACGAGGACGTGGCTGTCGCCATCGTAGCCGCAGATCACGAAGGTGTGGCCGCCGAAGTGGTATCCTTCCGGCATATCAAACCAGGGCAGGCAGCCCATATCCCCGTAGACCATGACCGGCTCCCGCCGCCTTAACCGCTCGACGAGCGCGGCCTCGGCCTTCTTTCCGCTGCCCGTGGAGACTTCGATGATCTTCACCCCGGTTCGGCGGCCGAGATCGCTGTAGAAGCCTTTATTGTTCCCCCGGCCTCCGACAAACGGGTAGCCGCCCTTAGGGTGCCAGTAGATGAAGCTCATGCCGGCGCCCAAGCCCAGCAGCATGTCCTCTGACAGCGGGCGATCGTTACGGTGATAGATCTTCATCAACGAGTTCGTATTGCAGTGATAGCCGTCCAGCGCCGGACATCTATCGAAGGGCTCTATACCTCTGCCAGTAGCCATCGTCCTCAACTCCCTACCTGTCGGCCGACTTATCGGCGTAGTGCCAGGCGGTCTCGAACGTCTCGTTGAGGCAGAGGGCGCACTTCCGGTAGTTCATGGAGGTGATCTCCTTGACCCCCTCGGCCGTCCAGATGACGTTGAAGACCCGGTCGGCGAACGTCACGGACCCTTCGTATGCCTCCACGCCTTTGTAGTCTGCGGTGATGCGGGCTTTCGTCACGGCCACATCCCCCAGGCTTCGCAGTCCGGCATCGGGTTTCTCTCCCTCCGCGAGCACGATCTTCACGTCCTTGCCGGAGAGCAGAGGTCTCAGCTCATCCACCAGCGACCGGGGAACGTTGCTGATACGCACCTTGCGCGCCTTCCCAAGCTTGCGCTTGATCTCATCCACCCCGTTGTCCGTCGACTTGAAATACGTCGACAGGCACGTCTCATACTTTCCGTCCACGACAGGCATATACATCAGATCTCCTTCGAGCCGTCCCAGCCCATCGTGAAAACCCCCGACAGGCAGCCGCAGCAATCATCATTCAGCATCTCGCTCACATAGTACCGCTCTTCCACCGGATCCTCGGCTACTGTGAAGATCCTGCCCTCGTCCACAATGACTGTCGAGGAAGGCACCTCCTTGTTGCGCATTACGCAGACGACCTTCACCAGCGCTTCCCGGAACCTGAAGTCATTCCTGCCGGCCTTTCGCTCGCCCGGATATAGCACGACCTCGACCACAGCATCCGGCCGTATCGCCGGGGCCAAGCGTTCCACCAGATCGGCAGTCGCGTTGCTGATCTGCACTGTCCTAGCGCTCCTCAGCTCATCCTTGAGCCCTCCAAGGCCGATATCATGCTTAAGCACGACGAACTTCTCCTTCATCGCCATCGCCTCCCCGGAAAGCGCGCCGGACAATTCGGCCAGCAAGCTCTCATACCCCCGTCTAACCCTCACCAGCGCCTCCTCGGGCTCGACAGCCCTAAAAAGCAGCGGGATGCCGGAGTAAACCACGATCCAGCCCTTGGCCTGCAACGACTCGAGCACGGAATAGACCTTCGTGCGCGGCACGCCGGATTTCTTCGCGAGCGCCGACGCGCTGCTCATATGATCCGTAAGCAGACTCATGTAAGCCTTTGCCTCATACTCGGTCAGGCCCACCTGCTGAAGCCCCTCGATCACACTTTCCATCAGAACCTGGTAGGCATACAGTTAATAAATAGATGGTGTCACTTTGAGCGGTGACAGGCATGCACGCACGACCGCCACATAAACTATTTGCAAGGCAGGGTCATTCAGATGATAAAAGCATCATGTCTTTACGTCGGTACGGATAGCCCATGAACTCGATCACCATACGCAATGCCCGCCTGCATAACCTCAAAAACATTACCCTAGAGATCCCCAGGAACCGGTTCGTCGTACTCACAGGACTGTCGGGCTCGGGGAAATCCACCATCGCCTTCGACCTCCTGCTTAAGGAAGGGCAGCGCCAGTATATGGAATCGCTAGGCATGGTCACGTTTGGCCGGTCCAGACCGCCTGTGGACGCAATCATTGGCCTATCCCCCACCGTAAGCGTGGACCAACGCCTGACAAACCACAGCCCCCGATCGACAGTGGGAACAGTGACCGAGGTATTCACATATATGAGGATACTCTACGCCCGCCTCGGGCGCCGACTCTGCCCCTACTGCGGAAAGGACGTGCCGCCGCTCGGCATGGAAGCCTCTGGAGAGAACTGGCAAGGTGACTCCGACGAAAGCCCAGAGGGCACGTTTCCATGCCCGCACTGTGGCAGAGAGGTGCCGGAGCTGAGCATGGCCAACTTTTCGTTCAATAAGCCGGCGGGAGCCTGCCCCACCTGCACTGGCCTAGGAGTGATCAGGCAGGCCGTGATCAGCCGCCTGATCGATGAAAGTAAGAGCATCTCAGAAGGCGCAGTAGATGGCTGGATCGAGTTTCACCGGGATCGCAACAGCGGGATCCTCAGAAATGCGAGTAAATACTACGGGTTTTCCTTCGATCCATCCGCGGCTATCAAAGATTATACGCCTGTCCAGCGTGATCTCCTTCTCTACGGCACGGACAGCCCGCAATTTCGCCGCCACTTCCCGGATTTCAGTCCGCCCGCTACCAGCTCGCACGGCCGGTTCGAGGGCGTGATCACGAATTTGCAACGCCGCTACGACGAGCACGCCAACGATCAGGCTTACCGGGAGAAGCTGGACGAATTCTTTACCACCCGGCCCTGCGAGGATTGCAAAGGCACCCGCCTCCGACCTGAAAGCCGGGCCGTGATGGTGGCAGGACAGTCCATTGTCGCCATCTCCCGGCTGTCGCTCAACGACCTCGATATCTGGCTTAGGGGACTGTCGCAACACTTCACCCCTCAGGAGATGCGACTAGCCAGCCCCGTTCTGGATGACTTGCAAGAGCGCGTCGGACGTCTGCTCGAAGTGGGCGCGGGCTATCTGACTATGGACCGCCCCTCACCATCCCTCTCCACAGGCGAAGCCCAGCGGCTGAGACTGGCATCCCTGCTCGGGTCGGAGCTGACCGGCATTCTTTATATCCTCGACGAGCCAACCATGGGCCTGCACCAGCGCGATACCCGCCGCCTCATCGACGTGCTGCGCAGGCTGAGGGATCTGGGCAACACAGTATTGGTCGTAGAGCACGACTTAGAGTTGATCAGGGCGGCTGACTACATTATAGACATCGGGCCGGGGGGAGGCAAGCACGGTGGCCAGATCGTCGCCACAGGCACGCTCGCCGAAGTGGCCCGGATAAGAGAATCGCCCACCGGCGCCTTCCTCGCCGGAGATATGGTCGTGCCTGTCCCCGAACGCCGTCGGGAACACGGAGCACGGGTGCTGACTATCCGCGGAGCACGTCACTTCAATCTGCAAAACCTGACGATCCAGATCCCGCTCGGGCTACTGGTAGCGGTGACGGGAGTCTCGGGCTCGGGCAAATCTTCGCTGATCTTCGATACCCTCTACCTCGCCGCCCATCAACGCCTAAATGGCGCGGCAGATACGCCGGGAGAACATGACTCGATCACCGGCTTAGAGTACATTGACAGGGTGATCGCCATAGATCAGCAGCATATCGGACGAATACCCCGTTCGAACGTTGCCACGTACTCGGAAATATTCACTCCCATCAGGGAAGCTTTTGCCGCCACGCCGAAAGCTATAGGCGTGAAAGCGCCGGCGCGCCAGTTTTCGTTCAACGTACCGGGCGGACGCTGCGAACGCTGCGAAGGCGCGGGCACGCTGACCGTTAAAATGCATTTCCTCCCCGAAATCGAGGTGCGCTGTCCCGAGTGTATGGGGCGCCGCTTTAAGCGAGAGACGCTCGCAATCAAGTACCACGACCACGATATTTCGCAGGTGCTGGAGATGACAGCGGACGAAGCCCTACAGCTGTTTTCTGATCTCCCCGCCGTCACATCCCGTCTACAGCTCCTGTCGGATATAGGCCTGGGCTACCTGCAACTGGGTCAGCCGGCGACCACACTCTCGGGCGGAGAGGCCCAGCGCGTCAAACTTTCCAGAGAGCTCGGGCGTCGTCAAACAGGCCGCACCCTATACCTGCTCGACGAGCCTACGACAGGGCTCCACCCCGCAGATACCATTCGCCTGTTATCTGTGTTACAACGCCTGGTGGATTCAGGCAACAGCGTCATCATCGTCGAGCACAACCTCGACGTGGTGAAGGCCGCAGACTGGGTTATCGATCTCGGCCCCGAAGGTGGTAGAGAAGGCGGCCGGATCCTCGCCGAAGGCACGCCCGAGGATGTAGCTGAGGTGAGAGGATCATATACAGGACAGTTTTTAAAACCGATGCTATAACTACAGAAGTCGTTCAAGGAAGGTATCCATATAGCCTTCCCGATTGCTCAGATATCAAATGCCTCGATATACAAACGCTGCACTGCGCATTCTATCTATTCTAAAACTCGAAGAAATTATTTATATCGCCGCAAGAAAACCTATTGTACCGTCATTGGCATGCTGTTGCATTCTGGGCTGGAACAGGAGCGGTTAACATGGCAAAGCCAAAGGTGATTATCGTCGGAGCGGGGCCGGGAGGATTGCTAGCAGCGCATAAGCTCGCGGGATTCGCCAGGGTCACGGTCATAGAGCGGGGTCATGATATCAGCCAGAGGGCCTGCCAGGTTATGAAGGGCAGGGATTGCATATACTGCAACGTCTGCAGCGTTACGGCCGGCGTTGGCGGGGCCGGCGGAATGTCGGATGGGAAGCTCAATCTGAGCTCACAGGTGGGCGGGGACTGGGCCGAGTTCGTGGGGCCTCATCGGGCTGACGAACTGATCGACGAGGTCGACCGGTACTTCATCGAGCATGGCGCACCGCCAGAAGATCCCCATGTGTCGCCCTCCGGTCTGGCCACTAGGGCGGCGGCGAGCGGCATCGAGTTCATCCCTATTCGGCAGAAGCACATCGGCAGCGACATGCTTCCCCGTGTGATCGGGTCCATGAAAAATGGCATGGAAGAGCGCGGGGTGAAATTCAAGTTGAACACCCTGGTCTCAGATATCGCGGTCGAAAAGGGTAAGGTGACTGGTGTAGTCGTTAACGATGAAAAAATCAGCGCGGACTATGTGGTGATGGCGCCAGGTAGATCGGCCAGCACTTGGCTCGGCGATGTGATGAAAAAGTTTGAGGTCCCCATCAAATACATGCCCATCGACGTCGGGGTTCGGGTAGAGGTTCCGTCCATGGTCTACGAGGAGGCTGTCAAGACCAACTGGGATCCCAAGTTCCGAATGTATACTCCCACGTACGATGACCTTGTCAGGACGTTTTGCACCTGCCCCTACGGCTTCGTCGTCCAGGATACCTACGAGTCCGGTGTAGGGGCGAACGGCCACTCCCAGCGCAACTGTAGATCGAAGAACACCAACTTTTCGTTCCTAACCAAAATTAACCTGACGGAGCCGGTCGAGAACACAAACGAGTACGGCGCGACCATCGCCCACCAAGCAAAGACCATCGGCGGAGGAAGGCCGATCCTGCAGCGGCTGGGCGATCTGAAACGAGGGCGCCGATCGACCTGGAGCCGGCTTCAGCGGAGCTATGTGGAGCCGACTCTGAAAGCCGTCACGCCAGGAGACATTTCCATGGCCCTGCCCCACCGGGTGGTCACGGATCTGGTGGAAGGGCTAGATATGCTGGACAGGGTTGTGCCTGGCGTCGCATCGGATACGACCCTACTCTACGCCCCTGAGATCAAGTTCGCAGCGCTCAGGCCTCAGACCATGGACCATTTCGAAGTGGTCAGCATCGATAACCTGTTCGTCGCCGGCGACGGGGCAGGGCTCACCCGAGGCATCGTGCCGGCGGCTGCCACGGGCATCGAGGCGGCAGAAGGGGTACTTGCCCGGATCAAAAAATAGTTTGATCAGCGATGATCTGATGATTCAGCGCATCAACTCTAAGTAAAGAAACACTGGAGAATTCGGTCGCAGGCAGGATCGATGCCCAGATAATACCGGTCCTTCATGCACAAGCTTCACCATAGATAAGAAAGTTTATCTAAATACACCCGGGTAGATGGGTTAGATTCCTCATGGCGCTAAAACAACCGGGGTTCCTCCAACCTCACGGTCACTATAAACAACGCTCTACATACAACCTTGAGTTAAAAGCGTTGGGTGATCGGGGCGTGTATCACGACTCAAGCAAGCTCAGCGTCTTGAGTTCTTCGATCGACGCCCTGGCCCGCTCCCGATCCCCGGAGATATTCCGATCCAGAAGATCGTTGTATTCTTCCTCGATCAGGGCGATCGCCCGCTTCAACTGCCCGGCGTCGAACTGATCGATATATTTCCGAACGATATAGGCTTTGAATTCTATGTCTTTATAGTTGTCCTGCTTCCGTCGTCCTCGTATCACAAGCCAGATGGGAACGATCGATGCAAACAGAAGTAGCGTTATCACAGACAGAAGGATCGCGTCCATGCCAGGCATGACTAGTTGTAAGCCGCTGTTTCTGCTTATGGTAAGCGGCTTGCCCAGCAGGATCTGGTCCCCGATCATGGTGAGCACGCCCCAACGGCCTTCCTGTGTAAAGGTAAAGTTACTCCCTTGTACAGGGTAAAAGGTTCCATCTGGGGACATGACCACGAGATCGATGTCCCGGTTGTTCAGCCCTTCGAATACGGATACCGATAATGGCACCTGATCGCCTACATATGCGGATGATGGAGCGTTGATGCGTATGGCGCGATTGATCTCGATCATTTCGGTATTGTTTTCATCTGGGGCTGCATATTGCACCAAGTTTACCTTGTACGTGGGCTGGTCGAAGACAACCGGTATTTCGGCCATTTGATCATCTGATTCAGCAGAACCGCCCTCTCCAGGCACTTCTATGGTAAGATTATAATGATCGGCCTGTGAGATATAGCGTGCAAATTTGTTGATATAGGGTTCTACATTGCGAGGGAGTCTCGTCGGCTTGAATATGAAATGGTAGGCGCCCGGCGCCGGTTTCTGGCCGCTGATGTTGATGGTAAAGTTCACCAGTTTAGTTTCTCCTGGGGAGAGCACGAAACCGGCTGGCGTGGTATTGATCCATGTGATTGCGCGAGGATCATCGACAGATGCCCGACATACGTATACGTTTTCCTCATGGCCATTGTTCTGGACGACAAAGGAGCCATTATAGGTAAACGGTACTCGATCTACCCGTAGGCTGGATACGCTGGGCGCATATACGGTCACGCCAGGGCCGACAGCGTAGCATGAAGGTACTACCAGGGTAAGTGAGATTATGACCAGGCCGAAGATGACAGGCCAGTTGCGCATCAGGCAATCCTCAGCCCTGGGTACGATGACCAAGTATTAATAGATTACAATATTAATTTAATAATTTTATATAATACCGGCAGTGGATAAACCGGCCATAAAACGATCAGTTAAGATCACCCCCTCCACTTCAAAGACCTTTAATACACCCTTTATTAGACCCCCACATAGCAGCAAGAAACACAAAACAACTTTTTTTGAGGTGCGCGAATCGCTAATGGCTCTAATCGTCAAACAACAAACTACACTAATACACCAACCAAAACTCTAATTGGCACTAACTCACGGTTTTAAAGTACGAACAAGCCCCTCCAAACGAGACACAAAACCAAAACAGAAAACGTTCCCACGCCCGCCAGATACAACCCTAGTTCCCAGAGATTTGACTACATGAATTTCACAAACCGCTCAGCTACGACTTCATTTCTAAAATTAACACAATAAGAAATATGTTACCAATTAGTAACATGATGAAACCCAACACAGTTTTCATAAACGCAGGACACAAATGACATTAAAGTTTTGCGTACAGTAGCCATTAACAAAAAACCGAGACTCATGGCGCAAGCCATTACACGATAACCACAGCAGAATGAGAACACTATCTACTGTTTTGCCAGCCGTATTTTGGTTTTATGTAGAATTTGGAGGGACTTGCTCATACTTTAAAACCGCGAATTAGCGCCAATTAAAGAATTGATCGTCACTTGGTGCAATCCGTGGTTTGACGATTAGACCCATTAGCGATTCGCACACCTCAAAAAAATTGTTTTGTGTTTCTTGCTACCCTGCGGGAACCCCCAGCAACTGGAACATCAAACCCTAGCGAATCACCGCAAGATACACACGAGGATGCTGATGTAGTGTTATCCTCCCGCCACCTTAACATCCTCAAACCTGACGCTGGGCACATAGCCCGATGCCGAAGACATCCCGCTCTCGACGATCTTATAATTATTCGCCAGCGACGCCCTTAAGAGCATATCAGGCATGTTGCCGCCGATCATGCCACCCCTGAGCGGGGCTAAGATCTGCCCGTCTCTAACGTGGTATCCAGCATAGATTGCCACCGAGAAGTCTCCACTGACCCTGTTGGCCGTGTGAGCCCCCAATACATGCTCGACGATAATACCGTTTTTGATGCTGCGAATCATCTCATCCTCGCCCATGGTCTCGCCCTCAAACACGATATTCCGAGCGCAAGTTGTGGGAGGAACCCGGTACGTAGTGCTGGATTCGTTGCGGTCCGTATGCATCCCGTTGCCGGTAGAGGCAGCATGGGATTCGATCGCAGAGAACTGATCATAGAGCACAGTATTCAGGATACCCCGGTCGACGATCACGTTGCGCTGGCTTGGATAGCCTTCCTCGTCCGAGATAAATGTGTTGATCCCACGGGGATGCGTTCCGTCGTCCACAATCGATAAACCGGACGATGTCACCTGTTTACCTGTCTTATTAGCGTAAACGGACTCGCCTTTTTTGATGGAATCACCATATAGCGCCGGTAGGACTGTGCTGCTGAACAGTTCGAATACAGCGTCAGGACGGAGAACGACATCCATAGCGGCCGTTTCGATTGATCTCTGGCCAATCTGGGCCACAGCCTTTTCCGTGGCTTTTCTCCCCACATCTTCTATGCTAAAGTCCCGCACTCGAGAGATCTCACCATCATCCCCGTTGACAACAAAATCCCTGTCTTTAAGCACGGTCATAACATGGCCGCCGATATAGGTGCCCTCGTCGAATATGGATGCACCATTGGTATTAGCAACTGCATAAGCCATGGTGCCGAACGATAGCCCACCCCTGGAAGGGATAGCGCGAGGATCGAATGAAGAGGCTTCGATCATATCGTGAGCCAAGCTGACGCCATCCTCGGTGACCATTGTAGCTATACGGTTATCGAAGATCGATCTTGTGTTGTTATAACGGCTGCTGTCATGGAACCGGTACTGGCCAGGCTTGCCAAAGCGGGCGGATGACAGCGCCTGCTTGACGCCATATTCGATGGAATCAGGGGTGCAGTACGCGTACCCGGTATGGTGACCGTTGATGATGCGAATGCCGATTCCCAGGTCGCCATCCTGCGAGCCGAATGTGACTTTGCCAGCCTCAATGACCACACTAGTACTCTGCCGCCTTTGCACGAAAGCTTCACACTGGACACCTGCCTGGCCGGCCACAACTACTACCCGGTTTGCCAGCGTTAACAGCTCTTCCTTCATCTACTGACCTCCTACAACACACTGAGAGATTCGTATATGCGGGCCGCCATCATCCACAGGAACCCACTGGCCCTTGCCGCAGAGACCAGCATGACCCAACTCCCCGTCTTTTCCGACCAGGTCGATCATTTTAAGGATGTCCAGAGTGCTGCCGGACAGGGATACGTCCCGTAGCGGCCGAGTGATCTCGCCGTTCTCGATCAGGTAAGCCTCCTGGGCGTTGAACTGGAAAAAGCCCTGTGATGTATTGACCTGGCCACCGCGAGACCCCTTGACGTAAACGCCGGACTTGATCCCCTCCAGCATCTCGGAAAAGGCAGCGTCTCCCGACTCGATGAAGGTATTACTCATCCGTACCAACGGCCGGCCGTGGTACGATTCCGCCCTGGCCCCGCCGTTAGGCTCCATTTCCAGCCGGGCTGCTGATTCCCGGTTCAGGATATAATCGCTCAAAATGCCTTTGTTAATCAGTACCTTCGGCCTGGTCCGCACACCTTCATCGTCATAGATGTAGCTGCCAAACTGGCCGGGTACAGTGGCATCATCCTTGATGGTGACGGTAGCGTTCCCGATCTCCTTGCCGATCATGCCTTCGAAGCAGGAGTTACCTGTGGACACTAGGTCGCCTTCGGACGCGTGGCCGACCGCCTCATGAGCGAACACTCCGACCAGTCCCGGATCCGCGATCACCGGCATCGGGCCGGAAGGCGGAGCCCTGCCATTTAGTAGGGCTACTACTGACGCGACCGCAGCATCAGCTTCCTGAAGGTGCTTATCCCCATCAAACGCCTCCAGGCCCATGGTCTTCCCAATCCTGCGCCGTACTGATTGGATCCGATCATCCTTTTTGCCGATGATCTCGATCGTCCAGAGGACACGCGGGGTACGGGTCAAGACAGATGAACCCTCTGACGAGCGGAATTGTTGCTCAATATATGCATCTTTGTAGTTGACCATGGCATTGACTACGAAGTCGTATTTTTTCACCGCGTCGTACGCAGAGGTAAGAAGATCGAGCTTGTCCTCTACATGGGCATCGATGAAGCTGCGCTTCATCGGCATGGTCGCCTCATCCCTTATCGCTTTGACCGGGGCCAGCCTCGCCCGGTCCCTGATACCCTCACTAATACCTCTTGCCACCTTCGCAGCACGATCGGCGGCTTTACTAATTGCCGATTCTGAGATATCAGGAGTCGTGGCAAACCCCCACGCACCGCCAGATAGCACCCTGACACAGGCCCCCGACTCCTTGCCAGAGATCGCCTTCGTGACCTCCCCCTTCCGTGTCTCTATCACGGTGCCCGTCACATCGAGCACCCGGACATCATAGTAGTCCGCCCGCCCTTCTAGCACCTGGCCTACGGCATCGATCAGATTAATCACCGGTCAATGTTTTTGTCTGGGGCCGGATATAATTTTCCATGAGCCAACTACTCAGCCTAAAGACGAAGGCCCTCACCCCATCTACGCCCTTATTAAGATAAAAAAGTGAGCGCCGGTACGACTCTCGCAGGTAATCCCGACACGCTGCCGCGAGATTCCGATTGTGACTACAATGGCTGTTTGATCTGCCCTCTCATGCTACTCACAAGAACCCTTGCAAGAGAACATCAAAACCCGACAAACCACCCCGCACAACATACGGGGGTGTCCAGTTTAGATTTTGTTTATGGTGTTCAGGCCCTCGAAAAGAGTCCGCATTAGGCTAGCCTTGCTGTTCACGGTTATATACTCGCAGCCCATTTGCTGGATCTCGTTACCGAACTCCAGAAGGGTGTAACCCCCGCTCTTTTTAAACTTCCGTGATTCATCCGTCAACATCTGGATATAGATCACGTGGATTTTATTCCGCATGAGATTCTTGATCAGTCCCAACGTCTTCATATTGATTAGTACATCCTCAGAGTACGCGCTGTGCCCGGCTTCAGGAATCCCATCAGTGAGGATCATGACAATTTTCATACCAGGCCTGTGATACCATTTGTGTTCGATCAAAGACTCCAGGGCAAGATCCAGCCTGGTGCCGCCTGAGCCGTTACACCTTATGATCTCTCGATACATGTTGGAGCTCATGTTGAACGGCCCATGGGATTGGCTGCCGAACTTCCAGAAGTTGATATCGATGTCCTTGCCCAGTCCTTCCATCATTGAAAGACATGCGATCTTCGCATAGGTCTGCGGAGCCTCGCTTTCGTCGATATCCTGCATCTGGGCCTGTTTCCGCCACCATGCGGTCATCGAATTAGAGTCGTCATAGAGAATGGCGAGGCGCACTTTTTTGACATCCCTGACCCGATGATAGGTGATCATGCTCTCGATGGTTTTACCGTTTTTGCAGCACTCGGCGATGGTCCGATCGAAGCTGATCATCCCTGACCCATCGTATGTTTTATATACCATACGCTCTGACGTGGGCGGAATGATGTGATAGAAACGGATAAGGTTTCTTCCGATGGAACGGCATCCGGTCAGGAGCATATCATAGGATCGTGCGTTCGATGGATCGACCAACATTTTCGCACATGCCATCCTGACGCGTTTCTCTTCAGGAAAGATCATAATCGATTACAGCCTGCTTGCGATCCTAAGCGCGAGCTCGTTCACCGTCTGGAGGGAAACATAGTCGGTCTCGTCTGCGATGATCACGCCCTGGTGCATCGCTGCGTCGATGAACGCCGTCTTGGCATCCAGGCCCTCCTCGATGGATATATCGCAATAACGTGACATTTTGATGACCCCATCTGTGGAAAGCCCCTGAGGAAGCGACTTTTCCTCCTGCCATAGGCGCCGGGTTTCCTCAGCGAAATCGAGGATCGAGTGAACCAGCTTCTGATCAATCTTCGGCGCGTAGCTTTTGATGACCTTTTCTTCGGTAAACCGGCTAGTGTAACCGATGAATATGGGAATGAAACGGCGCTTGAGCGCGGCGCTCATCTTAAAGGTGCCCTCGTCACCCAGATTGGCCGTGACGATCAGCACCCAGTCTTTGGGCTTCTCCAGGTTCGTCTCCCGGTACTCGAGATGCAGCTTACCGGTCGATAACAGCATAAACAGACCCGAGTAGGCGGTCGATGGCGCCCGGGTGAACTCGTCGATCAGCATGTTCTTTTTATCCTGTATGGCCCGGGTCACAATACCATCCTTATAGACAAATTCCTTGGAAAGATCGGCGTTCCCGGACATGGAGAGCGGATGGAAACCTCCGATAGTGTGATACTCGGTCATACCTTCGGTCGCTTCTATGCGATAATAATCATCGCCTTTCGAGATGTAATTGAGGATGTGCTCTGCGATCGTCGTTTTACCGTTTCCCGGCGGACCGTAGAGCATGATAGGATATCCGAGGTTCAGATACATCAGGGCCCTGATAATCGCCTCATCCTGCCCCTTGATCTGGCAAGTCTCGATAATTTTGATAATGTCATCTCTATTAAACAATACCATCCTCATAACCTCGTTACCGTTTTTACTGTTTTTATCAATACCTCTTCTTAAATTCCTGATCAACAAGCTTAATTAGCCGATCCGCCTCTTCCTTAGACCCCTCGTCGTGTCTGGCAGCCAGCGTATTATACTCACTCTTGAACCTTGCAATCGTGGACGCCGCTTTCAACCGGTCCACCTGATCCATATACTTATAGAAGATCTCGATCTCATCAATCAGGCCTTTATACGCGTCGAATTTGGGCTCTTCCTGCTTGATGATCTCCGCTACAGGGTGGATCACTTCATACTTGATCCCGCTCTCTGATGCAGACCGCCTTACACTGAAGATGTGCATGGCCAGATCGTGGACGACGAACATGATCGAGACGATGATAACTGTAAGCAGTAGATAGAACCACAGCGACATCAGGATGAAAGTACCGATCTGGCTTGTGTTGTTTGCAATACTGGACATTAGGCTGGGCGTCAGCATCCTGGG
>DATHCY010000017.1:0-7951 GCA_035319305.1 Methanocella sp.
CTATTGCTATTATAAATCGTCCCGTTATCAAAAAAGTTATCCTTGATTTATCAGGCTGAAAGCACGTTATCACAGGGTAACCTATTTTATTTCTTTTCACGAAACTTGCTACTGAGGAATCTTCATGATCATCAGGCACACAAGCACTCCATATCGGGAAGAGCCATTCGAGATCGTGGAACGGAAAGGACTCGGACATCCGGATACTATCTGCGACGGGATATCCGATGCGATATCCAGGTCGCTATCGAAGTATTATATTGACCGTTTCGGCGGCATCATGCACCACAATGTGGACAAGGTGCTGTTGATCGGAGGAAAGTCGAAGCCGGTGCTCGGCGGGGGGGAGATCATTCGGCCGCTGAGCTTGGTGCTCGGTGGCAGGGCCACCGACGAGGTGGAGGGGAAGAAGGTCCCGGTGTACGATATAGCCACTAAGGCCGCGTCCGAATACCTGAAAAAGACGATCCGGCACATTGGTAACCACTTTTCCATCGAGCCGCGGCTCAGCTCGGGATCGGCTGAGTTGCGCAGCTTGGTAAAAAGGGTCGGGGCCAATGATACGTCCATGGGAGTCGGCTATGCGCCGTTGAGTCACCTGGAGCACGATGTGTTCGAGATCGAGAAGATCGCCAGGAGGGTTCATGGCTCAGGCGATGACGTCAAAGTCATGGGAATTCGCAGCGGCGAGACTGCTCGGTTCACTGTAGGGGATGCTATCATTTCGAGGCACGCTGGGACGATGGACCAGTATGGCGACATTAAGGCGAGTATTGCCGCCCGGATCATTGAGCATACTGCAGCACGGTGGAAGGATTCCTCAGTAGCGGTCAATGCGGCCGACCAGAACTCTAACATATACATCACGATCACCGGTACCTCTGCTGAAGTCGGCGATGATGGGGAGACCGGCCGTGGCAACCGGGCCAACGGTCTGATCACTCCAGGACGTCCGATGACGCTGGAAGCCCACGCGGGCAAGAATCCGGTGAATCATGTGGGAAAGATCTATAACATCATCGCGATTAAGGCCGCCGAGGACATTGCGAAGCTGGACGGGATCGAGGACGCTTATGTCTTCCTGGTCAGCCGGATCGGCGCGCCCCTTAACGAGCCCCAGATCAAGGCGGTCACCGTCCACGGCAAGGCCGATGATAAGAAGATCGAATATGCGGTCGACTACTGGCTGGAGCAGACGACCAGGTTCTCGGAGGAGTTCGTGGCAGGAAAATTTTGAGGGCATAATCATCTATCCCAGTGAACTGCCCCGCTCTTCAGGACGGGGTCTTACGCCCTTCTGTGCCCTCATTCAGATAAAAACCCGGCTGCGGGACGTTTTATGCGTCTTGTTAGGGGGCTTGGCCGGATATCGTTGGTATAGTTGGCCGTGTCGATGCGGCTAGGATTACCGTATATACTATGATGCCGGCCCCGGCGATTGACATGGCTGTGAAGATGCCGAACGAGCCTGTCAGCAGGCCGCCTGTAATCGGGCCGATCATCATGCCCAGTGACAGGGCTATGTTATATAATGCGTACGCCGCACCGTACCCGTCCTTACCCTTCCGATCGATCGCGTCGGTTAGCTCCTGTGGTATGCTGGCTTGCACCACTGATAGCGATGCCCCGATCATTATTGCGATGATCAGCTCTGGTATGAGTGAGCTCTGTATCACTAGGAATGGCAATAGGATCGCTGATACGATCAGCCCGCTGATGATCACCCGTTTCCTGCCGCACTTGTCGGCGATCATGTAGGATAGGGGGGAGCAAACTATGCCTGTTATGGCTATCATGCTGAATAGGGCGCCGATCGACCCTGGCGAGGCGTGAAGCTGCGCTTGTAGATGCAGGGGAAGGATAGGCTCTAGCATTCCGGATAGTGCTGCCATCAGCGTAATCACGCCTGCCGTGATGGCGACTGATGGAGTTTTTGCCAATGCCATAACCGATACTAGATCTCCGTGGTTTTTGGCCGCTGGATCTTTTAGCAGGAATACTCTGGCGATGCCATCGATCAGTATCAATCCTGCAGCGACGATAAAGGGCAACCTGTAGCCGCCAAATTCGAGCAGAAAGCCGCCGAGGGTAGGGCCAATTAATATTCCTGCGAAGCTACCGGCGAGCGCCGTGCCTGTCGCCTGCTGTCTCGCTTGGGGTGGGAACAGATCCGAGAGCAGGGCGAGGCCCGCCGTCCAGGTTGCCGCGGCAGAAACGCCCTGCAGTGCCCGTGCAATGGTCAGCATCACTATGTTGTCGGCGCCTGCGAATATCATCGTTGATATCAACAGTCCGGCAAGGCCGACTATCATTGTGGTTCTACGACCTGTCCGATCGGAGATCCAGCCGGCTGCTGGCGTCGAGATTAGGAAGGCGATGGCATAGCTGGCAAACATGATCCCGATCAGCTGTGGGGACGTGCCGAGTTCTAAGGCGTACTTTGGCAGCACGGGTACGACCATACTGTAGATTAGCATGTCTGTGAAGATTGCTAGCGTGACGACGAACAGGGCAATTCTGGAATTGCCCTCCATTTTTAATTCCTGTTTATTAAATTTCATCCAGCTACCCCACACTATACATTCATATATGTATGTAAAATTTCGATTGGGAAATATGCCTATGGTACAAGGGGCATCCCAGAAATTTACATACATACATGAATGTTAATAATATTTATAGCTATTGTTTAGGTCTGTGGGATGGCCAGGCCATCGATGAACGTCCTGACCAGCGGCCTAGCATACTTTTTGAGTGGAAACTGTTTTGAACTGCTGACTGACTCGTTCACCAGCCACATCATGATCACACCGTTCAATAGCCCAGCAGCCGCTATGGCAGCCACCTCCTGATCCACATCCGCCCGAACCTCCCCTGCCGCTTTCCCTTTTCTAATGAGGTCCGCGACAAACCGTACCGACCAGTCAAAGCTCTCGCTTTTTTCCCTCATGCCACCTGTCAGTTCATCCGAGACCTCGGTCTTGAACATGATCATGCTCTGGACGGCCCGAAAGTCCGAGTCGTCGACGATCAACTCCATCAGACTGACCAGCAATCGCTCCAGCACCTCCAGTGGCCTGCCAGGCTCTGAAATGACCCGGCCGATCAGTGCGTTGACACGCCCATAACGCTCGGTTAAAATCGAATTGAAGACGTCTACTTTGCCGCCCTTAAAGTGCCAGTAGATTGCACCGCGGGTAACGCCCGCCTCTTTCGCTATGTCGTCCAGCGTTGTCGTGGCATAACCCTTCTCGCTGAAGACTTTCAGGGCAGCGTCCAGCAGCTTTTCCCTCGTAACTTCCGCTTCCTCTTTCGTCCTACGCATCAATGAGTTATACATTCCAGTATGTATATAAAGCTTGATGAGCCAAGGCAATCAACCTGAATAGGGCAGTAGCAGTAATTAATATCACCATGACGAATCGAACGGCGAACTATTACCTTCGATCATCGCTAGCGCGTTATTCTTTTATACCTCATGGTACAACTATCTGGCGGGATAGTGGTTATAGTGCAGTCGACTTTTGACGTACGGCTTCTGGATTCCACCTACTCGGTGACGCCGAGGAAAGGTGCGGAGGGCAAAGACCGGGAAAACGTAGTGGTACGCCTGTTCGGCAAGACCCGGGACAATCAGAGCATCACGATACTGTGCCCCGACTTCAAGCCGTACTTTCATATCTTTTCTCCATCGCCCTCACTGCATAAAAAGCTGGAGGAGCATGGGGATGTGCTCTTTGTCAAAGATGTTCAAAAGGAGTATAAGGGCAGAGTGGAAAAGTTCCTCGAAGTCAGGGTCCGCGCGCCGTGGCTGGTCCCGAAGTTCAGAACGGAGTTCGAACTGCAACACAAGACGATCAGGCTGCTGGACCCCCCAGTCGAGGTGCTGGAGAAGGTCAGGGCCGATCCGGAGCTGACCGTAACCGACGAGGGGGATGGTGTCAGGATCAGTTCCACGGACAGGGTCTTTTCCCAGAAAGCGCTCGATATGTATGACCTGATGCAGTATATGGCACAGGAAGAGCGGGAAAAGTACGAGGATAAAGCCGTGTTCTTTGCCGCCGATATCGTGTTTACCAACCGCTTTATCTATGATATGGATCTCGAGACCTGTGTCCGGGTGACCGGAGAACTGGTAGACCAGGAAGGCTACACCACGGAATACGTTCTCAAAGCCGAAAAGTTCGAGAAGTGCCCGATCTTCACTCCGAAACTGAAGATCATGAGCTTCGACATCGAAAGCTCGATCAAATACGGCAACATTTACTGTATTTGCTTTATAGTGTACAACGAGGCGGATGGCACCCGGGAAGAGCGGATGATCTCTTCCGTCTTTGGGCCAAGGAGCGATCGCATATCCGCGGCGGAAAATGTGGAGCGTGATGAGGATGAGCGGCGCATCCTCTCCGAGTTTGTGCGCGAGGTCCGTAAGCTGGATCCGGATATTATCACGGGCTACAACATCAATAATTTCGACCTCGCGATGCTATACAATCGATCTAACGCCCTTTTTAAAGAGAAGAATGGCAAAAAAAAGCAGTTAAGGGAGGTTATGAGTTTCGGCCGGGATACCTTGGGCATGAGCCGGCGGGAAAATCGGGCGACAGGTTTCGTCACCTGGGATATCAAGGGTCGGCTCCTTCAGGATGCCTGGCTGTCGGTGAAAAAGGAACTGCGGCCGAAGCGCGAAGGGCTGGGCTATGTCTCGCAGCAATTGTTTGGGGACACTAAGGACAATATCAATGCCACCAGAATTGATGATGAGTGGACCGCCCGCCGGGATGAGGTTATCAAATACTGTCTGAAGGACGCCGATCTCGCTATGCGTATCCTGCTCCATCCGAGGATCAACACGCTAAACAAGCTCATGGATGTCGCCATCCCATCGAAGCTGCCGGTCAAGGAGGTTTCGGGCGGCCAGAACCGGATGATCGAAAGTCTCCTAATTAGAATGGTCGATCGTGAGAACGTCATCGTGCCCATGGCCAGCGGCGACACCTACGAGTACGAGGGCGGCTTCGTCTACGAGACGAAGCCAGGGTTGTGGGAGTGGGTGGTCGGTCTGGATTTCTCGTCCATGTATCCATCTCAAATCATCAAACACAATATCTGCTTTACTACCCTGACGAAGAATAAGGAAGAGGCGACACATATCTCCCCTGTCGGGGCATATTTCCTGTCGAAGGAGAAGCGTTATGGCGTCACTCCGCGTATGGTCGAAGGCCTGTTAAATTCCAGAAAAGAGGCCAAGGCACTGATGAAAAAGGCGAAGCAGGAGGGCGACGACGATGCCGCCGAGTACTACAACCGGTTGCAGAATGCGATCAAAGTACTTGCCAACGCCACCTATGGCTATTTCGGGGCCCGGTTCTGCCGCTGGCCGTATAACAGGTACATCGCCCCCAGCATTACCTCATGGGCCCGTGACGAGATCCGGACGGTAGTGGATTCGCTGGAAAGCCGGGGCTTTACTGTCATCGCCGGCGATACCGACTCGGTGTTTTTTACATCCAAAGAGCATCTGGGCCTCGATGCCTGTAGAATGCTGGGCTTCCAGGTCCAGGCGGAATTCTCAGCGGGCAACATGCATCTGGAATTGGAAAAGATCATGGAGCGGTTCTTCGCACATGCGAAGAAGAGGTACTTCGGAAAGATCATCTGGCCTGAAGAGACGCTGTTGGTTCGAGGGTATGAGCCGAGAAGAACCGACTCTTTCGATCTGCAGAGCGAGACCATGACACAGGTGTTTCAGATCGTGCTGGAAGGCAAACAGGATGAGGCGGTCAGGTTCAGCAAGGATACCATTGATAGGACGCTGAAAGGGAAGATCGACCTGCCCAAGCTTGTCATCTCCAAAAGCGTCGCCGAGTTCAGCTCCTACGACAACCCGGACTCGCTGGTACACGTCAACGCGGCAAAGCGCCTGCAGGAGATGGGCTACGAGTTTACCCCTGGCATGAAGACGCCCTTTGTTATCACCAACGGTTCGGTTCAGCCGATCAAGGCCGAGCCCGTCATCGAGGGGCTGGAGTTCACAGCCCGACCTGACTACAAGTATTATGCGGAACGGCTGGCGATGGGGCTGGCGAGGATTACGGAAGCGTTCGGATGTGATGAAAGGACGCTTATGCAGGGTAATTCGCAGAGAACGCTGGACCTGTTTGCGGATGAGAATCCTGCAGTTCAGGCAGCGCCGGTGGCGAAGAAGGAAGTGGCTAAGAGGGTGAAGACGAAGTCGACGCTTGATATGTTCATATAGCCAAAACTGAATTTGCCTCCGGTTGATCGGCTACGACCAGGAATTAATTAAACCGATAGATCTCAATGATAAACTTTGAAGACCTGAAAACTCGATCGATCGTACTCATTGGCAGCGTACTCAGTATTGCCCTTGTCGGCCTGATCCTGTTCATTTCATCTGGCAACCCCCGTTGGAACTTGGCATGGGCATTCCTGGGAGTACTTCTGTTATGTACATTGGCAGGCTCTGCCGTTATCAGCCCTGTGCTGATGAGGGAACGTATGGGTTCGCCATGGAGAAAGCCCGGCCTGAAGAAATGGGACTTGCTCATACTTTATACAATACAGATGCTGTGGGCGGCCGCCCTGTTTGTGGCCGGGCTAGAGATGCGCTTTGGATGGTCAGATAATGTTCCGTTAGCCATCCCGGCCATTGCATCGATCGTGTTTCTGGCGGGGTTCAGTTTCAGTATTTGGGCGATGAACAGTAACCCTTTCTTTTCAACGATCGTCCGTCTTCAGGGTGATAGCCATACTGTCGCTGTCAGCGGGCCTTATTGCTATGTCCGACATCCCGGCTACGTCGGTATGATCATTTATATGGCCGCCCAGCCTTTGATGCTGGGCTCATACCTGGCGCTTATCCCCACGGTTATCATCGTTTTACTCTTTATTCTGCGCACCGGTCTGGAGGATAGGACATTGAGGGGGGAGCTGCCGGGCTATATAGAGTATGCTGGGCGGGTAACCTATCGGCTGTTGCCGTGGGTATGGTAGGTAGTAATGCTGGCGTATGATAAAAATATGGTCAATATATGAAACTATTTATATTATTCATTCTCCCTTGTCATGTCAAACAATGCATCGGCTTTTCTAACAGATGAATAGCCGAAAAATTACCACCAAGGTGATAAAAACGATAAGAATATCTAGAATTGCCCAGATAACCATGGTACTGGTTATAACTATGTCCATGGGCCCTATTTCCGCCCTAGCACACACAGCAGATACGCTCACTGCCAGCTTCAGCTCCGACGTTTCGAGCGGCGCTGCTCCACTGACCGTGCATTTCACCGATCAGAGTTCCGGAAACCCAACAGGATGGCACTGGGATTTTGGTGATGGCAGCTCTTCGACCAAGCAGGATCCTGCATACACATTCCAGACCCCCGGCACTTACAATGTGACGCTGACAGTGACCGACGGATCACAGTCCAGTTCTGCAACCACCCAGATCGCTGTTACTTCAGGTCCTGCGATAACCCCCCAACCGATCTACGTTATCCCAGTACACCCCGGCCACGCCCATCCGGGCCGCCACCACGATCAACCTGTTGTAGGAAAGCCCGGCCACGACGACCATAAGAGGAAGGGTAAGTAAAAGCACAAATATAATCAGCCTGGAGACATAGGTAGCCATTAAAAGGGCCTCTCTATGCCCCGGCTAATTTTTACTATTCTCCAGCCGGTTCTTCCCGGGCGATCCATCTTTTTGGTTATGAACTGGTTATGAGTTGAGAGTTCCCTGAGCATGATGTGGCTTCTCTTCGATAAAGAGCTTTGAGAGTCCGCCCATCCGGACTCCGAACTTGGCATGCAGCACCGCCAGGGTACACCACGGGAACAGGTTCAAGACCGGCACAAGGTTGATCAGGCTGACTAGGATGGATTTTGCCGGGGATACGCCGACGTACATCAAAAACAGCGCCTC
>DATHCY010000018.1:0-10611 GCA_035319305.1 Methanocella sp.
TAGCGTTGCGTCAGATAGGCGTTTCTCAATCCGACATAGACAGAGATATGTCGGAGAGCAGCACTGATACGCTCCAAACGGCAACGCTAAGAACGATAGCGACCGTAGAACCCCACAGGCTTTAGCCGTGGGGTATGTCAGAGCCCGAAATGTATATCATGGTTCTCGTGCCCGCCTCTGACGATCTCTGGCATTACAATGCCAAAGTAATGGGTCACCAGCACCAAGACGATGGCACCAAGAAAGAGTCCGGAAATTCCAAAGACTAAAGGCCCAAGGATGTAGGCGAACATAAGCAACCCTGTATGGACCTGGCCCCGCGCCATGATCGGCTGGATCACGAAGGCAGGTATCGTCTGTACAAAGAGGAATATGACGATGACCATAATAATGAAATACCCGATGTTAGGAAACAGCGTGCCCGCAATCAGGCTAGTGCCGGCCACGTACAGCAACACCGGCCCCACAACCAGCCACATGCCGATCAGTGGAATGAGCGCGGACGCGCCGCAGAGGATGCCCATCAGGATGGGCGATGGGATCTGGAGCGATGTATCTGGGGCTAAGATGCTCAGGCCCTCAAACACGACGGCGGCGATGATCGCGAAGAAGGCGATACTCAGCAGATTGCCGAAGAAGATCTTCTGCAGATCCGCGTCCACAGCTTTGCAATAGCGGGGGAGCAGTCTGTTGTGTTCCGCCATGATTCCAGGATAGTTATCGGAGAACCAGCGTTGGAGGTGGGCATCTTCCTTGAGCATGTAAAACGCGACCAGAAATATGATGAATAGCTTGAAGATGATGTCCGCCACTGTACTGCCTGTCGCGATCACGATGGACTGGATCAATGGCAGGTTCCCGGAGTACCCGGAAACCATCACGTACCAGTCCTCGTGGGTGATGTCGGTGAGGTTCTGAGCGGTAAAGTTGCCGCTGGACAGGCTGCTCTCCAGCCCGGAGAAGGACTGAGTCAGATTGGCCAGCGGGCCGGACGGCAGCGCAGACGCTAGGCCGTGACTGTAGATCACGGCCATCAACTGGGAAACGCCAATCAGCAGCGTGTAGGTGATTAGGATAATTAAGGGCAGCGCAAGCAGCAGCATGCTGACGCTGACCAGCAGGCCTTCGTTTTTGATGTACCTGCCCAGCCATCGCTTTATAGGCCTGGTAATGTAATAGACGAAGATACCATAAATGAACACATCGAGGAACGGGCGTAGGATCCATATAAGCAGCAGTATCAGCACGATGCCGAGCAGCAGCCACTTCGCCCTGAACACTTTAGATATTAAGCCAGCCACAAACGTAATAATATTTATTATACTAAAAATGTTATGTAAGTGCTATGAGTGACTTTTTTAAGGACAGAAAGTGCTCGATCTGCGGCAAAAATGCCACCAGGGCTCATTTCGGCCGGTTTCTATGCGATTCGAAGGAGTGCATTGATCAGGCCCGAGAGACGAGGGACTGCGCGGGCAAGACGATCAAGCAACAAGGGCCGGTCAGCGGCAGCGACTTGACGAAAAAAGAGTAGGGGTGGATGCACCCCCCCATTACAGGGAGATGCCGTAGATATTCCCGTATTTTTCTTTCACGTACCTGATGAAGTGATCCTCCGAGGGCCTTTCGCCTGTGGCCTTTGTGATCAGATCGGAAGCGCAGTAGCGCTTGCCATGCCTGTGTACATTGTCACGCAGCCACCATAACAGGGCGGCCGTGTCACCTGAAGCGATACGGTCCTCGAGACCCGCCACTTTTCGCTTTGCAGCGCCCCACAGTTGGGCGGAGTAAAGGTTGCCCAAAGCGTAGGTCGGGAAGTACCCGAACGAGCCCCAGGCCCAGTGGACGTCCTGCAAGCATCCGTGCGTGTCGTCGGGCACCTCGATGCCCAGGTAACGCTCAAATCGATCGTTCCAGAACTCGGGGATTTCCCCTGTTTTGAGCTTTCCAGCGAAGATGGCGGACTCGATCTCGTACCGGAGCATGACGTGCAGGTTGTAGGTCAGTTCATCGGCATCAACCCGTATATAGGACCTCCGAACCGTGTTGATCCTCCTGTGGAACTGCTCCAGCGACATCTTTTTCATGCCCCGGAAGGTCCGCTGCATCACCGGATAATAGAAGGTCCAGAACGGCATGCTGCGGCCCACGACATTCTCCCAGAGCCTAGACTGTGATTCGTGGATGCCTAGTGATACGGACTCTGCAAGCGGAGTGCCAAAGTACTTCTCACGGAAGCCCTGCTCGTATAGCGCGTGTCCTGTCTCATGAATGGCGGGAAATATGGCGTATGCGGGGTTTTTCTCATCGTACCTGACCGTGATGCGGACGTCCCGGGCGGAGCCTGTGGTAAATGGGTGGGCGGACAGGTCAATGCGGCCACAGTTCATATCATATCCGATGCCTCCGCACAGGTCGGCTATGAATTTTCGCTGCATATCCCATGGGTAGTCCCCGGTGAACGGCGTGCTCTTCGGTTCCGGTGCATCCAGGACCTTCTCCGCGATCGGCACCAACTTGTACCTGAGCCGGGAAAATAGCGCGTCCAACTCCTTTGATCTCATGCACGGCTCGTACTCGTCCAGCAGCGCATCATAGGGTCTGTCATCATAGCCAACATGCTCCGCCTCCTTCATTTTAAGGCCGATCATATTATTGAGCCAGGGTTCCATGACCCTGAAGTCGCTGCTCTTGCGGGCCCTCGCCCAGGCTTCGACCGACATGGTTCCGGTCCGAGTGATCTCCTTAACCAGTTCCAACGGCATGCTCAATGCCCGCCGCCATTTCCTCTCCACTTCCCGTAGAACGATCTGTCCATCCGGGGAAAGCTCCTGCTTCTTCAGGGTTCTGATCAGTTTCTCCATCCTCTTCGACGTCAGACGCTCATGCATGATCCCGATGATAGCAGCCTTCTGCGTCCCCCGGTCCGGCGCCCCGCCGGCGGGCATGTACGTCTGTTCGTCCCATCCGAGTATGCTGACTACCTGTTCAAGCGTACTCAGGTCCTTGATCATTTCCAGCAGTTCCCTATATTCCTTGCTCGCTGCCATATTGACACAGCTATCGCGCTTCTCAGACATCAACTTTCAGGATATCAGGGTCATCATAATGGGAGCGTAGAGGAGTGTAAAGACCCTGCCCTTTGGATCGGGGTAGTTGACTTACTCGTCGCTATCTTCAGCGGTCGATCTTGATCTTTGGTGCAGCTCCCAGACTGATGTCATAAACCCAGCTATACTTCTCCCTGATATACCTGATAAAATAGTCCTCGCTGATCTCGCTGCCAGTGATCCGCTTCATCAGTTCCGCGGCGCCATACCGCTTGCCATGACGGTGTACGTTCGTCCGGAGCCAATCCCGCAGCACCGTGAGATCCCCCATCGCAATGCGGCCCTTTATTTCGGGCGTCTGGCGTCTGGCGGCATCCCAGAGCTGCGCGGCATAGAGGTTACCCAGGGTGTAGGAGGGGAAATATCCGAATTCGCCCCCTGACCAGTGAATATCCTGCAAACACCCTCGGGCATCGTCGGGGACCTCAAGCCCAAGATATCTCTCAAAGCGCTCATTCCAGAACTGTGGGATCTCTTCCGTCTTCAGCTTGCCGGAGAAGATCGCGGCCTCTGCCTCGAAGCGCAGCGCGATATGCAGGTTGTAGGTGAGTTCATCGGCTTCAGTCCGGATGAATGACGGGGTGACTCGGTTAATCTCCCGGTACCAAGCACCCAGTGGAACCTTCTTAAATTTAGGGAAAACCTGCTGCATTTGCGGGTAATAATAAGTCCAGAAGGGTAGGCTGCGTCCAACCATGTTCTCCCATAGCCTAGACTGCGACTCGTGAAAGCTCATCGAAACGGCTTCAGCCAGCGGGGTTCCGAAATGTTTCTCCTGGAAGCCTTGCTCGTATAGCGCATGTCCGGCCTCGTGGATAATGGGAAAGATGGCAAAGATCGGGCTGCTCTCCTGGTAGCGGAACGTGATCCGGACATCTCTGCAGCATCCGATCGTGGACGGGTGGGCGGACAGGTCAATGCGGCCATAATTCAAGTCGAAGCCCATGCCAGCGGCAAGGGCACTCAGAAACGTTCGCTGATCTTCCAGCAGGTATATGTCAGCCGGTATCGCGCTTTTAGGTACTGGCTCGTCGAATATCTTCCTGGTTATAGGGGCGAGCTTTCCGGTCAGCCTTTTGAATAGTGTCTCCATATCCCCTGTCTTCAAGCCCGGCTCGTACTCGTCCAGCAGCGCATCATAGGGTTTATCCTCGTAACCGATGTACTCTGCAGATCGGGCTTTCAGACCGATCATCCTGTCGAGCAGCGGCTCCAGTTGGGTGAAATCGCTATTTTTCCGAGCTTTCGCCCATGCCTCCATGCCCAGAGCGCCAGTCTTGCTGATCTCCTTTACAAGGGAGGCCGGGACGTTGGACGCTCTCTTCCACTTGCGCTCGATCTCGCGCAGGATCACCGTCCCATCCTGGGGGATCTCCTGTTTTTTCAGAATGGTGATAAGCTTTCCCATTCGGGGGGCTGTAAGTCGCTCGTGGATGATTCCAGCCATAACCGAGTTCTGCAGCGCCCTATCCGGGGCGGCGCCCGTCGGCATGTATGTCCGTTGATCCCATCCCAGCAAACCGGCCACCTGTTCAAGGGTGCTCAGCTCCCTGACCATGCCTAAAAATTCTTTATATTCCCTGCTTGTTGCCATACACGTCTTATTTGCGAGGTGGCGATATTAACATATGGGCTTATCGGGGAATATATCGCATGTTAAAAGGTCATCGGCGAGCATGATCAATCCTTCTCAAAGTAATCGTAACAGATCGAGGCCAGAGTCCAGAATTCGCTGATCTTGCCATCCTTGAGGTGGTAAAAATACATCGTCTCTATGCCCTCATCCCGCTTTCCCGTCCGTACCTGGGTGGCCGAGTATCTGAAGCGAATGGCAAATCGCTCCCTGTCTACGACCAAGTCCCTGATGTCGTAGACCGGATCCTTCCAGTGTATGCGGTCCCGCTTGAGGCGGTTTTCGATGTCCTCCCGGCGGATGATCTGGTCGCCATGGTGTCCGACGACATCCTGGTGGTAAAATGCGGGGACCTTCGCATAATCATATTTTGCCCAGACCTCTTTCATGAGTCGAAGGGCGAAATTACGGGTGTGATCAATGTTATAGGACATATCTGTCTTCATAAAAGAAAATTTAAATTCTTATCATTATATATTTAACCTGAACGGCCGTATATATCACAATAGCACGACGATTATGTGTAACAGGTTGTATCCTATGGGCTTGAAGTGTAACTGTCGTGTTCCATGTCGTCTGGTGGGTTGATACGTCTTTTAACATCATTTTATCAGCATAGCGACATTATGTCCCTTCTTTACATGTAGAGAAGCCGCGACAGGTTCGCATTTGGCTTGCAGCAGATATGCCATCGGTCGGAAGCCTGAGTCTGAGAGCGACTCGTAGTTCGCCATGCCTTTGCTGATAATGATGGAGGACGTCCTGAGCGCCTGTAGCAACTCTGCAGGCGCATCATCCAGGCTGACGCCGACGGCGTTGGAGCCGGTGGTTAGTACTCGATCCACTTTTTTATCCAAGCCCATGCGCTGCACGTCTTCTATGGTGACATCTGTTAGGATATAGTCGCCTCGCACGACTAGGGTCACCTTCGCTCCTATGGCCTTCAGTTCCTCGATAAGTAGCTGGTCGAAGTAGATCTCGCCACAGTTGTCGGCTAGGTATAGCACGTCGCCATTTTCGGCTAGTGCTCTGATAGCGTCTGTATCGTCGATATTCAGGCCCTGCCTGATCATGGAATTGTAGAACGCCATAAAGTTGTCTGTCTCTACGTTATGCCCCTGTACTCCAAAGTCGAAAGTGTTGCCGATGATAGACGCGAGCACTGCCAGCCTGAACCGATCTTTCGGCTTCGCCTTTGTCAGTTGTTCCCTTACGATCGGCACCGTCGCATCAGCCAGCCTGTTGCTCAGCTCCTTCATCCTTCTATATGGATCCCTATCGCCAAGGATTGAGTAGGCTTTCCGGTGGATGCCGGTTGATATGTCTATCGCGTCTGCGCCGGGGCGGAAGTTTTTCCCTAAGAACTCCAGGCCTCCCTGGATCGCCTTGAACCTAATCTCGGGGTCATCGGTTGAGAGTTCGGCCTCGTAGAGAACTCTGTTCAACAGACATGGGGCACATTGTGGTGTGGATTTCATGATCTCATATTTCAGAGCGAGTTTTGATCATAAATGCTTTTCCTGGCAGCCCATAGGGCCCAATGTGTCTGCGGCGATTACCTGTTAGAACCAGAGCCGGATTTATATATATATCTAATTATTATGATAATGCTATGGATTCTCTACGCGTCGCCATGTTCTCCTGGGAAAGCCTGCATGCGCTGAAGATCGGCGGAGTCGCGCCCCACGTCTCCGAACTCTCCGAAGCGCTAACAGCACGGGGCCATGAAGTACACGTTTTCACCCAAGCCGGCGACCACGGCCCTTATGATGTGATCAATGGCATCCGATACCACCGGATGCAGGATAACAGGTTCGGCAGTATCGTCCACCAGATGGACGAGATGTGCGGAAAAATGGTCGATAGACTACGTTCCACCGAACGCCTATTCGGCAGGTTCGACGTGCTTCACGCCCATGACTGGCATCCTACTATGGCCATGGAACGGGTCAGACGCCGGGAAGGGAGGGACTTCGTCTTCACCTTCCATTCCACCGAATGGGGGAGGAGCGGCAACCGACACACGGGCTCGTACGAGCATGCGGAGATATCCCGGCGGGAATGGCTAGCAGGCTACGAGTCAAAAGCGATTATCGTCACATCGCCCGTGCTCAAGTCCGAGGTTCAATTCCTCTATAATATTCCGACAGAAAAGCTTTACCTAATACCAAACGGCATTTTCCCCGGAAAAGTACGCCGCCAAGTAGACGCCGGCGCTATCAAGGCTAAATACGGGATCCACCCGTTCGCTCCGGTCGCGCTATTTGTCGGAAGGATGAAACATCAGAAAGGCCCCGACCTTCTGGTCGAAGCGATACCACATGTACTGCGGAAGCGGTGGGACACGAAGTTCGTGTTCGCCGGGGAAGGCGACTGCCGGGAAACCTGCCGTCGCCGGGCACATGAGCTTGGCGTAGCCCATGCATGCAGATTCCTCGGCTACATCAACGACGATCACCTACTAGATCTATATAATGCGTGTGATCTGCTGGTGGTGCCCTCCAGGAACGAGCCGTTCGGCATCGTAGTCCTTGAGGCATGGGATGCAGGCAAGCCGGCCATCGGAACCGACGCAGTCCCCATCATAGATAACTTCGTTAACGGCATTAGAGCACGGCTTTATCCTGAGTCCATCGCTTGGTGTATCGGCGATGTGATCGACAAGCCAAGTGCGCTGCAGTGGATGGGCGCGCAAGGACGGAAGCTGATCGACCGAGTGTTCAACTGGGATAACGTGGCGAAAATGACCGAAAGCCTGTATTATAGCCTATGAGCGGCAATGACATAAGCCTTATTTATGGAAGCGCTCCAAAAACCCAGCCACCGCCCGGTAGAATCCACCCGGCTCCTCATCGTGAATCGTGTGTCCGCACTCCGGGAATTCGACCAAGCTCGTGCCCGGCCTTCTCCCAGCCATCTCCCTCGCGTGGTCCGTATTCAATACCCAACTCCTGTGCCCGTGCAGGAGCAACGCCGGACACTTCGATCCAAGCCAGTCCTGCCACCAGTCTCCGGCAATTTGCCTCATCGAGCGATCGACCCGATCGTAGTCGAAGCGAAAGCCCCAACCGTCAGGGTACTCGACCAGGCTCTCCTGAAAGTACGCGTCCTCCTTGAACCCCTTCTCCGCCGCCCAGTCCTGTACCTGTCCCATGTTGCGGAACCGCAGCGGCCATCCTTCCGTCGCCGGGGGGAATATGGGTACTACGGCCCCTACGTCCTCGATCACCAGCGCTTGTACCAGCTCAGGGCGTTTTGCGGCGAGCTGGTAAGCGTTCAGTCCTCCCAGCGAGTGGCCAAGGACAACGGCTTGGGCAATACCCAGTTTCTCAATGAATACTGCCGTATCGCTTACGTAGGCCTCCCGGGAATAATCTTCGGTATGATCGCTCCATCCATGACCTCGCTGATCTATGGTCACGACCCGCCAGCGATCATGCAGCTGCTCTGCCAACCACGCGAATGATCGGGCGCAACTATAGTGACCGTGCAACATCAGCAGAGGCTTTCCACTGCCCCCATAGTCAAAATACGATAGCCTAATCCCGTTCGCATCGATGAATCGCCTGTCGGGCATAATCACACGCCCCCTCCGAGCGTGCTAATGATCTCATCGGATGATAAGACCTTTGCAAAACCCCTTCTCAGAACCTTCAGCTCCGACTCCTGCATCTGCTGGTCGTCCGTGGCATTCACATCGCTGCCGAAGACCACCTTGAAGCCACGTTCGAAGGCCTGTCTGGCTGTCATGCCACAGCAATAGTTCGTCATCGTGCCGCTGACGATCACGGTATCTTTGCCCAGATTCCTTAGGATCGTCTCCAGCGGGGTATCATAAAACGCACCGTAAGACGGCTTATGTATGACGATCTCTCCATCTGTAGGCTGCAGATCACGCCAGATTCTGCCATCGACGAACCAGCAGGACTGGTCTATGTCCAAGTCCGCGTACCTGTTGGGCATTGAGCTGCCGGTAGCCGGCCTATCCACGTAACCATGCGTCTTGGAAAAAACGGTATAGATGACCGGTACACTCCTCTCTCTACATCGATCGATCAGCATTCTGATCCGCGGCACCTGGGCCGTTGCCTCCGGCACCCAGTAAGGGGTCCAGCCCGGGCGGACGAACTCGTCCTGCATGTCGATGACAATCAGCGCACATTTTTCGGAAGTTATAGTAAAACTTGGGTTGCTTTCGTACGCCTTTCGGGCGAGCCCAAGGACCTGATCAGCCGTGAACATAAGCTTCTGTTGCTATCGATGGGTAAATAAGCGTTGACTGTCCGAGCTGAAAGTATCCATATGGCCGGGATTACTATCCCTTTGCAACCGGCTGCCTGATCACCGTCTTCAGCTTCTCCGCCGCCGCCTTCCTGGGATCGCTCAGGTAGATCTCATGGTGCTTTCCTGTCTTTATATAACCGATATCCTCTATAAAGGCATGCAGCTTTTCGATAGTCGGCCCCTCAGCAGAATACGGCCCGATGTGCAGGATCTGTGCTGCCATGCCCTCGGAATACCTTTCCAACCGGACCTTATCGATCGATACTGGCGCCTTCTTTTTCCTCACATCAGCCACTGCTTCGCTGAATAGAGATGCTGTCACCATATCCGGCTGCATGATCATGGACGTCCACTGCCAGGCATCCTTCCCGGTAAGAAAATTCTCCCGGAAGTAAGACATGTCATCCGCCCACCAGAGCCCCTGCAGTGGCATCACAGTATAGTCGACCCCCTGACGCTTCTTGATCATAAATTTCAGAGCGTAAGCCAGCGGATACAGCGCAGTAATCGAGTCCCAGTATTCCTGTGATGTGCCCGGATAACCGCGCCCGTCGATCATCAGGTACTGAAGATCAGGTACATCGATGATAACCGGTTTCTGCGACGGTCCGTACAGCGTTTTCAGCTCCCTCTTGTAATCCAGCTTCGCCATGCTATCTCTCACTACTTGACAGCGGATAGTAAAAAGCTGCTGTCACCGATCATGGTGACAGCGAATGTGAATGTTTATGAGCTGACGATGGGATAATTTAGCATATGACCATCGATCCCTATAACCACGAGCACTTCGGAGTCATGGATCTAACATGGATTGAATTGGAATCCATAGTCAGGGGGTTGGCCGGACGCATCAGGCGGGATTGGAACCCCGATATCGTCGTCGGTATTGCCAAGGGCGGGGTGATCCCTGGGGCCATGATCAGCTCGGCCTTCCGTATCGATTTCGTGCCTATAAAGCTATCATCGAGACATAACGAGGCGATCATCAGCAAAGAACCGGTCTGGCATGTGTACCCGCCTGCCAGCAGCGTCACAGGGAAAAATGTGCTCTTGGTCGATGACATCTGCGTGGCCGGCCGGACATTCTCTATGGCCATAGAAGAACTGAACATGAGGGGAGCTGCAGAGGTGCGGACGGCGTCTGTGGCAATCCACGAAGACAGCGTAAAGCCGGATTATGCCGGACTGGTCAGCGATGCCTGTATTATCTGGCCGTGGGAACGCGATGTGCTCTCCGAGGACGGGCGATGGGTCATCAACCCTGACTACGAAGCGGAGCTAAAAGGTGAAAAGTCGGTGACCATCAATTAGCCCCTTCTTTTTGTTTCTTCAGCCTCCCGTCCTTCATGAGCAGCCTCTTCGATCCGTCCACGTACTCGACTTCGACGGTCTCTCCCGGCGCGGTTACGAAATCCCAGTGCATGCTGCTCATAATGGCGCCGCCATAGCCTTCGCTCATCCCGAAAGCCACGTGCACCGAGCCTCCGATCTTTTCGTCCGTCAGGATGTAGCCGATCGCCCGATCGATGACCGGGTTCAGACCGATGCCCAGTTCGGCTACCTTTAGCGCGTTAGGGGCGTTGT
>DATHCY010000019.1:0-4560 GCA_035319305.1 Methanocella sp.
CCGGGCACTAAGCTGACCCTGATCAAGAAAGAGGGCTACGTGGATCGGCTGGAGGGCACAGCGCCCTCGCTGGACCACCTGCACGATCTCCTGCGAAGGCAGAAGATCCTCGACACGGCCCGCAAGGCCATGTTCCAGGGCAGGAAAGCCGGGAAGATCGAGGTCCAGCTCAACAAGCAGGCCGCGTTCATGGGCCACGTGAACTTCCTCGACCACGAGGTAGCCCTCGGCGGCGTGGACATGGACATCGAGACCGACGAGCCGGAACTGGTCATCGACTGGCTGGCGCCCCGCACTGTGGACGGCAAGCCCGTCGAGGAGATCACCCTGTGATGGGGGACAGGGCTCGATGAGCCGCATCAATTTTTCCGCCTACAAGCTGGTCAACTACCCGTTTTCCTGGGCGGCGGGCCTGGGAGACCTGGGCTTCGACGGGTGGGAGATCGTCAGCGAGGGCAAGCAGAAGATCACGGCGGAGACATTGCCAGAGATCCGAGACATCGTGAATTCAACAAAATTACACGTTACAGTTCACGGCCCCTTTTCCGACCTGAACTTGGCATCATTGAACGATCCCATCTGGAACGAGACAATCAGGCAGATCCAGGAGTGTGTTGAGCTTTCTGCAGAGCTGACCGATATAGTCGTAGTCCATCCTGGGGCGCTGTCACCGCTGGGCAACCAGATGCCAGATAAGGCCTGGGATCGGAACGTGGAAGGGCTGCGCATACTGTGTGACCATTCGAAGGACTATGGCGTAAAGCTCTGCCTAGAAAACATGCCGAATATGGAGAAGCTGTTCTGCCGCACCCCCGACGAACTGTTAGGCATGGTAGAATCCGTAGATAGGGAGAATATGGGGATTACCTTTGACGCAGGGCACGCCAATACGACTAAAAATACCGGCCGGTTTACCAGGGAATGGAAACGCATCTCCCACGCCCATATCCATGATAATAATGGGGTGAGGGATGAACACCTGGAGATAGGCAAAGGCACCGTCGACTGGGACGGCTTCCTGAAGGAGATGCGCAGCTACGAGGGCACCATGGTCATAGAGGGACGCTCCATCGAAGAAGGCGGACGCAGCCTGGAATATATTAAGAAGGCGGTCCACTACTGACGAAGGAAACCGGGTTCGATCGGCTCCGGGTGCTCGTACTCGCCCTAGGCCATATGGTGAACGACAGCTACTCGAACGTAGTCCCGCCGCTACTGCCCATTCTGCAGGCGGCCTACGGACTGAACTACACGCTGTCTGGCTTAATTATGACGGTCTTCACAATCACATCGAGCGTCATCCAGCCAGTATTCGGATACTTTGCAGATCGCCACGGGCGCAGGTGGATGGTCGCGCTGAGCGTACTGTGGACCTCATTCTTCATGTCCATGATCGGCATAGTTGGTTGCCTCGGCCTTGACGCGACGGGCGCGTATGTATTGATCCTGGCACTGGTCGGCATGGCTGGTTTCGGCTCGTCAGCATATCACCCGCAGGCATCCTCGATGGTGCCTAGGATCAGTGGCGGCCGCAAAGGCCTTGGCGTTTCGATCTTCTCCGCCGGAGGCAATCTGGGCTACGCGATCATGCCAGTTCTGGTCGCGCCAATCACTATGTTCTGGGGGGTTAGCGGGGTGCTGATTCTCTTTATACCAGGCATCATCATGTCGTTCGTACTGAATCGCTACGCCCCTGAAGCGCCGCAGGCGACCTCTCAGCTTAAGATCGTAGAGATCTGGGCCGATATCCGGTCAGTAATTAAACCGCTGAGCATAGTCACAATTATCGTGTGCATTCGGGCTTGGCTGTTCTTCGGCCTGATCACCTTCCTGGTCTCCTATATGGTCCACGTCCAGCACGAGCCACAAGAGGTTTCGAGCGTGTTCCTGTCGGTGCTACTATTATTCGGTGCCGTGGGAACGTTGATAGGAGGCCATACATCCGACACCTACGGTAGAAAATTCGTCATCGTGTCCTCGCTGATACTCACCGGGCCGCTGTTATTTCTGGCACTGTCCACGAACGGCATCATGGAACTGGTCATGCTGGCCCTGTCAGGCGTGACGCTGCTCGCCTCGTTCTCCCCGGCGGTGCTGATCGCCCAGGGTCTGATCCCGAAAAACCAAGGGATCGCCTCGGGCATCGTCCTGGGCTTCGCCATAGGCGTAGGAGGCCTCGGGGTGTCAGTCACCGGTCTAATCGCGGATACCTTCGGGCTGACCGCTGGCATATATTCGCTGGTACTGCTGCCGATCATCGGGCTTGCCATGGCGATGCTCCTACCGGGTAAAGCCGGACCGGAGAAACGTTAGCCCGTAGTATGATAGTCATTTTTGAAAGGACTGCAGAGTACGGTGATGTTAGGTCGATCGAGCTAGGCATTCGGTTCCGTATTATCTGCTGCAAAATGCTGGGAGAGCGATATGTTGAACTCGCCGGAGACATAGGAAGAGTATTTGACGTGTACTTATAGAGTCAGAACAGTATCTTCCAAGAAAAATTACGCCATGCTGCTGGCAATATCGGCGATTTTGTCGAGCAGCTCGGTGACACCCTGCCCAGTGCTGGCGGAGAAGGGCAAAACGCATACTTCGCCGCAGTCGCGCCTGACCCGATCGATGGATGCCCCGGGCAGATCCATCTTGGTGGCGAGTACGATGCATGGCACGTTATTATCGGTGAGCTCACAGAGGACCCTTTTCTCAAAGGACGTCATTCCTCTAACTGCGTCAACGACCACAATGCCTGCGTGCAGTCCGAATGCAACTACAGCGCGGGCAACCTCGAAGCGCTCCTGGCCTGGAGTGCCATAAATATACATCTTGTAACCCCGATGTTCCCTGACTCCCAAGTCCATCGCAACAGTTGTTTCCCCATCAAGGTTTTTCGCTTCGGTGAGGTGGGGCTTGGGATCAATAGAACGGACAAGTGCGGTTTTTCCTGAATGATACGAGCCGAAGGCGACAATTTTTACCCGGTTCTCGTTATCCCGAACGCTGAGTTTAGTCGCACGGTTTTCGAACATCGCTTGAACTCCAGATGTTATTCTTGCCTATTTAATGATAAATCTTACTCTTAAGGGCGATTCCTAATTTTCCGCCTATTTTAGATTTATTCTACATAAATAAAATTAAATTTGAAGTAACAATAATTTTTATGGGAGATTCATCTGAGTAGTGTAAAGTCATATATAAATTATTCATCAACAAATTGATATACTCGGAAAATTTATTAAAGGCTCATGAACTCCAGAGTCGGGACGTCCGAGCTTATCGACCTGCTCATCTCATTCGTGGTGCTTACCATCGCATTCTCATTGAAAGCCGGCCTCGATTCCATCAGCATCCTCGTCAGCGCGATCGGCGTCGGCACCGGGTTTATGCTTCATGAACTGGCCCACAAGTACATGGCTCAGCGCTACGGCTACTGGGCAGAGTACAAAGCAAGCCCCATGGGCCTTGTCATCACCGTGATCATCGCTGCCGCTACAGGTATCATATTTGCCGCCCCGGGCGCCGTACAAATCAGAAAAGCAAGCTACACCGCACCCCAATCCACCTATAACTACAACGACGACAGCTACTGGGACAGTCTAGATCATCGTACCGGCGGAGAAGAAGGCCTAATCGCCGTCGCAGGACCGTTAACTAACCTTATCCTGGCAGGAATTTTCTTCTCACTGCTTATGAGCGGCATGCTAGGATCAAAGACAATCATGGAAATAGCCGCTTCCTATGCGATGTCAATCAACCTGATTCTAGCAGGGTTCAACATGATACCAGTCGATCCGCTAGACGGGGCCAAAGTTCTACGCTCCAACCCAGTAATGTACGCCGTAATCGGACTGCCCGCCATACTACTCGGACTCATAACCATGTTCATGCCAGGACTGCTGTTCGGATTCCTATCGTGACTCCCCAACAATTAAAATCGTTGACCCCTATGAATTTAAACCAACACTTTAAACCAACACTTTACACCAACGCAACTAGGTTGGTCTCCCCATCACGCCAACATTTTACGCTATACTCCCCATAGCCGACTATGTCAGTTTAATGGCAAGTCTAACCGGCCCAATAGCACTTCCAGCTGATACGACAGAGGACAGAGATTAGACAACCATCGTATAGTATATGTAGATACATAGTTTATTACGCAAGCGGTGTGGGTAGAAAAGACAAGGGGGGCACGATTCAACCCACAACTAAACCCGTGGGTTTTCGCTTACTCTCCACTCAGACCGATCAAAAGATGATCAAAAAGAAAGAATTCGTATACCGTGCAAATACTTGATTTTTACCTATTTTACTCATATTCGATCATACGATACGCACCTATTTTTCCTATGTATGAAGGCCGAAGGTTCGGATCACATGAAGTCCGCCAGTCCGGTCTGTTTGCTCTTATCGTTCTCGAACAGGCTCTTAATTGACAGGTTGAGCAGCTCCAGTCGCTGGATCGTGTATGCGGGTACATTATATTCCCTCGCGATGGCGAGGGAGACGTCCATATACTTGGTCACCGCCCCCTCGTGTACGGTTAGAATCACCCGACCGCCG
>DATHCY010000020.1:0-3962 GCA_035319305.1 Methanocella sp.
CCCAGAAAATTTTTCCTGTAGTGAACGTCACACATCCGCTCCGGCGTCGCCTTGAGCCGAGAGGCGACAAGATCTCCGGGGATGGTGATCTCCGCGACCACGGTTCTGCCCCGGCCCTCTGTGACGTTGATGGCTGCAGGCTTCTTGTCGGTACACATATTGCTAGATACAGTCACGTGTCTGGTACCGAACTTCTTCTCGAGGCGCTGCATGATCGCCTCGCTGGCGATGGTGACCATGTTCATGCCCATAGCATCCTTAGTATCGTAGGCAAAGCGTAAAAAAATGTTCTTGCCGACCACGTACGGGTCGACCCGGATCAGGCTGCCGTGCTTCGTCGTGGTGGCGACGATGGATTGCAATTCGGCCATAAACTCCGGCTTCTTCAGGGTTTCGATGATCTCCTTCGCCTGCCCAAGGCTGGATATGGTCATCACGGGAGCCCGGGTCATTTCGTCCTGGAAGACCATCGTATTAACTCCGCCGCCCTGGGAACATACCGAGCAACCCCGGTTGACGCTGGCGATCAGCGCGCCCTCGGTCGTGGCCAGCGGGATATAGAAGTCGCCTCTGGCATACTCTCCGTTGACCTTGAGCGGGCCTGCGACGCCGACCGGTACCTGCACCGCACCGATGGCGTTCTCTATGTTCTTCCTGGTGACAGTGTCGGCATCATACGTATAAATGCCGACGTTATCTAGCCGGACCCCGGCAAGGGACTCGATCGCGGCCCTGCGTGCTTCGACCGCTTCCCTCCTGCATGAGGCGACCTCTTCCACCTGGTAGAACTTCAGCTCACCATTGATGAGCTTCCTGATGATCTCTTCCCTGTCCATTATAACCCTCCTATCAATCAAAGCAGGTGATCTGCGATGTCCCGGTCGATGACAAACTCGCAGTACGAGCACCGCAGCTGCACCTCTTCGCCAGACGGCTCCACCATGAACTTGGACGAGACTGGCTCGTTCGTATTGGAGATGCAGTTCGGGTTGCCACAACGCACGATACCGGACACCTCTTTAGGCAGGACCACCCGGTGTTTGCCCACAACCTCGTAGTTGCGGATGATATTGATGGTCGCCTTTGGGGCGATCAGGGCGATGCTGTCCAGTTCCTCCGGGTCGATCTCCCGATTCTCGATCTTGACCACGTCCTTCCCTTTCATCTCCCCACTAGGCACGTTCATGAGCACGCTCACCACATACTTCGATCGGGAGTTGATCCCTAGGATCTTCAGCACATTAAGGGCCTGCCCCCCCGAAATGTGGTCGATCACGGTGCCGTTGACGATCGGCTTGACCCTCAATTCCCTTTTCCCAGTCATGCCTCTACCCCCATCAGCAGAGAGAGGACCGCCATGCGTACTGGCACCCCGTAGAACGACTGTTGGAAATAGCGGGCATGCTTCGACGCGTCCACCTCCGGCGCGATCTCGTCCACCCTGGGCAGCGGATGCATGATGATCATATCGTCCTTGACCCCAGCCAGCTCCTCCTGGGTGATCCTATAGCTGCCCGCCACCTTCTGGTACTCGGCCGGGTCCGGGAACCGCTCTTTCTGGATGCGGGTCATGTAGAGCACGTCGGCCTTGCCGAGCACGTCAGCCAGGACGGAGGTCTCTGCTATATCGATACCATTACGCTTCATGTAGTTAACGATGCTCAACGGCATTTTCAGTCCCTCCGGCGATACGAAAGAGAGTCGGGCATCGTAGAGTGATAGTGCATATGCGAGCGAGTGTACGGTTCTTCCATACTTCAGATCTCCCACGATAGCCACGTTGAGGTCTGAGATGGGTTTTTTACACTCTTTGCGCATCGTGTAGAGATCTAGGAGGGTCTGCGTGGGGTGATGGCCCGCCCCGTCGCCCGCGTTGATCACAGGTACCCGAGAGATTTCCGACGCCATGCGGGCGGCACCCTCCTTTGAGTGTCGTAGCACGATCGCGTCGGCATAGGACTCAATGATGCGGATCGTATCCGCCAGTGTCTCGCCTTTAACGGTCGAGGAGGAGGATGCGGAGTCGAACCCGACAGTGGTTCCGCCAAGACGCTTGACAGCGGTGTCAAAGGAAAGCCGCGTCCTGGTCGAGGGCTCGTAGAACAGTGTGGCGACGATGCGGCCATCCAGCAGATGGCCACCTTTGCGGGCACTAGACTCCAGCCTTCCAGCCCTGTCAAGTATGAAGTCCAACTCATCCCGGGAGAAGTCCTTGGTCGAGATGATGTGCTTCCTCGTGAAATTCATCGTTGTTATTTAGTCAATGTTACATAAAACGTTTGCCCATCGGGGTTTAGGCTGAACAGCGAGGGCGTGACGGGATCGGATAAGGGTAGGTTTTTATCCAGACTGGACATTCATCAAAACATGGTAGTGCGGTCGGCCAGGTCAGAAATAGCTAAAGAGCATCCGTGATCAGCGGAAGGCTCGCGGGGCGGATGATATGAGATGTGAGGGGTCAGCCCCAGAATACGCTGATATTTTCCACGATGCCGGGAGGCGTATAGGTGATCCATCGGTACTCTTCGGCGCTGACCAGCGAACTGCGCTGCGTCTGCAGATCTGCCCCTCTGCTCTTTAGCTGTTGCCTCTGGTCGTCCAGCCTGCTCCACGTGGCCGAATATTGATTGTACGTGTTGTCCAGCCGGGCACGCCACGCCTGCAGGTCGGCTAAGTTCGACGGGGCGGGAGGCGCGTTCGAGCTATGTTGCAGGATCGCTTGGTTGTGCAGGTCCATCTGGCGATTGTATTCCGCTACCGCTGCGTCGTATTTATCGAAGTCGGAGCTGTACGAATCATATAGACGGCTGTTATCGGCTGTCTGGTTATCATAGTCATCGACCTCTGCATTATATTGCGAGAGGTTGGCCGAGTATTCCTTCCACCGCTCTACGTAGGCGTCCATCTTCGCCTTCCGGTCCAGGTAGAAGCTATAGTCCAAGTTATCGCCGGCCTGAGCGATCGGTAATTCGCCCAGCTCCATTCCCTTCTCCAGGTACACCACGTTATCCGTTGCCATGAAGCCATCGGCCTTCATGGTTTCGTTGATACCGGTGCTGTCGATATAGACCAGGCCATGATCTGTTGTGGGAAACACATTGAACGCGTGACCATCGCTTTTTCCCTTGAAGGAGATGCTGACCACGCCGTTCTCTATGCCCTGAGATTCCGCCCGATCGTGCAGCGTGGCGGCGAAGTCAAGGCAGGTGTAAGCCGGCGTATCGTAGGTGTGGTTCCCGGTCGTGTCGTTAGAGAGGAAGCGCTCCACCTCCGCGTAGGAGACAGGCTGCGCATCCCGGTATTCCGTGATTTCTGGATGCATCTCGCTGGCGTTCAGCGACGGCAGCGTCTCATGCCAGACTGTTCTCAGCGGTCGCACCCGGGAAAAATCCAGCCCGCTATAGTCGGATGCCGACACATTCATCCCGGTGGGATCGGCGAAGACCATACCATCGTCGGTAGTGCGGAAGGCGACCACCGTGTGATCTGCGACGTCGGCCTGGGGCGTGCGGATGTCCACCACACTACAGTTGATCCGGCTGCGCTCCGCGGCATCGTGGAGCAGCACGGCATATTCGACGGGCCTGTGTGATGTATCGTTAAAGATCACGGCCTCTATGGCTGGGGACTCAGAGGACAAGAAACTCGACAGGTTTTCGTTGCTGACATCGGTGGCGTTGCGATAGTTGGTGAGCACATCGTACTGGCCGGTGCTGTTTTTAAAGGACAGCTTCTCTGACCATACTGGCGGGAACATGAGCTGATATGCCCCTATGCTAAGGATCAGGAGCGTTATTGCGATGACAGCGACGACAGCGACGGCAACGACGGCAACGACGGCAGAGATAATGACAAGGCGCTTTCTGACAGGCATAGGTTGACGGCTATATGGTATTACGGTGAACCTATATCAACTAGTCTATCTAGCTTTAAGATCAGTGTGGTGTAGGGGTAGCGAGATC
>DATHCY010000021.1:0-3251 GCA_035319305.1 Methanocella sp.
TACAGGATATGAAGGACGCTGAGGCCATGGCGAAAGATCTGGGCATCGACTATGAGACCATCGAGATCGGCGACCTCGTCGAGGCTGTTTACAAAAAAAGGCCGAGTGTAGGCCCGAAGGAGTGTCGGCTGGCCTATGCCAATGTCAAGCCCAGGGTTCGCATGATCATGAACTATTTTGCCGCGAATCTGGACGGTCGCATCGTCTTGGGCACGGGCAACAAGACAGAGCTGCTCATGGGCTACTTTACCAAGTACGGTGACGGGGGTGTCGATATCCTTCCGATAGCTGATCTGTATAAGACCAGGGTTAGGCAGATGGCCCGACATGTGGGCGTGCCTGAGCCGATCATCAAAAAGGCTCCGTCAGCGGGGCTCTGGGCGGGCCAAACCGACGAGGCGGAAATGGGGGCCACATACGAGGAGATCGACTCCGTGCTCTACAGCGTCTTCGATCTTGGGATGTCTCTCGACAGGGTCGAGAGGGCCACCGGCGTGGACGATGGTATCATTAAAATGGTCATGGAGCAGGTGAAAATCAGCGAGCATAAGCGCAATATGCCGCCGATCGTCGGCTTTGAGCCGGCGGTTAACGCATAGTATTTCAGGTCACGTCCGCAGGGCCCTCTCCCTTACCAACTCAAAACGTCTCCAACCTTCAGCCCTGACCTTTCTGACGCGCCTACGCGCATCTCGATCGCGTACCGTGCGGGACGGGACGGGAACGCGACACCGGTCCAGCTCCGCAGGCGCTTGATATCAGTGATCCGGCGGTCCTTATCCAGGTACACCAGGTCAATGGGAAACCTGACAAAGAGCATATGTATGCCGATATACTGCTCCCGGCGCATGTCAAAGATCATAGCATAGTGTTCGGGTATCGAGCTGCGAAACATCAGGCCTATCGTCTGCTTGATCAACGTGCTGGCAAGCTCTACGCTGGTGGCTACGACCGTACCATCGGTTTTCATCAGTACCATCGTATATAGGTTATCGAGAAAAGTATATATCACTAATTCGCTTAGCTTTAGCGGGTGCAGTATACATGGACATCCTCGTCTTCCTGCTCAGTTTTTTTGTTATCCTCGCCAGCTGTGAACTTTTTACCAATGGTGTAGAGTGGGTGGGCAAGCGTTTCTGCCTCTCCGAGGGCGCCATCGGCAGCCTGCTTGCCGCCATCGGCACCGCTCTGCCGGAGACGATCCTGCCGCTGATCGCTATCCTGATCATCGGGGGGGAGACTGGACACGAAATTGGCGCCGGGGCAATCCTGGGCGCGCCATTCATGCTTTCGACGCTGGCCCTGCTGGTCTGCGGGCTCTCCGTGATCGTCTTTGCTAGACGGCGCCGGACGAAAGCGCTCCACATCAACAGTGAGCTCGTTCGCAGAGATCTCAGATTTTTCTTGTTTGCCTTTGCCCTTGCAGCGGTCTCCGCGTTCGTTCCGCTGGAGTTCGGGTTTATCAAGCCTGTCGTGGGCATATCGTTGCTGCTTCTTTACATCGTGTACAGCTACCTGACGCTTAAAACCGGGGAAACCCTGGAGGACAGCGAACTCAATGACCTCTACCTCAGCAAGGCGATCCTGAAGTGTACGCCCGCAAGGCTTAAGGCCCGGCGGGAGCCTGGTGAGCCGGGCACCTTCCTTATCATCGTACAAGTTGTTTCGTCTCTGGCCGGCATAATACTCGGCGCTTATCTGTTTGTGGCACAGATCAACGACATTGCGCTGTCTCTCGGGATCAACCCTCTGCTGTTATCGCTCATCATCAGCCCTATCGCTACCGAACTGCCGGAGAAGTTCAATAGCATGGTGTGGATCCGGGAGCGCAAAGACACCTTCGCCATCGGAAACATCACCGGGGCCATGGTCTTCCAGAGTTGTATACCTGTCGCAATCGGCATCCTGATGACCGAGTGGCATATGCAGCTGACAGACCGCATCCAATCCCTCGAGGCCCTGAGCATCGGCATCGCGCTGCTGTCCGCCCTTATCCTCTACTGGCGATCCGGCAGGAAGGAGATCACCGCGTCCGGACTGTTGATCGGCGGGGCACTATACCTGATCTTCATAGGCGCCGTGCTGATGGTGCTATGATATATACAGGCAGCGCCTCTACCGAAATAGTTATAAACAGGCACTTTTATTGTACATTAGAAGAAGCGGCTTCATTCACAGATGCTGTCTAGCCATGACGGAGGGTGTCTCTCCTTGCGCTTTTCCGGTCCTCTCAAAAGGGGGCGTGGTCGTTCGACAGTATTATAGGCCCTTCGTTCAACCAACGAAAATCTTACACAAGGAGGAATCTGTATATTAAACAATTTTGCATATGAGAACTCTCAGAATGAGGGCATCGGGGTACTTGAACTGATCAGCGAAGATGTTCATGACCGTGCTCGTCCGATATTTGCCCCGCTAAAAAGGTCCGCGCTCACAGGGGAGATCATCGGTCCGTTGGCCTCGCTCTGCCTGACTCAGACGTATTCGTTCACGAAAGAGCAATGCTCAAAGGTCCTGGAGGCGAGGTACCGTTTCCCGCTGCCCGGAGACTCGGCGGTGACCGGAGTTCGGGTGACCTTTGGCGATACGGAGATTCACACCGAGCTGAAGGACCGGCAGGAGGCAAAGGAGGACTACAAGGCGGCAAAAAAGGATGGGAAACAGGCGGTCATGGTCACCCGGGAGTCGCCGGACGTGTTCACCATCTGCGTTGCCGGCATAACGCCCGGAGAGGACGTGAAGATCGAGACCTCATACATTCAGGTGGCCAAGCCTGAAGGCCCGGGCTGGGCCCTGCGAGTGCCGCTCACCACCGTGCCCAGGTACGTCCGTAAAGACGAGTTCAGCTCCCGCCATGCTGGCGGACAGCCGCTGGCGGTGTTCCGCGACCCAGGACACCGATTCATGCTGGATGTCTCCCTGAGGGATGCCGCTTCGGCCGCAAGCCCTACCCATAGACTGGCGATGTCCGACGGGCAAAATGGTATTCGCGTGAGGCTGGAGCAGATCGAAGTCGTGCCCGACCGGGACTTCGTGCTGGCATGGATGCTGCCGCAAGATAGCATCAGGCCGGCGCTCCGGACGCTGATGTCAAGGGACGGCAACGATGCGTATTTCGCCGCTATGATCGTCCCGCCCTCGTCAGATGTCAAAACCGTGCCCAGGGAGTGCATCATCCTGGTCGACCATTCCGGTTCCATGGAAGGTCCCAAGTGGGAGGCGGCCGACTGGGCGGTCGAGAAGCTCCTGCT
>DATHCY010000022.1:0-5776 GCA_035319305.1 Methanocella sp.
GCAGAATGGCGACTGTTAGAGTTCAGGCCGACGAGCATGATTATCGTACAAGAGAGATTTTGACATCAGCGGCGACATCGTTGGCATCACGACGCTGAACGCCGGGAGAAAGCCATATTCGATAATGGTATGACCACGCCAAAAAATATGGTGACGGGTCGTGGATGTATGTAGCGTCGAAGGTATGCAAACACAGAGATGGAAATTTCTACTTGCATCTTGGATTGTCGAAGTCGGTTGAAGAGCCGTCGATAGAGAAGGTATCCAAGTTCGTGGGCGTGGATGTTGGGATGAACTATCTTGCGGTAGCATCCATGACCGATGCGAAACAGGCTTTCTTCGACGGTGGTAGAATCAAAGATTTACGGAACCGCTACTCGGGCATGCGAAGTCGTTTACAATCGAAGGGAACCCCGTCGGCTAAGAGAATGTTGAAGTATCTTAGCGGCAAGGAGAAACGTCTTATGCGAGACGTAAACCACGTCGTATCCAAAAACGTAGTAGTGTTTGCCGTTGCTAACAAGGTCAGCGTAATCGGCATGGAAGATTTGACCGGGATAAGGGACAGGACACAATACAACGTATCCAAGAATAACAGGTACAGGCACTCGTCGTGGGCGTTCAGAGAACTGCAAACGCTCATCGAGTACAAGGCAAAAGAACAAGGGATAATCGTAATATACGTAGACCCCGCGTATACCAGCCAGACATGTCCTAAATGCAACCACATAGCAAAAAACAACAGGAACGGATTAATGTTCCACTGCGAAACCTGCGGCTATGACCTGAACGCAGACCTTAACGGCGCTCGTAATTATCGAGCATAGAACAAGGGATTCCAGGTACATCTTGGAATCTCAGGGGCGCATGTCAACCGCCCATACGGATAGCACAAAGCACCTCCAAACCCCGCCCTTCAGGACGGGGTAGTTGACCCCGCACACAACAAGCTTAAGTTTCAAGACAGGATAAACCAAGAATGATGCGATCATACAAACACCGATTCCACCACAATCAAACATCCAGGAGAATAGCCGACACTCCAGATAAGTGCAGATTCTATATAACAAACTCTTAGAATGTATCGGGACAGGGAAGTCAACGCAGCGTTGAATATTCGGAATGTTGGTGTGAGTCTCTGGTTGGAAGGGGCGTGGGACATGCCGGTTTGCCTGCCGAGCATAGTCAATATAATCGGCGAGTTGGTTGCAAACTGTCAGCTGTGAAACGAGGAAGCCCCGCCTTTTAGGGCGGGGTAGTTCACTATCAAACCTTTCAAGAACGGCTATAAAGTCGTTGGTTTGCCGTTCTAAATTTCGTGCTATAATGGGCGCTCTTGCAGGACGGATAACGATAGGCTCGTTGACTGGAGCCCCTGTATATATGCTGGTAGCATAGACTTACACGGAGTAGTAGTATGTTTAGCAAATATAAAGATCGAAATTGGAGTTGAGGGGTAGATTCCTCCAATGGTTGAACCACTGGCATCCTCTACCCCACGGCCCAAAGAACGTGAGATGCCCGCCGGGTGATTTCTATTTTCCTTGATATATCGATTACTTCGGTACGATCACGCTTCCGACGACTTGGATAATGCCGTTGCCTGCGGGGATATCTTCCTTCACGATCAGAGAGTCTCCTACTTTGACGTAGCCCTGTCTGGGCGCTATGGTTAGGGTTTTCCCATCAATGGTTTTGACTGAGCGGATGCCGAGCAGGTTGTTTGCTGTGTATCTGCCCTGAATGACGTGATTCTTCACGAAGGACGCCATCATCGCCTTGTTGCTCGAGATCGTGTTTATGGTGCCGGGGGGAAGCTTGTTGAACGCATCGTCGTTCGGGGCCAGAACTGTGTAGGGTCCTCCGGTGCTGAGGGTGTCTTTGAGTCCTGCCTTGTCCACGAGGCCGGTGAACGTCTTCAGGTTGCCCATCGAACTGGCTACTTGGTAGACGTTATTCTGTGCTGGCGCCTTAGCTGGCGGCGTTACAGTCACTTTACCTACCTGTGCAAACGCAGTCGCACTCATACATAAAAGCAGCGCTGCAAGCGTAATTATGGCTAAGATTTTCTTCATATGATCATCTCCTGCACAGCACGGTTAGAAACTCGAATGTTATACATTATTCGAAAATATTACCGGGAACGCGGTCAGTACGATACGTTATACACGATTGGCGTTTTAACACCACAAAATTCGATAGCTACAGCCTTGTTTCTTGAATTAGAGTTCTGGCATCTGTCGTCTTACCAGTATGTATTGATGTGCATCGGATCGTGCTTCTGTTGTAACGATAGCCACTGAGCCCTAGCCGGTCGATCGTCATCGCTAGTAGGTCTCACGCCTAATCGTCGGTCCGGGTCGGGTTTTATGTTGATAGTCGATACATATCCCTGGATGCCATGGCCACCCAGACTAGCATAAACAGGACTGCTAGCCATTCGGAGATCACTGGGGCGATGTTGAAGTATAGGGCGGTCGCTAGTAGCAGGATCAGGGCGATGGTAGCCGCTCCAATGATGATCGTGTCCTCGCTCTGGCTTGGGCGGATTGCCATGCCTGCTGTGGCGATAATCATCGCGATCATTACAAACAGGAAAAACGATATCGACCATATCATTGGCCTATCGAACCCGGTCATTAGGGTATAGCCCTCCAGTATTAGTACGAGGGTGGAGATCCCGCCGGAGAGGTGTCCTACCGCGGCAAACGCATTATACCATCGATTTGTAGTATACCATCGGTAGAAGCCTATCATGTAAATGCCGAGAAGGACGCCGGTGAGCATAAATCCTACATCATAAAAGACGGCGCCGACGGGGTTCTCGGCTGGCATCCCGTAGTCTTCGATCCAGTAGTCGAATGGGGAGAAGTCATGCGGGGCCAGGTAGATCGAGATTATCAGCGCAAGAACTAGCGTAGTAATGGCAAGATACCCTGCGATACTACTGATCAATGACATTGATATCTTGCGTCCGGCGGGCATCCTGTGTAAATATCCATAATAACTAATATAACTTTCCTTACAGCTATTAATTTGGTTTTTTAATACTAAACGATTTGGCGCCGGTATCAGCTCAAATAGTCTGATTGCCAGCCCTCAACCCTATTTCACCAAATCGCTACTGTTTGCGAGGAGTAAAAATTCCCTTACCTGCTCATCGCTGAGGGTTTCGGATTCCTGGTAGTACTCTCCCACAGCCTCGAAGTCCTCGGGCGCCTGCACGTATACCAGCGGTGCGACGTACTTCAGCTCGTCCACTAGCTCCGCGGGGATCACCGGGGTCGCGATCACGACCTCCTTCGGCCCTTGATCCCTGATCGCCTCGACGGCCGCGATCATTGTTGCACCCGTAGCTATGCCATCGTCCACCACAAAAACGGTCCGGCCGTACAGCTTAGGGAATCCCCCCATGCCGGTTCTGAGTCCGTCCAGTGTTCGCTTCATGTCCCCCATAATCCGCCGGGCCTCGCCGCCGATGTAATCCCTGGAGATCTGCCACCGGTCCACCATCTCCTGGTCCAGCATGACTGCGCCGTTCCAGGTTACCGCGCCTATCGCCATCTCTGGATTGAACGGGGCGCCGATCTTCTTACTCATGACTAGATCTAATGGCGCATGGAAATCCCCAGCGATCTCAAAGCCCACCGGTACTCCTCCCCGGGGTATGGTCAGCACGATCACGTCCCTGCCCCTGTACAAACGCAGTTCCCTGGAGAGAAGCCTTCCAGCTTCCAGTCTGTTTCTGAACTTCATAATATCACTTCACGCTGCCTCTGCTCTACCGGTTCGGGTTTCGGATTTCAGGCCTTTCAACAGCTCGGATATCGTTAGCGTCGTGATGTACTTATGCAGCTGCAGAAAGCCTCCAATAGAGTCGAATGCCTTTACCTTACCTTGTATAGACTTCTGGGTTGGCTGATCGGGCACTACGAAGATCAAGTGATCGCAATCCGTCCAGAGCGAGCAGAGAGCGGTGGATGTAATGATGTCGGGCCCGACATCGCCGCTGGCGGTAATGATCCTGAACGCGATCTTCAGTTCGGGCAGGTTGGGGTGATCCTGCTTCGACCACACCTGATCCAGGCTACCTGCTCCGAGGTTCACATTGTGCTCGATCTTGTATCCCAGCTGATTGCCTACGCTATCGCAGGCTGCGTTCATGCTTTGCTCGTCCATGAATGACAGTCCCCCCTTGATCATAGATATGACGGTTTACGTCGGCTTCTCGACAGATCAGATTATAATTACGGTATTTTTATGGTTCAGATACATCAAAAAAGAGCTTACCACCACATAGAGCGAAAAAGGACGACGAATACACGTATAACTTCCTATAAGAAACCGCGGTTTCAGGCGATGACGATTAATAGTTCGAAGTGCGACATACTATGGGAGATCAAATGGCTGGCGTAGGAAGGAGATCGGACTTCGGCAAGCCCGATTACGATACAGAGCAGGACATGGAGAACCGGCTGGACACCACGGATCCGGTCGTCAACGACCGCATGCCCTTTGAGGAAAGGGTCAAGGGCTTGATGGACCGGGGCATGAGCAGGGAGAAGGCTGTCGAGTGGGTCAACCACTCTATTCAGGACTCGCTAAATCGCGAAGGCCGCAAAAAGGATATCCTGCTGGAACAGACCCGTTTCCGTATGGCAATGGGCGAGCTGAAAAACTGCACCCTTGTCGACCAGAGTTGCATGGTCGAAAATGAAAACGAGGAGGAAGGGTCCAGGAAGCCTGCAACCAAGAAGAGATCGGTAGAGTAACCTCTCTGGAGTACTATTGTATTAAAATATTAAAAAATTCACCCATAGAGGATAAAAAGGGCGAAAATTCTAAAATTCGATGATCTCCACAGTCCGGTACTGGTAGATCTTGCGCACATAATTTGCAAACTGTACGCCCACATAGCTAATTATGATCGACGCAAGGATCTCGAAGCCGAGGTATTGTAGAGCGGAGCCAAACTGATTGTTCAGGATGTACGAGGCGCTCCCCCAGATCAGAATGCCCATAGCGATCAGGAAGAACGGCGTAGCCAGATACTTATACAGTGTTTCGCTTTCCTCAGTATACGCGTCTATAATCCAGCCGATCACGATAGCCATCAGGGCTATCACAAACCAGCCGATGGCCGCCTGGAAGAATACCGCTGCCAGTACTATATTGTTCAGATATACAAGTTTGTTAGATTCGTCAAGCATCGCCAGCGAACCCTGGATAAAAGCTATGATCGTCAATACCAGCGATATCAGATATGTGACGAACGTGAGCTTGGCTTCCTGGAACGACGTCCGCAGGTTATGCGTGAACGTGTCGAAGAGGTCGTCCAGGCCAAAGCCTTTATACAGCAGATAACCACCTATCATCAGGGCGATGGCTATCATGGCCAATTTGAATGAGTTTTCTTTATCAATCCACGTCGCGATGGCGAATACGAGGAATGTCAGACCTGCGGGAATGAAAACGACCCTTGCAACTTTAGGATCGTTGATCAACTCCTTGATGATATAATACGTGCTCTCCAGGTTCTGCGCCTGCTTGACCACGATCCGCTTGACCGACTCCACCCTCACCCGGGACTGGAGGATGGGCAGGACCGATTCGTCCTCGGCACCGTCGCTCACCAGAATAGCTTTATCAGCAGGGATCTTGAGCAGTAGGTCATCTAGCTGAGCGGCGATCGACATGTCCGCCTTGATGCCGAGTTCCCGGTGTCCAGCGATGCATACGATTTCCACATCGAGGCCCTCGGACTTCAACTCATCGT
>DATHCY010000023.1:0-19439 GCA_035319305.1 Methanocella sp.
TGCTGTCGGAGATGGGCTTGGCCAACGTAGACGGACGATACCACTGCCGGCACGACATAGGCAAAGAACATCTGATACGAAAGCGCATCGAGCATATGAGCGCGATACGTGGCTAGGATTTCCCCTGTCCGGGAGATTGTCATATAAATTATATATTGCATAGGATAAATTACATCTTAGATGTGGGCACAACGTAGTGGTGGAGTAGAAAGCCGTATCTACGATGCAATAGAGACGATGCCTGAGCCAGTACTATTTTTCGAGGACAGTTCCAAGATCAAATATGCCAACAAAGCGGGCAAGGCGCTGCTAAATTTTAATGGCAGCCCGGGTTATTTCGATCAAGTATTCGGAGGCGCCGATGAACAGACACCTTCGGGTTATGCGACACCATACCAAGCCAAAAGCATTTTGAAGAGGCAAAGCGACGGAGAAGAAGTCTATTTTAACGTTATTACCACCGATGGCGGCACACTGTGTATAGGTGGCAGCATCCCCTGCGATAATACGGAGGTCCACCAACGTAATAATGAGCTGGCAGCCCTGTACTATATCAGCGCCGCCGCAAATAGCACGCTGGATCTGAAGCAGGTGCTATCCAGGTCCATTACAAAAACCTGCGAAGTAACCGGAATAGATAACGGCTGCATCTTCTTGATTAAGCAAGGCAGGCTGGCGCTATCGGCACACTGCGGCCTCACCGATGAATGCAGCACCATGATCTGCCCACTGGAGGTCAGGGAGTGTGTGGAAGGCCAGGCCATACTAAACAGGGCGCCCGAAGTGATCTACGATCTGAGCAAGTACAGGCATATGAACGCTGATATACTGCTGAGGTCCGGGATACAGTCCCTAGTATCGGTGCCCATCATTTTCCAGGATCATGTGATCGGCGTAATGGATCTGGCAACTAAGAGAAAGAGGCATTTTTCAGACCAAGAGGTCAAGCTATACATGAGTATCGCGAATACGATGGGAGTGGCCATCAACAATGCCAGCTACGCCAACCAGATCGGCGATCAGAAGCACGAATACGAGCTCCTTGTGGATGACCTCCGGCACAGCAATGAGCAGCTTCGTCTGATCTACGAAGTTCAGAGCAAGATCACTCGGACGATCGATATGGATGAAACCCTTAACCTGATCATCAAATATGTCCTGGCCTTGACAGGCCTGGAAAATTGTATCATTTTCCTCGCTGAAGGATCCCACAAGATATATCAAGTCAAGGCCACCGAACAGATCGAGAAACAGTTCGGCAGGTTGCAATTCAATATGGACGAGCTTGCCGCATCCCGAAACGCCCTGGAGACTCACCATCCCATCATCATCGAGGACAGCAGCACATTTAACAATGTTTCACCAAAAGCGATGAGCGTACTGGGAGCCAGGACCGGCATCATTCTTCCCATGATCGCCCGGGATAAAGCACTTGGGGTCATCTGGCTTTACAATACCCACGGTCCCAGAAAATATAGCGAAGAGGACCTCACCAAGGCGAGCTCCCTATCCGACCAGGCAGCCATCGCCATCGATAAGGCGCTGCTTTTCCAGGAGCTTTCCCGAGCAAATCAGGAGTTGGAGAACTCTTACGTGAGACTGAAGAGCATAGACCGCATGAAAATGGAGTTTTTTACTCTGATCTCCCACGAGCTTCGCACGCCTCTAACTACCATCAAAGGATATTCCGAACTGATGAAGGACGGCGTCCTGGGTCCGGTCAACAATGAACAGCGAGATCGGCTCAGCAGGATCGATAATAGCGTGGATCAGCTGACGAGGATCGTGGAGGGCTTATCGAACCTATCCGGCGTAGCTTCCAGGGAGTATATCGCCAGGAAGATCCCAGTATCGCTCAACGAGTTAGTGGACAGCGTGGTCGACGGGATCCTTTTTCTCGCCGAAAGAAAAAATATTTCTATCGAGGTCAATCTCCCGCCGAACCTTCCGGTAGTCTACATAGATAGGGACCAGATACAGCAGGTACTGCTGAACATACTGAACAACGCGATCAAATATACCCATGAGAAGGGTAAAATTATCATATCCGCCGTTGACGAAGCAGACCATGTGGTCGTCATGGTGCACGACACAGGAATCGGCATACCCAAAGAGGATCTGGAAAACATTTTTTCGGGTTTCTACCACTCAGGCTATAAGCTGTCCTATGAGTATAAGGGCGCGGGACTCGGCCTGGCCATATCCCGACGCATAGTAGAAGGCCACGGCGGCCGGATATGGGCTGAGAGTGAGCCCGGCAAAGGCAGCAAGTTCTACTTTACGATACCCAAGCATCAGCCGTGATGAAGTGCCCCGAAACTTGGCCATTAGCTATAAAACCTGCACAGCGAATCATATACTAATGGAAAAGCATTGTATTGTGGATATCTCCAGGTATCGTGCAGTGTTGTTTGACATGGACGGAGTGATCACTGACACGATGCCTCTTCACCTGAAATCATGGCAAGAAGCATTCAGGCCCTACGATATCCGTGTCGAAAAGATGGACATCTATCGGCTGGAGGGAATGCCCACAAAGATGATCGCCAAGGCTGTTGCAGAGGAAAGTGGAAAGCAGCTCAGCTTCGAAACCATAGAACAGATCGTTCAGGAAAAGAACCGGATCTTTGATGACGAAGCTGACAAGCGCTCCATGGCATTCGATGGCGTGTTTGAAACGCTGACAGCCCTGCGAGGCAACTGGATCCGTACCGGCCTTGTGACCGGCAGCCGTTCGGAGACCGTGAAAAATCTGCTGCGGCGATCCCATCTGGAGGGGCTTTTTGATGTAGTCGTCACGGGCGACGATACCGGAAAGGGAAAACCTGACCCGGAACCGTTTCTTCTGGCAATGAATATACTGGACATGGTCAAGCTCAACTGCGTAGTGGTGGAGAACGCCCCGCTCGGCATCAGGGCGGCGAGGTCGGCAGGCGTCGACTATATTATAGCCATTACAACATCCCTGGACGAATCATACCTACGGGAGGCGGATGATATCATGTCCTCAGTACCCGAACTGGCGCAGTGCCTTGCCAGACGATTTGCAGCCGCTCCCGGCCGTACCGATAGATAGCCAAGAAAATAATAGGATGGATCCCCATATGTTCCGGGGCGGAGGAATCCTATGCTTTTTATAGCCATTACAACCTCCCTGGCTCATCCCGCAGCCCCCATCCCATTAGCATAAAAAATAACCTCAAAGATCCTTGAGCTCTGGGAATTTCGAGGTGTACTTCTCATGGAATCTCAGTGCCTCAGCGCAATGATTTTTCTGGAGCAGCAGATCGTATGTGTGCCAGAACGCGAATTTTATACCCTGCCAGTAGCCGGTACGTTCCGCGTAGGCCATACACGCGTTGAGCATCTGAAGCGCCCGTTCCTGATCGCCGGACGTAGCGTATGATATGCCAAGATTACCCAGCTGGTTGACGATAGCCTGGCTTTTATTGCTGCTCAGCGCAATCTTCAGCGCCCTCCTGTAATGCTCGATCGACCTTTCGCCATCGCCGCGGGTCTGCCAGATCGCTCCCATATAGCTATTTGCCACCAGCCTGCATCGGTTCACGTGCTTGCCTTTGAGGCTTTCTGACAGTTGCTGCATTGCCAGGAACTCCTTCTCCGCCCTGCTCACATCTCCGATCAGCATCGCGCAGGACCCGATATTATTATGCAGGGTCACCTGATCGAGCTCGTCGGTCATCTGATGCTTTGCAGCCTCAAAACATCGTATCGCGTTGGCGTACTTCTTTTCTTCGAACAGCACTACCCCCTCGTAAAACATGATGAGTCCGCCGGCCCTTCCTCCACCGACCTTTGCCGACGCCTCCTGCAGCGCAGCCAGCGCCAGATCGAAATCTCCCTGCCTGATCGCTATACATCCTCTAAGGATCAGGATATAGGCTGTCTTTTCGCCTTCTAGTGTCGCCTGCAACGCTCCTTCTACAAACATGCTGGCTAGGTCCAGCTTATCTGCCAGCGTATAGTTCAGGGCAAGTATGGCGTTATAATGGTACTTCAACGCATCGCTGGCATCTGATGGGCATGACGATACTAGGAATGATACGATCTTTTCCGATGGACTGATATTAAATAGCAGTATGCCGATGGTAACGACCATATCCCGCAGCTCAGGGCCGTCAGCTATGGCTGATGATTGGATGGCTCTGGCCGTGCTAAAGAGCCTGATGATCTCATGCTCCTTCCTCTCCCGGCCTAGGTAGCGGAGATACCCAGGAGCGCTGGCCATCTTATCGACGAGTTCGATCAGGTAATCCGCATCTGTGGGCGTCAGCGCTCCAAGATCTCTGAAATGATGGACAAGCCCGGTCATATAGCCGGAAAGCTCGTCTGGAGTGCTCAGGCTGGAAATCCCATCAAGGTTCAGGATACCGAACTCTCTGCAGGGCATCTCCATAAGTTTCGGCGCAGATACACGCTTGATCTGCTGATCGAGCACCTGCAGAAAATTTGCGAATCCCCCCATAAACCTGTCGAAGTCGATCTGGCGTCTGGCGGTTCGCTCGCGGAACCTCCGGAAGACCTCCTCTGAAAACGACCTCCTCTCCTTGAAGAGGACAGCCAGTTGAGACGGGTCAAAGCTTTCCAGAACCGAGGTCAGCAACCCAACCTCCTTTTCATCTATCAGGCTCCCGAAGCCCTCCATAATGGACCGATGTAATATGGAGGAAATAACATCGTCGGTGAGCCCGGCGATTTTTCCATTTTTCTCACCATCTGCGCTCAATAAAACCTCTAACAGGCGTCTGGATGGCATCATATACCCCATCAAAAAATATGCCATCCGGATTCTTGAAATTAGAGACTTTTTTTAGCGATTCCGACAAGCGTCTATCCTGACCGGATTGACCACGCCACCCGTAATCATATGGTCAGCGATCACGATCGCGACCATTGCTTCGGCCACCGGAACAGCCCTGGGCACGATCGAAGGGTCATGTCGGCCTTTGATCTCGATCGTAGAGTTCTCTCCGGTTCTCATGTTGACCGTGTGCTGCTTGACAGATATCGAGGGCGTCGGCTTCACTGCCAGCCTGCATACGATTGGCATGCCAGTGCTAATGCCACCAAGGATTCCGCCGCAGCGGTTCGTCTTGGCCATGATCCGGTCGCCTTCGGCATAAAACTGGTCGTTTGATTCGCTGCCCTTCATTCTTGTCAGAGCGAAGCCTGCGCCGATCTCAACACCTTTGACCCCCCCGATGCCCATGAGCGCTCCTGCTAGATCCGCGTCCAGCTTGCTGAAGACCGGCGCCCCTATTCCTGGGGGGACTCTCATGGCCATGACTTCGATGATCCCTCCGATGCTTTCGCCCTCGCGTCTGGCCTCCTCCACAGCCGCCATCATGGCCTCCGCTGCAGACGGATCAGCGCACCTAACCGGGTTTTTATCCGTGTTGGCGATGATATCATCCAGCGTAACTGGCTTCGCATCGACTTTGCCGATAGCGACCGTATGGCCGTAAACGCGAACATCCCATAGCGAGAGCAGCTTTTTGGCGATGGCGCCCGCGGCCACCCGGGACAGAGTCTCTCGGCCGGACGACCGTCCTCCGCCGCGGTAATCCCGGCGACCATACTTTGCCATATACCCGTAATCCGCATGGCCGGGACGGGCCAGGTCCTTGATATCCTCATATGCCGACGTGTCGGCATTCGTATTGCGCACCAGCATTGCGATCGGTGCCCCTGTGGACATCCCCTCGAAAACGCCCGACAGGATCTCGACCTGATCCGCTTCTTTCCTCTTGGTCGTCGCTTCGCTCTGCCCCGGCCGGCGCCTGTTCAGCTCAGCCTGTACGTCCTCTACGGTTAGAGGCAGCCCTGCCGGACAGCCATCGACCACCGCGCCTAAGCCCGATCCGTGGCTCTCCCCGAAGGTCGTAACACGGAACGCCTTCCCGAAGGAGCTGCCGCTCATACTTCTTCCACCGTGGCGCCCAGCTTCTTCATATCGGCGAAGAACGCTGGGTATGAGATGCCCACAGACTCTGCATTAGTGATTGTGGTCGTGCCTTCCGCCATCAGGCCGGCGATAGCCAGGGCCATCACGATCCTGTGATCGTCGTAACCCTCTACAGCAGCACCCTTAAGCGTTCCGCCGTTTATCGTCAGGCCATCCTGTCGCTCCTCCACGTCCACGCCCATCTTCGTCAACTCGGCGGCCATCGCCCGAAGCCGATCGGTTTCCTTATAACGGACATGCTCGGCATTGTTGATATTAGTGGTTCCTCGGGCGCAGGCAGCCATCACTGATAGAGTGGGCACCAGATCCGGGGTGGCACCAGCATCCACGTCTATCCCGTGGAGATCGCCGCCTCCCACCGTGACATTGCCCTCTTCTCGATCCCAGAAGACTCTGGCGCCCATGTCATGCAGGTAGTCTAGGATCGCAGCGTCCCCTTGCTTCGACTCGAACAGATTGCCTACAGTGACCTTTGATCCGGTGATGGCTGCAGCGGCCAGCGGGTAAGAGGCCGAGGAGAAATCCCCAGGCACCCGGTACTCGCCAAGGTTGTAGTCTTGGCAGCAGGGGATAGAGAACTGCTGAACTCCGGCCTCGATTTTACAGCCGGCCTTCTCCAGCATTTCGATTGTGACATCCACGTATGGTCGGGACTTCAACGATCCTTCGACGGTAATGGTCGTGTCATTTTTCGCAAACGGGCATGAGATCAACAGCGAGGATATGAACTGGGAGCTGACGCCCCCATTGATCGAAATGTGGCCGCCCTTCATCACACCATGGATAACCAGCGGCGCGGTGCCCGTGCCTCTGGTGGAATAACATACCGCCCCTAAATCGTTCAACGCCTTGATTAGCGGGCCGTTAGGCCGCCTGCGCAACGAGCTGTCTCCGGTGAATATGGTCACGCCATCAACTAGAGCGGCGATAGACGAACATAAGCGTAGTGTGGTGCCGCTATTCTTCGCGTCGACCACGTTATCAGGCACCTGTGGCTTGCCGATCACCCCGGCTATCTCTACCATGTCGCCTTCCACCCTCACGTCCGCACCGAATGCCCGGCACGCGTCAACGGTAGCCAGCGTGTCAGCAGAGAGCAATGGCCTGGCGATCTTTGCATAGTGGCCCATGCTACCGATAGCGATCGCCCTATGTGTATAGCTCTTGGACGGCGGCGCATCCACAGTTCCCCAGACTTCAGACTTCGAAATCCTCGCGATCATCGTGCGCTAATATGGCCCCAGGATATATAAAAGAAATGCGAAGTACATGCCGGATAAAGCTTAATAGCTGAAAAAGCTTACATAACCGTAAAATTCGAGAATCAGTATATTAGCAGTGATGTGGTGTATATGCTCATCAGCAAACTTGAGGTTGAGATGGATATGCTGGAACGCCACCTGCTCATTTTAAAACACGTGATCGAGCAGGAGCCGATCGGCATCATGAAGCTCTCCGAAGTGACTCGTCTCCCCCGGCACAAGGTTCGGTACTCGCTCAGGGTCCTGGAGCACGAAGGCCTGATCGGCCCATCGACGCACGGCGCGGTCACCACGGAAAAGACGAGACGGTTCGTCGGGTCACTGGGTGTGCGCATAGCTGGTCTCGGCCGTAAGTTCGATGAAGTCAGAAAGCTCGGTAGTGAGCTGAAATGAGTCCACGTATAATATTCATAGGTGGCGGTGGGGCGGGGCTCACCGCGGCTTTCCACCTAGCCCGTAAGTCGCACGACATGCAAATCACCGTTTTTTCCCGGGACCCCGTTGTGGCATATAGCCATTGTGGGATGCCTTTCGTCCTAGATAAGATCATACCAGGATTCGACAGGCTTGTCATATATGGTCCAGAAGCCTTCAAAGACCTGGGACTGGATGTCCGTACCTCTACGGCGATCAAGGAGATCGACATCGATGACAAAGCAGTGATCACCGAAACGGGCGAGCGGATAGAGTATGATAGGCTCGTCATTGCCACCGGCCCCTCCCCATTCATTCCTCCCGTGCCCGGCACTAGTCTGGACGGCGTGTGCACCCTGGCCAACCTGGAAGACGGTAAAAAACTCTCAGAGCGGATGAACGCCGTGAAGTACGCCGTCATCATCGGCGGAGGCCCTATCGGGCTGGAAACGGCTCCCGCATTCCTCGATGCAGGCGCAAAGGTGGCGATCATCGAGCGCCTGCCACAGCTCATGCCATCGGCGCTCGATCCTGATATGGCAACTCTGGTGCAAACGCACCTAGAGAAACGGGGTGCGAAGATCATCACCGGCAGGGGGGTGGAGTCCATTAACGGAAAAACTCAAGTGGAATCAGTCACCTGCGGAGGTGAAACGATGCCCGCTGACTTGGTATTGCTGTCCGCAGGCGTCCGCCCGAACACAGCTCTCGCCCGGCGGTCCGGAATTGATTTGGGGGCTACAGGTGGTATCATCGTGGATGAGTACTTCCGAGTTCAGCGAAACGGAAAAGTCCTGGACGATGTACTGGCGGCCGGCGATTGCGTCGAAGTTACCGGGTTGATCACTGGCAAGCCCGGCATCTTTGCCGTGGGCAGCGTCGCCAACCGACAGGCCGGCTACGTCGCCGACTACCTTCTGGGCAGAAAGAGGCCCTACCCACCCGTGCTATGCCCGACGATCAACGTGATCGGGGGCCTCCATGTCGGCAGCGTCGGACTGAATACCCATGCCTGTGAAGCGGCCGGGATCAAACCAGTTACCTTTAACGCTAGGGGAGCCACCCGGGCACGCTATTACCCCGGAAGGACATCCGTCGAGATCAAGCTACTGTCCGACGGCGACCGGCTTATCGGAGGGCAGATAGTCGGCGGGGAAAACGTGCATAGCAAGGTCAACGTACTGGCGCTTGCCATCGGCAAAGGCATGACACCGGCCGATCTGGCGGAGGCCGAGACCTGCTATGCACCCCCTGTAACGCCGATGATAGATCCCCTGACCTATGCTGCAGAGATGCTTGCACTCAAGAACGCCCGGTTAAAAAAAGCTGATTATGGTCATTGAGGGGTAGACTATTTCTCAGACTGGATACATTTAAAACGGTTGCCCTCAGGTCTCATAGACGACGATCGCTGCACTGCACTCTTAAACGATTGCCCATAGGAGCGAGACAGCAGACGATCGCTTCACAGTGAAGCGATCGTATTCTTGTTAGAATCGCCCTTGGCATCTAAGGCCGTAACAGATCCATTTTATACGCCAGCCTTCGTCCCTTTTCCGAGATGGCGAACTCGACCTTGGAGCCTTTTTTAACCCGTACTGCCAGCCCAAGCTCCAGCAACGATTTATCATGGCCAAAATTTTTCCAGCTACTATCCAAAGCCTTCAGTATGATCGCCTTATCAATGACCAACTCGCTGGATATTTTCGCGATGCTTGCAGACGCGGGGAACAGATTATCTAAGTAAAGCAAGACTTCAGTTTTCGAATCTTTCATTTTATCAAATTCAGAGGCGGACTGGCCATATCTAATCAAGTCCATACAGAATAATAGATTCCAATCTCTGCATATATAAAATTTGTCCCGCATGATCAACAGTAAATATTGATGCTTAGGGGCTGACGAATGAAAATATGGGGATAAGGGACGACAGGGTGGGTTACCGGGCATATGGATAACTACCTGTCAAGACTGGTCAGAAAAGGAAAAATGGTTCGGTAGGATAGACGCTAGATTACATGATGTCTTTGCACTATTCCAGTTTATCAGCTTCATGCGCCCCTGATCTGAAGAGATTTCGGCTATGAAAGAAGGACTCGTTGAACAGGCATGGGCGTGGAAAGTTCCTCAGATACATATACCCTGCATTGAGGGGGCGCTGGGATGGTGTCGAGAAAACATATATCCGAATAATTGCAAACAAGATCTCGAACAAGATCGATCGTCTCTGGAGAAACTTCAATGGCAAACATTCGAGACTGGGCTAAAAAATTCAAAGCTGATCACCCGACCATCTACAGCTTCGCCAAAGACCTGGCCTTTTCCCTCGTTGTGGTCTCTGTCATAGCGCTGATCCTTTATGCCTATTCCGGCACTTGGCCTCCGGAGGCGGCGGTTAGCGGTGTCAGCATGCTTCCGCATTTACATGAAGGTGATTTGGTCCTGTTACAGAGCATAGACCGCTCGCCGATACATACCTATGACGCGTCAGTGCCAATAAACTACACGACCTATGAGGGCTATGGAGATATTATCGTATATCATCCGCATGGCGACATGTCCGCGCCTATGGTCATCCATCGGGTGATTAGGTGGGTCAACCGGTCTGAGACCATGTATGTTGACTGGCATGGGAATGAGGTTAAAGCGCCTCATTCAGGGTACATTACGCTCGGCGATAATAATGATGGCGTTTACGATCAGGAAGGCAGCGTCTGTTATAATGATCCGGTCAGGCCGGAATGGATCCATGGGGTGGTCAAGTTTCGGGTACCATACCTCGGGTATATAAAGGAGGTCGTTTCCGGACTTTTATCCGGTTATTTTACATGATGAATGACGTACATTCGGGTCGTTGGAAATTTACGAAACCTTTAGGATACTGAGGCCGTGGGGCGAGGAACCCCGTCGTTTTAACGGTTTGGCGAACCCGCACATCGAAGCAGAAACTAAGCAGATGTATGAGTAATCGCATATAATACTATATTTTGAAGTTCCACCGTATGGCGGCCAAAAGTTGAGCGTACATTCATTGGGATCGTGTTCCATTATCGCCTGATGGGCTTCCATGTGCATAGCGCGATGCAGAGATGGCAGGCAAAATCTGGAGTGCTGGTAGCGATATCAGCTCATCGCCATCGATGCAGGTTCCCGGTCTGTCAGGCATCGAGCTCATTAATGATGGGTCGGGGCTTAAATCGGGCGGCGCGTTATGGGGGTGGGGCATCGTTCGGTCGTCGTCATCTTATAGCTATTCATTTACAGATCTCACGCCGGTGCAGGTGCCTCTATCAGGGGTGACAGCGTTCTCTGATGGCCCGGATTTCGGCATTGGGCTGTTATCAGACGGCTCGGTTATGTCGTGGGGTAGGAACGACCAGGGGCAGCTCGGCAGCGGATCTGCTTCGATCTCCGGCTCTGACGAGCCCCTGGGTCCTGGTGAATTTAGATGTGATCAGTGCTGTTACTGCAGCGCCATCCCTAATGACAACTTCGTCACATCTTCGCAGCTAACATCGGTTCAGAATCAGTCTTCATCTATGGTGGCCGGGTTATAGGGGTAAAATTCGGCAGCTTCGTCCACCTCATCGTCGGCGGTTTCCGCTCGATCTATGGCCGGTGTTGGTTCTGGTATATCTTCAGTGGCGCTCTCTATATTGTTGTCAGGTTTGGTCTCGCGCTTGCTATCCTTGTTGCTCGAGGTTGAATTAGGTTTGGCTGGAGCGTTGGGGGTTCTGCTTATCGTGATCGGCTTGCTGATGTGTGGTCGCCGCTCGAAAAACGAACGGTGATTTTCTCTTTCTCTCTAATGGGGGGTGTGGAGGGCGAAAGATCCCTGTGGGGTGAGGTGGATATTCTTGGGGTGGGTTATTCCTTCGCTTTTAATCTGCTCGCTCTTCCTGGGCATATTCATCTTTTGAACTTATCCTACAATACCATTAATATTATAAAAATAGCATTATTAATATGTAATATATATCAATACATTCAATCATTTGCACGAGGAATCTTGACGCAGGAATACGCAGCTGGCTACGAGGGCAAGACAAGCGAAGAACTGATCCAGATTATCAAAGACCTTAGGCGGGAAATCGAATCGTGCAGGGAAGAGGAGAACAAATGCCTTGCGTTGACAAACCGCCTATACCGGAGCGAAGCCCGCTTCATCAGGCTACAAGAGATCGCACACCTTGGCTACTGGACTTGGGATATTCCCCGGGATCTGGTGGAATGGTCCGATGAAGTGTACCGGATCTTCGGAGCGGATCCGAATACGTTCCAGCCTAGCTACGACACTTTTATCAAAGCTGTCCATCCCGATGATAGAGAAATGGTCGACAGGGTGATAAAGGAAACTTTGACCAAAAAAACGTCCTATCAGCTCGTATACAGGATCTATCGTCCAGACGGGACCATACGATTCATCAGCAGCCAGGGCGGGGTCAATTATGAGGAATCCGACCATCCGGTGAGCATGCTCAGCACAGTCTTTGATATCACATCCCGTAAGCTGGCGGAGATCGACCTCAACCGGGCGGAGAGCATCGCCCACCTGGGACACTGGATCTGGGACATCAGGAATCGCCGGGTAAAGTGGTCGAATGAAATGTACCACATCTTCGGCGTAGACCCTCAGACCTTCAAGCCCACGTATGAGGCCTACCTTGAAATGGTCCATCCCGATGACCTAGATCTAGTAAAAAGCGCAGTAGAAGCAACGTTCAGGAATGAAAAGCCCTATGACATGGACTATCGTATCATCAGACCTGACGGCTCGATCCGGTATGTCCATAGCCAAGGCCAGGTCATCTTCAATCAGTCCGGCAAGCCGGTGAAGATGTTGAGATCTATCCAGGACATCACTGGCAGAAAAATGATTGAGATCAGGCTTCAGGAACTGAAGGATCAAGCCGAACTCTACATAGATATCATGGCCCATGACATCAATAACCTGAATCAGCTGATCCTATCTAACCTGGAAATCCTCAGCAACGATCCTTCCCTGTCATCAGAACAGCTCCAGCCGGTAAAGGCTTCGTTGGATGCCGTGGAAGGGAGCGTCTGCATCATAGACAGCGTCAGGAAGCTTCAGAGAATATCGGATATAGCGCTTCCGTTAGAACGGGTCGATATCGCAGAAATAATCGGTGAGTGCATCCAAGAGGCTCCCAAAGACCATAACAAACATGTTACCATCCAATTCGATCCACAGACCAGCATGATTGTGAGAGGAACAGGTCTTCTGAAGGAGGTTTTTTGTAACCTTATCAACAACTCCATCAAGTACTCGGGAGATACTGTGACCATTGATATCAACATGGAGCACATCCTTCAGGGAAATAAAAAGTACTGTAAAACCACGATCACCGATAATGGCCATGGCATTCCCGAAGAGGTAAAGCCAAAACTGTTCCACCGCTTCGTTCGAGGGACGGTTAGGGCACAGGGCAAAGGCCTGGGATTATATATCGTAAGGATGCTGGTAGAAAAATGCGGGGGCTCTGTGAGCGTGGAGAACAGGGTACCTGGGGATTACACCAAGGGCAGCAAATTTACGGTCATGCTGCCTGCCTACGAAGGGTGATAGTCGTTTGAAAGGTTTCGTACTCACAGATCGGATTGATCATTGTCCTTGTCCGGTTTATCGTGGACGAAATGATCGTTGCGTTGTGGATGGGGATTGTTTCGACGCAACCGCTTTTATCGTATTTCGAGCAATCCATAACAAGCACATCGCAGCGATCATCTTTATCTGACAGCATAGATACAAATGCCCGTCCAATAACCTCTACGAAGCTATGTTAGTCTAAAACCCTCCAAAAATGACTATAACGAGAAATGTGGCCGGTGATCCTATCGTAAGACAGATAATCAGGTAGCAGTCTCGTCAATAGGCCACAGAGAATAAGGCTGTATAAGCAAACTTCTCACAAACCAACGACTTTAGTCGTTGGTAATTGACTGCGGCCCATTATATACGCCGATGCTGAACTCGTCGCCCTTTCCCCGGAATGCGCCGGCCGCACATACCGGCTTCTCGAAGGTCAGGTTGTACAGCTTCTTAGCCACTCCCTCTGCCGATGATGCCTCAATGGTCAGGCGGGAGAACATGGTCTTCTCGTAGGTTGCAACCATTAGGCACTCGTTTTCCTCCAGAGGGAACGAACTGACGTTTATGCCATCTTTGGTCACGATACCTAGGAACGCGTCATGTTTGGATACTACCGCGGCGATCCTGGGCGTGTTCAGCGAGTCCTTCTCATAGTCCATAGCCAATAAACTCAACGCGATCGCATCCCGAACTGGATAGCCCATCTCGAGCTTCTCTGCTATGGCGTCGGTATGAGAGCCGTTGGTCACAATGGCAGCGCTGGGCACTATCCGAATGCAGTTGTAGGAGATGTAAGGGCTCTTTTCCAGGTCTTTGATATCCTTTGGCATGATAGCTATAGTGCTCTCGTTCAGCCTGATCGCATAGCGGTTTGGAAATGAGCGGGATGACACCCTGTATCCCGCCCACAATCTATCATTCGTCTTACCTATGATGACGAATCGGCCGACGTACACCGGCTTCACTCCTCCTTCGCCGCGGCCTTCTCGCTTGGCTTCGGCTCGACATCGAGGCCAAAGTGCTTCGCGTTCAGGTCAGCGATCTGTTGAATCTTCTCTATCTCCCGGTCGCCACCCTCCATCTTGAACAGGTGCGAAAACCGCTTCTGCTTTTCAAGATATTCTTTGACCGGCTTCCTATCCTTGATCTTTTTCACGCTGGTGATCTGGCCGTTCTCGTACTCGTATAGAGGGTACAGGCCGGTCTCGACCGCCAGGCGAAGGATTTCTATCGACAGCGCGCTATCGATCCCCCAGCCTGGGGTGCAGGTCGCGTGGACTTGGATGTACTTCGGGCCTTCGATTGATAGGGCCTTCCTGATCTTTTTGGTGAAGTCAGCCTGGTATCCGATTGAGGTCGTAGCCACATATGGTATCCCGTGCGCAGCCATGATCGCCGGGGCATTCTTTTTGGGTCGCTGGTTGCCGAAAGAGATCTTGCCTGATGGGGTGGTCGTCGTTGAAGCATCGTATGGGGTCGAGCCGCTGCGTTGTATGCCCGTGTTCATATACGCTTCGTTGTCATAGCAAATATATAGGATGTCGTGGCCGCGTTCCATAACACCGGAAAGGTTGCCGAAACCGATGTCGATAGTGCCGCCGTCGCCGCCCATAGCGATGACCTTGGTGTCGCCCTTCCTGCCGGTCGCCTTCAGCGCCGATTCGATTCCTGCCGCCACTGGGGCAGCATTCTCAAACAGCGAGTGGATCCAAGGCACCTTCCACGCGGTCTCAGGGTACGGGGAGGATACGACCTCCATGCAGCCCGTTGCATTCGTCAGTATCACGTTGGGTCCGGTCACGCGCGCGAGCGTCTTCAAAAATAGCGCGCAGCCGCACCCCGCGCAGGCACGGTGGCCCGACGCATACAGATCCTCAAGTGCCGCCATTTATATCCCCTCCGGAAGGATATCCACATCCAGTTTATACCATTCCAGCTCGGAAACGCGTTTTCCGCCGAGCTTGGCCTTTGCCTTATTCACGATATTTTTGATGTCCTCTACGGTGACATCCCTGCCGCCAAGGCCGATGATGAACCCGAGCATCGTGGGCGAGTGGCTGGCGTTATATAGTGCTCCTTTGAGGTCAATGAAGACAGCGCCCTCGGCGCCCATGGATATATTTCGGTCCAGCACGCAGACGATCTCCGTGTCCTTGAGCGCGTTCCGCAGCGCCTCTACCGGGAACGGCCGGTAGGAACGGATTTTGACGATGCCCACTGGCACTCCCGCTGATCTCATTTCATCCACAGCATCTTTCATTGTGCCGATGATCGAGCCCATAGCAACCAAAGCGATCTTCGCCCCGTCCATCCTATAAGTGTCGATCAGACCGCCCTTAAACCGACCGAACTTCTTCCCGAAGTCTGTGGCGACCTCTTCGATGACCTTCTTGGATCTGATCTGGGCGTTATGGACCATATACCTGGCCTCGGTATAGTACTCCGGCTGGGCCAGCGCGCCCATGCTGATAGGCGCCTTCGGATCCAGCTTGTATTGTGGGTTATATGGGGGCAGGAAACTGTCCACCATCTTCAAGTCGTATGTTTCAACCGGCTCGTAGAGGTGGGTGATCAGGAATCCATCGAGGTTGACCATAACCGGCAACATCACCTGCGGGTTCTCGCCGATCTTGTAGGCCTGGATGATCATGTCCGCGGCCTCCTGGTTGTCCTCCGCCCAGAGCTGGATCCATCCGCTGTCCCTGGCGCTGATAGCGTCCTGGTGGTCGTTCCATATATTGATGGGCGACGAGACCGCGCGATTGGCCATCGCCAGCACGCAGGGCAGTCGCATGCCAGCTATGCTGAATAGCACCTCATACATGAGCAGTGCACCCTGTGACGAAGTGGCGCTGAATGTGCGGGCTCCGGTGGCTTGGGCGCCCTGGATGACGGACGCGGCTGAGAACTCGCTTTCGGTTCGGACATATTCGCAGTTAGGCAGGTCGCCATTGGCGATCATCTGGGAGATATCCTCGACGATGTGGGTTTGCGGTGTGATCGGGTACGCAGACACGACCGCGGGTCTGCATACCTTTGCAGCTTCGGCTATTAGGTGAGAGCCTTCTATGACTGATCTCTTCGCCATTATTTCTCCTCCACGACCATCTCGATCGCATCGACAGGGCATTCGTAGGCACAGACTCCGCAGCCCTTACAATAATCATAGTTAACACAGAACTTTTTCTTCTTGCCATCGTGAGCGCATTCGAACGGGGCTCCATCAGGGCAGGAATCGGCGCACCGTTTGCAGCCGATGCACTTCTCGTGGCTGATGACAGCCTTATATGTTCTCCAGCCGCCGGTGTGGTACTGCATCGTCGTGCCAGGCATAGTGACCAGGCCAATCGTCAGTCTGTCTCTACCGTTTGCCATTTTATTCCTCCATCAGCTCGAACGCCTTTTTAACGGCGGTAACGTTCTTCTCGCCTACCTTGCCCGGGAACCGCTCCTTGATCGCTTTACTGACCGACTCCAGGTGGATTTCGCCGGTGGCGCCGGCAAATGCGCCCAGCAGCGCCGTGTTCACGATGGGTAGGCCGATGACATCGAGCGCCAGTTTGGTGGCGTCGAGCGTTTTCACCCGCGCATTGGTTGTGATCTTGAGTTCGGACGGCTTCATCTCTGAGTTGACGATAAGTAATCCTGTCTCTTTGAGGCCTCCGGCGACATCTACAGCATGGATCAGTGATGGATCCTGGACGATCACGTAGTCTGGTTGATAAACCTGACTGCGTGTGCGGATCTGCTTATCCGATATCCGAGCGAATGCTGTAACAGGAGCACCCCGGCGCTCGGTGCCAAAGTAGGGGAACGCCTGGCTCCATTTCCCATCTTCGAACGCAGCAACTGCAATGAGTTCTGCTGCTGTGACCGAGCCTTGGCCGCCGCGCCCGTGAATTCTAATCTCTTTCAACTTTCGTCCTCCATATAGCCATTGTTAATGATTTTACATGTTAAATAGCGGTAGTGGTAGATAAGCCTTGTGAAAGAATCGACACTATGAGAAGTGTTTACCGCCATTATACAATATATTATTTTTTATATATAAAAATGATATGTAGCCATCAGTGTTATAACAGTTAGGTGGGGGTGGATTTCACAAAAACCGAAAATTACCGTCGATAAATCTAGATTTAATCTTGTATCGTCAAATGACGAGTTTTTTCGGCTTAGGAGAACCAAGGCCTGTAAGCAGGCAACATGACTACGAAGCGACTGCCCTTAGTATAATCTTCCTCAATCCGATCTTCGACCCACATCTGGCCCCCAGCATCTTCAACCAATGCCCGGGCTAGATATAGCCCCATGCCACTGCCGCCAGTGCGGGCGGTGCCGATCATCATCCTAGCGAACAGCCTCGTCTTCAGATCATGCGGTACCCCAGGGCCATTATCTTCAATGACCGCCTTATAATACAGCGCATCATCCTCGAAGCTTCTGTCCAACGCCATTCTGATCTCCAGCGATCCTTTTGAATGCTTAACCGCGTTGCCAACAATGTTTCTAAAGGCTTCCCTAATCATCGGGCTGGCCTCTACCATAAATCCTTCCTGGGGCTGGTAGTCGATGCCGACTTCCCTGTCAGTTATTGTGCCGTACTCATCCCTCACGTCGGCCAAGAGGGTGCCAAGGTTGACAACTTCGTGCGGATGTTCCCCAGCCTGCAAATGCTGAAGCTTTCTCACATTATCGATCAGCTTCGAACTGTGCTGAATCGACTCCAGCGACTGCCCGAGCAGCTTTTCCCCCTCATCCCCGAGGTTCAGCGTATCCAAGGCGATCTCTAGATACCCCGTGCTTGCCTGGTTCAGGTTGTTGATATCATGTCCCATCAGATCCACATATAACTCAGCCCTTTTCCGAGCCTCACGCAGCCCTTCCTCCGCCTCCTTGCGCCGGGTAATGTCTCGGATGGCCGCTATAACGACATCCATACCCCGCAGCCTGGTCCTGCGAAGGCAAACCTCAGCAGGGAACGAAGAGCCTTCAATGGGCCTCGTGGACATACACTCGAACAGCAGTTCCTCACCGGCCAGAACCTTCTCCCACGCCTGTCTAATGCTATTCTTGGCCTGGCCGGAGCTGCTATAGAAATCGATGATCGACATATTGACCGCCTGCTCCGTCGGAATCCCGTACATCCTCGCCACATGGTCGTTGGTTTCTACGATCTTCCCGTCCAAGCTATGGATAAATATCGCGTCGTTAACGCTGTTGAAACTGCTGCGCAGGTCTTCCTCCGAAAGCCGCTGACAGTACGCCTGGCTTCTCAGCCTGGCAACGAACGCAATAATAACGCCTACTATCAGGTATGATGACGCGATGATCAAGGAGTCTAGGGTAATCGAGCCGGTATGATACATATCTGTCATAACGTCGAGAGCACCAAGGAACAGCGATAGATATACGCCCTTCTCATAGTTCCAGAGCGCTGTTAGTATAATGGGCAGGTAAAAAAGATGGGCGTATATTGATTCAGTGCCAATAAATAGGTCAACATAAAGCGCAATCAGCACGCATGCCGCTAGCAGCAAGACCGAGATATACCTGCGGTAATCCGACATATAATATGCTCCTGAGGGCGACGGGAGATCCGGACACCAAACCTGCCCTAACCTTCTGGGAGTCATCCAGTAACTATTATACACATATCTATTTTATCGTTTGTATATAAATAGCTTGTTAGACAACCTATAGCATGGATTATAATAGACATGCTGGCATCATGCCAGCGCCGTTCTACTATACACATAGATGAATACATCAGGAGCCCGCACGCCCCGTCAAGCCCTCACCCTAACGAATCTTATCAGTTCGCCGAACTTCCCTAGGCTTTTCATAATATTCGCTGGCGAACTTTCGATCCCTCACATCACCTAACGACTCTTCCAGGGCTTTCGTCAGTTCTGTACAACCTGTACCTTTAACGCCTTTCACCTTGACCGTGACGTTTCCCTCTCGGTCAATATTGACTTCTAATTCTTGCATCGTCATAAATTCCACTCCTTTCAAGTTAGCTTCACTACCGGGAAATCCTTTTTTATAATCTGATTTGTCATGAGGTCTCGAACCGTGATTAGTAACCGTTTATTCCGATCGACATTAAATATGACTTCAAACGTTTCCTCTCCCTTTTTGGCCGGCCTAACGCACCTCAGGAATG
>DATHCY010000024.1:0-16899 GCA_035319305.1 Methanocella sp.
CTAGGGATGCAGCGATAGTAACTAAACGCTTGATCCTCTCGAACCCGTCCGTTTCGGGGATGGTCGCCATATAGCGGTTCTGCAGATCCATTGCTATCCTGGCGGTCTCCGGCGCATGCCTTGTTAGCGTATCATATGTACACTTCTTTTTATTGACAAGGGCCTTCGCCAATCTGGCCTTCTCTTCAGGCCGCTCATTAAGCATCTGCAGGATTAGGTTTTCCGAGGTCCCCTCCTCCGAATCCTTCCTGACATCACCCACATCATCGTACACCTGCATGATCATTCCTACACTCGCATAAACCTGTTCGATGACTTTCGCCTTACCGAGGGGGATCCCGTGAGCGACATTAAACAGCTCAGCGGTCACCCTAGCCAGTTCTCCCGCGGTGCACTCCCGAACAGCAAGCGCCTCGTCAAAGCCGGAAACGCCTCTGTCCCTAAGCTTCGCAGTAGCCCTCAGCATCCTGTAGGTAGACCCGCTGACCGTGCGCTTCAATTTCTTCTGTAAGGGTATATCATACTGTCCTATAGCGCTGAATAGCTGCTTCCTCCTTTCCCATAGTTCGTCGCCTTTACTAAAACGCAGAATCGTAACCTCCTTTTTAGGGCCGTCAAGGCGATCGTCTATCGTGTTCATATAACCGATAAAGTGCTTTACTATAGCTAGCGCGTTCGGGTCCAGATCTTTCCCATCGACGCCAGAGATCCGCAGCCACATATCAGTGATAGCATTTAGCATCACCCCATACCCTATCCTAGTGTGCACCGGCAGCTCACGTTTAACGCCCAGAATCCTCCACCTAATAGGAAGCTCGATCACAAACCTAGCCAAGTCCAGCGCCGCCAGGAGACAGGACATAGGCGCCATCAACCTTGCAGATAACAAAGTACTGCCCCGTTGTCCGCCCGCCCTATTGGAGACCGCCTGCACAGTTCCAGAATTCGCTCTTTTGGAGCGGGAGATTGGCTCCACAATGGTATCCCACATCAAACTTTCCCGGAGGAAATGTGTTTCCCAAGATATTTATCTATCTATCTATCTATACGGGAACGCGGAGGGACGGAAGACCCCCCAAAGGAAAGGGGGGGATAGTTAGTCCTCACCCTCCTTATATTCGCAAGTTGAGGCACGGGAAATATATCTGCGTCGCGAGCGATCGCTATCCTTTAAAGACCCTTCTCGAGTATCCGTGAATCCTTTCGCGCACAACATATCGATACGTGGTGACGGCGAATGTGGCCGGCGATTCCTGAATGGATAATTGGCGGTAGTCCCATCAATAGACTGGAGAGAGGGCGAATCGCGATACTTTTCTCGAATCAAAAGTCAAGGCTTCGGGATGGCGAGCTATGTTCTTCGGGGCGTGGTAGTTGAGGGCGTTAGTTAGTTCGTTCGTTCCATTATCAAGGTAAGCGTTTATCGCTCTCCCTCCTTATCACCTTGCCTCTGCCTTATAAGCTTCTGACCTCCGGAGAACCCGGCCGGTAAAGAACTTTCTGATATGATCTGCGATGGCTTCGCAGTCCTCCTCTAGGGCGAAATGGCCTGTGTCCAGCAGGTTGAAATCTATGTTCTCTATATCGCTCTGGTATGGATAGGCGCCCTCTGCTGGGAATATTGGGTCGTTCCTGCCCCAGACTATCAGCGTAGGCGGCTGATACTGCCGGAAGTAGGCTTGCCATTTCGGATACAGTGGAGGGTTGCTGCCGTAGCTGTAGAACAGGTCCAGTTGTATACGATCATTTTCCGGACGGCTCAGGAAATATATATCCATGTTCGGGCCGTCTGGGCTGATCGCCTCCGCTTTTCGCGTGCCTGCTGTATACTGCCATTTCGTGGCCTCCGACGTTAGGAACTTGCGCAGGGCTGCTTCATTTTCCGGCGACCTATCCTTCCAGTATGCCTTCAAAGGAACCCAGAATTCCCGGAGCCCCTCTTCGTAGGCGTTGCCGTTCTGGATGATCAGCGACTCCACCTGACTAGGGTGTTTGCTTGCGATGCGAAAGCCGATTGGGGCGCCGTAATCCATCAGGTACAGGCTGTATTTTTCCAGTCCGAGGATCTGGATAAACTGGTCTATAATCTCCGCGAGATGATCAAAACTATACTCGAATCTGCTAGGGGATGGCATCGAGCTGTTGCCAAAGCCAGGGTAATCAGGGGCGATCAGGTAAAACTGGTTTTCGAGCGCGGGAATGAGGTTCCTGAACATGTGGGATGACGCAGGGAAGCCATGAAGCAATACAATCGCCGGCAAGTCTGAGGAGCCTGCTTCCCGGTAAAAGATATCGAGATCAGCTACGTTTAGTGTTTTATATGCCACCATAAAATCACCTACAGGCATCTCAAACGCGCTTTTAGATAATAGATCACGCTATTTTGGGCAATGCGAACCGAGCTAGGATAGAGGGGGTGGATTCTAATTGTCGATACGGTAGCGAACCTATATCTCAGCGACCGTCCAATAACCTTCTGGTGCATCAATGCGTGTCAGGTGTTTCCATTGATCCATCGTCGGGATCGTGTATACCAGTCTGCGGCGGCCCTGAATATCGACGCCGGCCCTGGCATCGCCGCTCCGGACCTCTGTAAGTGGGTGCGGCAGCTCGGCCGCTCGATCGCGGGAAGCAACCTTCGTCTCCATGGATATGGCTCAGGCGCGATATCCACGGCCTTGGACCATTTTTGCGATACTTTTGAGGTTATGACGCCAGAGGATGTTGGGATACGCCTCCCTGAAGTGGTGGATCCGGCGAGCTTCGATCTATTGGGCAGGGCTTATGAGGACTCGCTCCATGCGAACGGGATCGGGCAGCGCTCCGGGGAATACTACAGCCCGCCGGAGGTCGTCAGCTACATGGTCGACTCCCTGGCGTTAGATGTGGACGAGCGGTTGCCGGAGAGAAAGTTCATTGACGTCGCCTGCGGAACCGGGATATTCCTGGCCTCGGCGATGAAAAATGTGGTTAGAATACAGCGATCCCGTGGGGTTTCTGGCCGGGATATCCTGGCTACGGCTCCGGACCGCTTTTATGGCTTGGACATCAATCCGGTCTCCTGCGAGATCACGAAGATCAACCTCTACCTCACCCTTCTGGGGGAAGTCGGGCCTGATGTGCTTGCGGATACCGGGAATATGCGGTTCAATGTGTTCTGCACGGATGCGATCGAGAACCGGCCCTCGAATGGCGAGGACGAGGAATCGTTCAGGATAAAGTGCAGGAAAGGGGCTTACGAAGCCGGCTTCGACTATATCCTGGGCAATCCCCCGTACCTCGAGGCCAAGAAGATGCCGGCACAGACGAAGGCGATCTGCAAGTCCAGCTTTCCGGAGCTGAAGGGCGCCTTCGACCTGTACATGGCCTTCATCTGCCAGTGCAACAGGCTCGTCGCGGATAACGGAAAGATCCATCTGATCCTGCCAGACAAATTCACTGTCGCCAACTATGCGAAGCGGATGAGGGAGTACCTGCTTGACCATACAACGCTCCTCGAGGTGACCGACCTCTCGGGCATGGACATCTTCAGCCGGGCGACGGTGTACCCGCTGCTGCTCTACTATCAGAATAGACCGCCGGAAAAAGGCCACCACGTCCGGACCAGGATATCGGTGAGGCGTCTCGAGGAGCTCTTATCCTCAGACTCGGTCCCTGCAGCCCAAGGCTTTTACAAGTCTGTCGGGCAGATGTCCACGATCTTCTGCGTGCCCGAGGGGCACGGTCTCGGAAAAATGCTTGAAACTATTTTCAAGAGCGGGACACGGATCGGCGAATATGTTTCCTTCAGGTCGACGGTCTCGTTCCACAGGAAAGGCTTGCGAGAGCAGTTCGTGAGGAAGCGTTTCGATGGCAGCGGAAGCCCGCTGCTGTTCAAATATCTTGGCGGAGAGAGCTACGCCAAGAAAAACGAGGTCCGCCGTCTTGGGTTCGACTGGCAGGGCTACTATATCAACTACGACCGGGCGTCGCTGAAGCGGCTTGGTAACCCGCTGCCTCCTGTCGAAAACTTTTTGCAGGAAAAGATCGTCCTGTGCCAGCATGCAAAAAGGATCACAGCCGCATACGACGAAAAAGGCGAGTATGTGTCCAAGGACGTCTACCCAATCGGCTTCGCCGGCAACCGCCTGGATAGTTCGCCCTTTTCCATGAAATATTTCGCCGGACTGCTAGATTCGGAACTAATGTCGTTCATCTACGGAACGGTCTACAAAGGCATCCAGATCGGGGGCGGATACTACCATTACCTGCCCACATGGCTTGAGACACTTCCAGTGATCGTGCCGGACGAAGGCGATATAAGGCAGGTCGAGACTCTGGTAGATAAGCTGATAGCCCACGAAAGCAGCAGCTTCAGAGAACCTACGGTAGGCAACCGCCTCATAGCAAGGCTGGATGATATCGTTTACGGTACATACGGCGTTACCCTGGCACAACGGACAGCAATACATAGACTGATACCGCAATGATCAGAGAATAATGAGCCGATTCGATAAGTGCAACACAGGCCAGAGGAACATATCATATAGAATCTACAAGAATCTACAAGAATCTACATGAATAATCCTGTTAGTGTCTAATCTGTGGCTGTCCTAGCTGTCGTTAAAATACTCCGATCGCCCCTTTTCCATCATTATTGGCCCTGTCATATTGATCCTAGACCGCTTTACCATTCCGAACTCCCTTAGGCCATCTGGCTTTGTCGAAAAAACGGTGTCGCCTAGCATGGCCATTGAAGCCAGACCTCCGGCTGCTTCCACCGCTTCCACCGCTTTCAGTACTTTATCGCTGATCAGACCGGTTTCGACAGAAAAATCCCTGGACAGTCGCATGAACTCCTCAAACGTGGGCTTTTTCAGCAAAGCTTTCAGGCACTTACGCCCTGATTCGTTGATCTGTTCCTTCTCATGTTCATCCGAGAGCACGCTTTTTGTCGAAATGGGGCCGAAATGGATATAGTAAATATACATAGGCTGTATCTGGATCCGGTCGAGGACGAACGGTACCCCAGGCTTCAGCCGGATCTCCACCCCGCCGTTGCTCATCCCTGCCACATCGCCTAGGCCGGTGCGGCTGGTAACCTCGGCGATGTGTGCAGCGTAGCATAGTTCGTTGAAGGTCCTGTTCAGCCCGAGCAGCCTGTTCAGGGCCAGCGCCGTGCTCATCGCCCCGGCAGCGCTGGCACCGAGGCCGCCGCCGGAGGGAATGGAAAGACGGCTTTCGACTTTGACCGGCCGGTCCGTGAGCTGGCTGATGAGCGTCCTCGTGGTGATGGCCTCGCTTTCCACCCCGTTTAGAAAGACTCTGGTCATGCCATCTTCGGACAGGACGGCCTCCGTCTGAACCCCATCATCGAGGGACAGCCCGGCGCCGCAGGAGCCAGTGCGGAGCGGGTCAGGATCCTCGCAGATCACGAAAAAGCCCGTGATATGCGCCGGCGCAAACGCCCTCATCGGAAGTACTCCGATACAGCGCTCAGGATGGCTGAGGCCACCGCGCTCTTTTTGCCGCCGTGGCGGATCACGGGCTCATCGTGGCGTATGATAAAGACATCGTTAACCTCCGGATCCCGAGGCCCGCCGAAGCGGTTAGCCACTATCATGTTCACCCCGGATTCGTCCAGGCGGTCCATAGCCCTTTCGACGAGCTCCTCCTCCTTGACCGTATCGGCTTTGAACGCCACTATGAACAGTACCGGAAACTCATACCGGGCCAGGTCAATAAGTTTGGGCGTCGGCTTGAGCGTTATAGTCACCGGGCCTGCGGAACTGATCTTATTTTCCCGCGTCTTTTCCACAGTAAAATCTGAGATGGCTGCCGCGCTAATAAAAATATCGTAGCCGCTCTTTAGTTCTTTAATAACTGTGTCCGTCATCGCCGCCGCGCTCTCGGCGAAGACGTCCCGGATTCCTTGCACTCCCAATTTATCCTTATGGACCAAGGTGACATCGGCTCCTAGGCGGAACGCCTCCAGAGCAAGCTCCATGCCCATCCTGCCAGTACTCCGGCTGGTTAAAACCCGGATGGGGTCGATCTCCTCAAAGTTGGGACCGCTGGTGATCAGGATCTTTTTGCCCCGGAGCGGAGAATCGGACAGCATCCGCTCGGTATTAAGCACGATCTCAGCATTATCAGGGATCTTGGCGATGTGCTCCTCGAACCTCGGCGTCAAGAACCGGACGCCGATATCCTCGAGCTTCCTAATGTTCTCCTGCACGATCCGATGATCGTACATGGATCCGTGCATGGCGGGTATAATAAGCGTTGGGATCTTAGAGCCGATAGCCGTGGTGGCGAAGGTGGTCACCGGGGTATCGTCGATGCCTGAGGCGATCTTGCCTATGGTATTCGCTGTGCATGGGGATATGAGCAGCAGATCGTAGGCCTCCCTGCGTTTCCCACAGTAAGCGACATGCTCCACGTCCCCGGTGATCTCGGTAATTGGAACCCTCCCAGTGGCATACTGAAGCGCGTATGGGTGGATGATGGTCTGCGCCGCCTTGCTCATCACCGCCTGCACCTCTGCACCACGGCGGATCAGTTCTCTGGAGAGCTTTACCGTCTCAACGGCAGCGATGCTGCCCGTGACCGCCAGTGCGATCTTTTTGCCTTTCAAGGATTCGCTGACAGTGCCGGTCAAGTCCAGCGTGGGGTGGGTGACATACAGGGACATAGGACTCAGAGGTTAATTGAGCCGCTTAACCTTTTAAATCTTAGGGTTCAGAGTTCTGAGAGTGCGTTTTAACCATGGGAGCCGCCACATGCTCACGCTTCTGGCCTTTCAACCAGCGCCATCGCCGCCCATGTGACTAGGTTGGTTTCACCGTCAATGTTCAGCGTTTTACGCTATGGGCGTTCATAGCAACCCGCAATCGTTAAATAAATTTTACGAGATTTAAGGGGGGGGTGGATTCCACCTGCTAAAGCCTATGGAGTTTCTCCATCCCACGCCACACTACTCTAAACGGGGGTCGTCGCCTGCCTAGAAGCAGATCTGTTGCATTGGTGGATATGTAATATATACGCTGCTTTTATTGGTAATGATAAATATATAAGCTATAGCCGTTTATTGATCTTTGAAGTGAAACGATGGAAAGGCGATATGTTCAGGCGATCAAAGCCGGACTAGTTTGCGGGGTCATCATTTCGGTCATTTATCTGGTTATAAGTATTGCCGGTTTGTGGCTTAACTCCACTCCGGCGATGAAGTCCTATAATGATCAGTTAACCCAGCCTGTGAAAAACATGTGGGAAAACGGCACGTATAATTATTCTTACACCTATAAACAGTACAACCAGCCGTCGGCTCCCGTTGAATACTACATAGCGATGGCATTGTCGATGCTTAATCTGGCGGTTGAAGTCATCGGCCTGTTCATGGCTGGAGTATTCGCGATCAGGATGGTTGGCCAGACGAAATATTCTATAGAGGACAGCATCGGCCTCGGAGCTATTGCGGGAATCAGCGCATATGTCCCGCTATTCATCGCCATGTTTATCATGTCCGTAGTCTCGATGTTTACCTCGACTATGGGTACGCTGTACAGCATAATGCCGGCGCTCTCAATGATGCTCCCGGTGATCACTATTTGCAACGCGTTCTGCTGCTGTCTGCCGGTTGGTATCGTGATTTCAGCCGTCCTCGGGGTCGTCGGCGCCTTTGGGTATGTCCTAGTCATCGGAAAGTTGGAGCGACAGGCCCGGCCGGTATAACTGGCGCTTCGGTGTCTGCGGACCGAGCTGGACAAGCGCTTGCATTGGTCAGTTCTTTCCGAGGGCTTTGTATATACCAAGTTCTTTGTTTAAGCGCTAATGAAAAATACAGACAGCGCTGAAGGCGCAAAGAGCCCACTAATTTTATATACTCAAAGTTACTATGTCGAGATGTCTACTCGAAAGTATCTATCTCTCTGGAGAATATCTAATGGCAAAGACAAAATCGGACACTAAGTCCCGCAAGGCCGGGAGCAACCTGAAGGCCTGTAGGGAGTGTCATAATCTACTGGAAGGCGATGTCTGTCCCGTGTGCCAGTCGGGCTCGCTCAGCGACGACTGGAGCGGCTATGTGGTAATCATAGATCCGGTCAAATCCGAGATCGCTAGGCTCATGAATGTAAAGCGTCCGGGGAAGTTCGCCCTGAAGGTGCGCTGAGTTGATCTATAAGTTGACGCCAGCGATGCGTGAGAAGCTCAAGATCCCTTTTGGTACACTGTATAGGGGTAAAGGCGAATCTTGCCTGGCGAAAGTGGTCAAGATCCTGGATAGGCCTCCGAAGATCATTTCTATCGGGGACATGACCACTTACTATCTGATCAAGGCGGGCGTTGTGCCTGACATGTGTTTGGTTGACGACCAGACCATGCGCCTGCCCGTCGATCTCGATGTCCATAAAGGCACGTCTCACCACACGTTTAAAGAGCTACGTGTTAGCAACCCTGCCGGCATCGTCACCTCGGCACTTATGGATATCGTCAGGGACAACATGGACTCAAAGGTGCCTGTACGGATATTCGTGGACGGCGAAGAGGACCTCGCCGTTATCCCTGCCTGCCTGTATGCGCCGATCGGCTCGGCTGTCATCTACGGCCAGCCCAGCGAAGGCGTGGTCGTGGTTATGGTGACAGGGGAAAAGCAGAAGGAAACCATGGCGCTCCTAGACGAGATGGATAAGGAGTAATCTCCTCAGTTAGTCGTTAGTTAATCGTAAATGATCATCTATATCTATGGTGATAAGTATGGAAATAAAAGTACTGGAAGAAAGGAATAACCCGCTCCTGCAGAGGCGCGAGGTCAAGTTCAGCGTCAGCCACAATCTGGGCACTCCGTCAAGGCAGGAGATCAAGGATAAGATCGCAGCCTACCTGAACTCGAAGCCCGAGCTCGTGATCGTTGAGCGCATGAGAACCCAGTTCGGCAAGCGCGAGACCCGCGGCTATGCGAAGATCTATGAGACCCCAGAGCGGCTAAATAGAGTTGAGACCGAGCACATCGTCCAGAGGAACGAAAAGAAGAAGCCCGCTCCGAAGGAAGAAGAGAAGAAGGCGTGATTTGAATGGCAGCACCGACAAAACCGGCTGCACAGGCAGCAAAGGGCGGAGCCCAGAAGAAGGGCGGTAACAAGACCAAATCCCGCATGTATGAGATTAATGAAGGTAAAGTCACCCGCAAGGGCCAGTCGTGCCCGCGCTGCGGCGACGGCGTGTTCCTGGCGGCACACAAGGACCGCGTGTCCTGCGGCAAGTGCGGCTACACCGAGTACAAGAAATAAGTAAAGCACAGGCTTTTAACCATAACTGTCACTGTGACGGCGCTCCCCCGGATCGGGTGATGATTATAGGAATGAGGCCATTGGGGTTGAGAAAACTCGGTTGTTTTAGCGACGGAGTGAATCCAACCTCTTGAGGCTCGTCAATTGTTTAACCTTTAACCGCTCTATGCCCATCAGGTTACAACGACGCCTTTGAGAGTCGATTTGCAAGGGCTGCGAGTGCTGGCGATCGTAAAGGGCGGGGAACCGGCCTCAACCTCCTATCGTTTGTTTTCAGCACAGTAACCCTGTCATAGGTAATACCGAACGTGTATAATTGTTTTGAAAGGTTTGCGCTCAGCAGAGTCGGATTGATCATTATCCCCGTCCCTGTTTACCAGGGCATAATGATTGTTGTGTTATACCTGGAGGGATTGTTCTGATGAGATGCATGGAGCGGTTGTATCGAAGCCCTGAAAGGACGAAGATCGCTGCTCTGTACTGTAACAGGTAACATAGATTGCGCAAATAAACACAGATACTATAGAAAAAGGCTTCCTATCCACCCATTTTTATTAGTAGTCTGTGTTTATTTGCGCAATCTATGTTACCTGTTACAGTACAGAGCAGCGATCGTCTGCTTCTCTCTCCTCCCTCTGCAATCGTCTAATCGTCTGAGTATATTGTAGCGTTCGTATTTGTCTGGCAGTATTGGTACAAGCGCTCGGTTAATAACTCCTGTGAAGCTATGTCAGTCTAAACCTTTCAAAAATGATTATAGGTTGGGGTTTGTGGCGCGCGTACGGCGAGGAAAGCGCGAACTATTTTATTTCTGAAAAATCAACCATTCATTCGGTGTGCCATGTCTAACAAAGTTCCTAATGAAAATTATGATGTTTCCGAATATTATGGTGCTGTCGTCGATGACTGTGAGAGCATGTACTGTCGGAATGATCAGGTTAGGAATGCCGAGTTGAATGCTATGGCGGCTGGTATGTGCAAATCGCTGCGGGGTCTTCATGTCCTCGAAGTGGCGTGCGGTACCGGGTTTTGGACTGGGATCGTCGCCCGGGAGGCTGCTCATATTGTCGCGTTGGACATTTCGCCGAGGGCGCTGGCTGTGGCTCGGTCGAGGGCATTGTCTCCTGGGGTTGTTGAGTTCGGCGTTCACGATGCCTATGATCTGGCATCGGTGCAGGGTACTTACGATGCTGGCTTGGCGAACTTCTGGTTATCGCATGTTCCCAGAACTAGGCTCGATGGCTTCCTGGGGGGTCTTCATGGTCGGTTGGGTACTGGTTCAGTGGTATTCATGGCAGACAATGTATATGTCCCGGGGGTCGGAGGCACGCTGTTGGTCAAACGCGGCGTGGAGGACTCGTTCAAGCTGAGGAGGATGCCTGGCGGGGGGATGGTGGAGGTAGTCGAGAATTACTATGATGAAGGCTCCCTCCGATCGATGCTGGAGCCTTGTGCCGATGATCTTCATATCGATGTTGGTAAATGTTATTGGTGGGTGAGGTATCGGGTGAAAAGCATCAAATAGTTGAAGCACTGATCGTATTTGTAACGTGGATGGGGTGGTGCGGAGACGATAGTGGGCGCTGGCAGATAGTTGAAGTGGATCGTATTGATAATTGCATTAGTTTCCGGATCGTTATGAAGTGTTATGTAGGCCCGGAAGGGAAAATCGAATTTTTAAGAACGTCTGAGGATATACCGTTGGTAGTCGATGTCTTGAGGGCGTCTTCGACTATTATCGCGGTCTTGTTTCGGGGCGCGGAGAAGGTCATTCCGGTGGAAGATCAGGGTGAGGCGTTGCTGTTGGGCGAAAAGCTTGGTGCGATTACTATTGGGGAACGCCATGGGGTCAGGATCGATGGCTTTGATTATGGGAACTCGCCGACAGAGATGCTCAATGTCGACCTCAGGGGCAAAACCGTGGTGATGACGACCACTAATGGTACCCGTGTAATGGTCGAGGGGGGTGTCATCGCCAGTACGTTGAATGCAGGGGTCATAGCCGATCGTATCAGAGGGCGGTCTCACGCGTATCTGCTGGCTTCGGGAGCGCCGCTGAAGTCTGATGAGGACCGGTATGCAGCGGAACTGATCGAGAGGATTGAGGCGGAGCTGGTGAGTGGGGTGGGAGTCGAGTCCGCTGTTCATGCGGTGTCACGGTCCGCTGAGGGTATCATGCTGTTGGAGGGGATTAGGAATTCCTCTTCGGGAAAAAAACTGGTGTCGTTCGGCTTTGGTAGGGATATTGATCTGATTTGTACAGCGATCAATGAGTATATGGTGCTCCCGGTCTATCGAAGCGGGTCGATCCGTCTGTGGTAGCATCTCATTTTTAGGGAGCCGGTTCAGATCCGCTGCCGGGGCTGGGGCTGGATGGGCGCTACTTAACTGCTGGGAATACTTGCCGTTTTTACCTGAAGGTATGGCTAACAAGAAAGCTTATATATTCGTATGTCATAGGTGATAAGCATCTTAAAATTGAGGAGCTATATGGAAGTCGAGACACTGAAGCTGCTTGCCCTGATGGGCGCGAATAGGGAGCAGGTGAGTCTGTCTTCCTCTATATTAGCGACCTCGCTGGGCATGAGCCCTCAGACCGCCGCCAGGCGACTGTCGTCCCTGGAGGAAGAAGGTTTTATTACGAGAGTGGTCACTCCAGAGGGCCAGAAGGTCAGGCTCACGGAAAAGGGAATCGTGTGCCTCAGGTCCGAATACCATGATTACTGCAGGGTCTTCGAGAACGGGGGCGGTAAGGTGCTGAAGGGTAAAGTGACCACCGGGCTCGGCGAGGGAGAGTACTACATTTCGCTGGACGGATACCGCCAGCAGTTCCGGGAGAAGCTCGACTTTGACCCGTATCCCGGCACCTTGAACATTCGGCTGACCGAGCCGTTCACCCCGTCAGAACACGAGGCGATCAAAATCGATGGGTTTCAGGGTGAAAACAGGACTTTCGGCGGGTGCAAATGCTATCCGGTCAGTATCATGGGAGTCGGTGGCGCCATCATACGCCCGGACCGGACCAGCTATCCGCCCAACCTGATCGAAATCATCGCTCCCATAAAACTGAGACATTCGCTCGGCCTTAAGGACGGCGATGAAGTAGAGGTGAAGCTGGAATGATAGACGATGCCATCATGGCGCTCCGCAAGGGACAGGTAATACTACTATATGACTTTGATAACCGTGAACGAGAGACCGATCTAGTGGTCCCTGCCGAGTTTGTGACGCCAAGGCTCATCTACCAGCTCCGCCACGACGCCGGCGGCCTTATCTGTGTGGCCATCGACCCGATCGCCTGCAGCAGGCTGGGCATTCCGTATATCGCTGACGTGCTAAAACAAGCGGGCAATTGCGGTAACGGGTTCAGCGCGATCGAATCAATGTACGAAAAAGTAGGGGACATACCATACGACTCAAAATCGTCATTCTCGCTCTGGGTCAACCACAGGAAAACGTTTACCGGCATTACCGATAATGATCGGGCACTAACGATCACCCAACTGGCAACGATCACGAAAAGCGCCTTAAATGGCAATCAGATCCCCTTCGGACGTGATTTCCGCTCTCCGGGCCACGTTCCTCTGCTACGTACCGCACCTAACCTCCTGAGCGACAGACGCGGTCAAACCGAGCTTTCCATCGTGCTCGCAAGAGCCGCCGGCGTCACGCCAGCGATGGTCATGTGCGAGATGATGGACGGCGAGACAGGCAACGCGCTCACCAAGGCAGACGCTAGGAAATACGCGGACGAACACGATCTAGCTTTCGTGGAAGGCACCGAGGTAGAAGAGCTATATAAAAAGATGCGGGCATCGTCTCAAAACCGAAGTGACACCTGATAATACTGTACCGCCAATTACCCCCACGACCCCTTCTCTCCCGATTTCGATTGAGCGTTCACCTTATACGCTCTCCCTCTTCTAAGGTTTATCCATACTTTTAGCCTGTCCCTATGTCAACGCTGTGATGAAAGCCCTCGTAGATGTGAGCGGAACACGATTCTAACGCACACCCAAAAAATCGCATACCCGGAACTTCAAAGCATAGTAACATATTCGACCATTTACACTTATCATACGCTTATCATACGCTTATCATACGCTTACCATATGCTTGTCTTGCTGGATTCAGGGGGGTGTATTCACCTCTTCGTTTCAGCAGAGGGAATTCCATTCCATTGGCCTCGTATTGTCTTAAAAGATCTAATGAGTTGTCAGGGTTCATGGGGGTTCTTTTAGGGGGTCGTCGGCTGTCTCTTTCGTGTTTCTCGCGCTTTATTTGTATTAGTAAGTTTATGGGGCGTTAGCTTTTATTGCTTGTCCTTTTCTTCTTCGTTATGGTAGTTGCTTTTCCGGCGGCGGTTGCTTTGTTCGCTTTGACCTCCTTTCTGAGGTCTTCGAATGTGGCTTTTCTCTCTGCGAAGGCGTTATGTCGGTGTATGCTTTCTTCGTTGACCTGTTCGATAGTGATGACTGCATCATTTGGCAGCTTCGGAAACGTCGCGACGAGGTTCTTTGCCATCGTTCTGACGCAGTCCTCGACGAATTTGGGGTTCTTGTGGGCGGTGTTTACTACGAACTTCTCGTCTTCTCTTTTTAAGAGTTCGTACATCTGTGAACTCATGGAGTTTTCGATGACTTGGATGATCTTCTCGATTGGTATCTTCACTTTGCCGTCTGATTCGATCATGATGGTGCCGATACCTCGCTGGTTGTGGGTGGGCATCGGCATGTCTCCGAGAAATTCGTCGATGATGGCGTCATCCACTCCAAGGGCTTTTAGCTTATTGAATGCGCTCTCTCGGGAGATCTCTTGGGCGCAGGGGCATGCGGTCATTGCGATGACTTTAGCGCCGATTGTCTTGCGGATGATGCCGTTTCGTGTGACGATCGCGTCCGCGTAGATGTCGTAGACTTCTTGGCATTCCATGCCGGTCATTGGCGACTTCTTTTTCATCATGTATTCGCCTTGCATACGGACTTCGGCGTTGGTCGCGTATTCGTGGCTGTCTAGCAGGCGGTTTGAGATATCCACGCAGAGGTCTTCGATCCTGTATATGGGTCGGCTGATCATGTCTTCCAGCGTCCGGTCGATCGCCTCTAGGTTGCGGGATAAATTGGCGCCCTTTCGGTTTGAGGGCAGGTCCACGAATATGTCAAACGTCGGAATAAGTATAATGGGTCGTTTGTTTCTGCGGGCGACTTCCACCATCTTCTTGACGTCGGTAACGCCCACCCGGGTCAGGCCGATGTGGACGGAGGGGGTGTGTGATTGTACATCCGGGAGCAGCAAGCGATTCACCAGGGGTTGTGAGTATTAGAGTTCTGAATTGGCATAAGTTTTACCATACTGTCTGGGATGGAGCGAAGCGTTTGAGGTAGTGTGCAGAACGCACGGACGCGAGAGCCGAGGGGAATCCGCCCGTCGCGGGCCGTGCAGCGCCTGCTGCGGCTAAAAATCAAATTGCAGCCAAGATAGCGCTCTATAACAGTTTATTCACCCTTCGTTTATCAACTTTCTGCAAAATCGATACAGCCGCCTGTGGCCGAGATGAGGTTGTGCTGTATCTCTTCGGGGCTTCCCGGGTCATATGTCCAGGATTCAGCACAAGGCGGGGCTGTTCATAGCATGATCAGGTATAATGGGGTTGAAGGTTGGCAGAACGTCGAAGGCCCATCGATCTCTGGGTAGGGCCCTTTCTCTCACTTATTTACTCGCTCAATCACTTACTTAGTCTTTTTTAGCATTCGTACCGGGTAAGGTTATTCCAGCCTGATTCGACGAAGAACATCGGTTTGTTGAAGAGGCGTTGATGTAGGGATAGGTAGTCCTCTAGGACTTGTAAAACCTCATCCCGGGGGACGAAGTAAATCATGCTATCCATCCGTTCGGTGATCCGGTCGATGTCCTCGAAAAACGAGCTCATGTCGTTCACGACAATGAAGTCGTTATCCACCATGTTTTCCATGGATCTGCAGAGCTGCTTCGTGTTTTCGAGGAGCCGATATTGAAGACGGTTGTACTCCTCGAGGTTGTTGATGAAGTCGTCAATGCTTTGCACCTTTCCCTCTTCAACTACAGCTTTGCCGGCGTCGATATAATCCTTTGAGATATCTTCTTTTGATAGATCGACGTCAGGAAAATCGACTTTAATCCGCCTCTCGTTTTTCATGTTTTCTCAAATCTAGACTGAATGGTATAACTATATATCTTTTCTCGTTTAATTGGTAATTTTTAAGGGTTAATGGCATGTATATCGACCTATTTGTAAAATTAGGTAATAATATACAATTAAAGTTGATTTATAATGTTAATTTAGGAGTTTGATTAATATTTATGGTTAATATATGGTGGGCGGTTCGTGTTCAGGCCCCTCCCCTAAGTTCCTGTTTCCCCGCAGTCCTCCTTTAACATACGATATTATGAACTGTTCATAATTTGTGCATAATGTCTCATAATATTTTTCGGCGTATGGGCTACTGTCAATCGCCTTGTACTATTCATAAAAACATGATGAAACCCAGAAACATATATATACATGCAGTAGATATTCTACTTCTTCAGTAGGAAGTGCTCTTCCTACTGCTCACAAATTACATATTATTGGTGGAGGAATAAAATTGGCTTCTGACAACAAGATCAAAGCGGTTTTCGACCTAATCAAGAAGGAAAAGGTCAAGTATGTCGACTACAAGTTCATCGACGTCCCTGGCATCTGGCAACACAAGACACACCCGATCGCCGAATTGAGCGACAACATTTTCACAGAAGGCAGCGGTTTCGACGGGTCGAGCATCCGTGGCTTCAAGGGCATAGAGGAAAGCGATATGTTGCTCGTGCCAGACCCTGAGACCGCGTTCATCGACCCGTTCATCGAGGAGAAAACGATCTCCCTCATCTGTGACGTAAAAGAGCCCGGAGAACTCAAGCCCTTTGACAACGACCCAAGGCATATTGCTAGGAAGGCCGAGCAGTACCTGAACGACAGCGGCTTCGCGGATACCAGCTATTGGGGCCCCGAGCTTGAATTCTTCGTCTTCGACAGCGTCGTCTACGATGTCCTAACCCCATACAAAGGCACCGGCTACTCGATCGACTCCAACGAGGGCATCTGGAACTCCAGCAAATGCGACTGCAACCAGCCCAACCTGGGCCATAGGGTCCGGTTCAAAGAAGGCTACTTCCCCGTGCCTCCGACCGATACCCAACACAACATACGGAACGAGATGGTCAGCACCATGAACGATGTCGGCATCCAGATCGAGATGCACCACCACGAAGTCGCCACCGCTGGCCAAGCCGAGATCGACATGAGGTTCGACACCCTGGTCAAGATGGCGGATAAAGTCCTGAAGTATAAGTATGTGGTCAAGAACGTCGCCGCGAGGAATGGTAAAACTGCGACCTTTATGCCGAAACCGCTCTTTGGCGACAACGGCAGCGGCATGCACACCCACCAGAGCCTGTGGAAGTCCGGCAAGCCACTATTCCATGACAAGGGCGGCTACGCCATGCTCAGCCAGACCGCGCTGTACTATATCGGCGGCCTGCTGACCCACGCCCCGGCGCTGCTGGCATTATGCAGTCCCAGCACCAACTCCTACAAGAGGCTAGTACCAGGCTACGA
>DATHCY010000025.1:0-18488 GCA_035319305.1 Methanocella sp.
ACGTGGAAAATACCAGATATTCCACTCCCTTTTAAGGAATATCTTAATAATCTACCTGAGGATGAATAATTAAGCCCTTCATGGAATTAAGGCCTTAGGGTGATAAATAAGGAAGAGCGCCGGGTTTGTCGCGATTTTCAAGGTGTTCACGGCCTCCTGGCTTAACCGACCTCGCCCATGATACGCGGATCTATTTGGGGGAGTCGATTTTGCCGTAAATTGTGTCGATTTGGGGTGTTGGGGTGTATTGGGTTACAGAAAAGTGGGATGGATGTGGGGAAAGGGTGTAGTGGACACGTCGGGAATTGAACCCGAGGCCTCTTCCATGCCAAGGAAGCGATCTACCCCTGATCTACGTGCCCTGTTAAAATCCAGCACAATCATGGTGCCTATACGCTATAAATTTATCGGTTTGGCTGTGAAAAAAGGGTAAAGGCAAAGCTGGTGAGCGTTTGGTCTTGCCGGTTTTTATCTGATTAGTAGTGCTGGTCTGCCTGGGATTGCGTGTCGTCGCTTGTTCTCCGGGTCTTCCTCGGGGTTCACGGAGACGCTCATCCCGACTTCTTTGGAGATAAAGTCCTTCGCTTCGTCTAGCACTGCTTTCTCGTTGACTCCGGAGTGGATTAGTCGTTCGCCTACGACTTTGCTAACGTATTTGCTGACTTCTTTGCCTTGTTTTCGCATCTCTGGGTCGGTCATGACGTCTTTCATTGCGTCGCTCATGTTCTTGCCGGAGGCTGTCTGTAGTGCTTTATACTTCCAGGCGTCGGCTGTGTATATCATGACCTCTTTGGCGGTTTTGAGTTGGGCGACTTCGATGATCTCTTGGATGTCTTCGATCACGTCTCGGATGAAGTCTTCTGACTTCTCGATGGCGTTTTCTTGTATGGTTTCGTCCCATGTTGGGTATGTGGTTTTGGCTATGAATCCTTTGCCGTCGATTTTTTCCCAGATTTCTTCGCATATGTGGGGGCAGAAGGGTGCTAGGATTTTGGTTTGGGTTTCGATGAACCAGGTTATTAGTTGTTTGTTGGGTGTGGGGGTTCTTCGTGTGTACCATTTCAGGTATCGTTGCATGTCAAAGTATCCTCGTTGTATGGCGGTTCGGAAGTCCATGTTGTCCATGGATTCTTTTGTTTGTTTGAGGGTTTTGATTGCTATTGATTTGAGCCATTTGTCGATGTATTTTTCGTCGTCTCTGCCGTTGTTGTGGTTCTCTGTGGCGAAGTCGTACCATTGTGTTAGTCGGGGTCCGGCGTTGCGGGCGAATTCGCTGTCCCAGTTGGGGTCTTCCAGGCCTTCTCCGCCGTACATTAGTGTTAGTCTTGTGGCGTCAGCGCCGTATGTGTCGCAGATTTGTCTTAGTGTGTATACGTTGCCTTTGCTGGTGGACATTTTCTGTCCCTCCATCTGCAGGAAGCCGTTGACGCTCATGCCTTTTGGCCAGTATTTCTCTGGGAAGATTGCTGTGTGGTTGAAGATGCAGAAGGAGAGGTGGTTTTGTACTAGATCTTTGCCGCTGTTGCGCAGGTCGAAGGGGTACCAGTATTCGAACTCTCGCTTCATGGTGTTTAGCAGGTCTGTGCTGATGCCGGTCTGTTTTGAGACGGTGTTAGCATTGCCGATGTTGAGGAATATGTAGTCGAAGGCGTCGTCGGTGAGTTGTTCGGGTTGGATGCCGTGCGTTCCTTTCTCCAGGTATTTTGAGATGGTGTAGTATGCCATATAGATGGTCGAGTCCGAAAGTGATTCTACTACCCATCGTCTGTCCCAGGGTAGTTCGGTGCCTAGTCCGTATTCTCTGGTGCATGCCCAGTCTTTGAGCCAGTCCAGTACGTAGTCGAATTGTTTTCTGGATTTTTCGGGGTAGAGTTTCATCTTGTCTAGGGCCTTGTGTGCGCTGGCTTTCCAGATGGGGTTGCTGTAGTTCATGAACCATTGGTCTGAGACTATTTTGACTACGCATTTGGTTAGGTCTCTGCAGACTACGGTTTCCGGCAGTTCATAGAAGATCGCGGCGCTGCCTTGTCCTATGAAGTCTGAGACTAGTTCGGCCTTTGCCTCCATGACCTTCTTGCCTTGGTATTTGCCGGTGTTTTCATTCAGCAGGCCGGTATGGAACTCTTTCTTGTAGATTTCTTTGGTGGCTTCTTCCAACTTGGGGTCGTTCTGGTCTTTGATGTGCATGGATTCGATGATCTCTTTCGCTGGGTATTTGCCGAAGCCTTCGATGGTGATTAGCGGGATGAGCTTGATGTCCTTGACGATGTTCTCTTCCAGGTCGTACTTCTTCGGGTCGTTCTCGATGTCTCGGAGCGCCGCGTAGTCGTATGGCGCGTGGGCGGGCACTGACATGACCACGCCGGTGCCGACGTCCGGCTCAACGAAGGTTGCTGGTAGAATTGGTATCTCTGCGCCGGTGATTTGGTTAAGGACTTTTCTACCGATAAGCGTTTTTCCGGGCACTTTTTCTATGATTGTTATGCTGAACTTCTGGTTTTCCAGTTTGTTGATCGTCTCCTCGGATACGATCCAGACTTCGTCGTCGACTTTGGCGGTGACGTAGGTGATGTTTGGGTTGAGCCATAGGTTCGTCACGCCGAAGGTCGTCTCCGGTCGGTAGGTGCCGCAAGGTAGGATCATGTCGCCGATCTTAAACTTGATCAGGTAGATCTCTTCAGGGGTGACGCCTTCGCCTTCTAGCCGGCTATGGTCGCCCGCTGGGGATTTGCATCTAGGGCACCATACTACGGGGTGTTCGCCCATGACGATGTACCCACCCGATTTCAGCTTTCGCATCTGCCACTGGATGAAGTGATCGTAGTACGGGTTCAGCGAGGTGGTGATGAATGATCGGGACCAATCGATGGCGGCGCCAATCCGATCTAGGTCTATCCTAGTTTCTCTGGGGAAGAACTCAGTCCAGTATACCGGATCCGCGAATTTCGGGATCTCATTCTCGGGGATACCCATTCTGAGAAGGATGTCCATCTGCTTCCTTTCGCCCTCAGCAATGCGCTCGGCCGCGGCGACTATGGGCGTCCCAGTACAATGGAAAGCGAACGGGAACAGGACGTTGTAGCCCTGCATAAGCTTGTACCTAGCTAAGACCTCGGCACGGATACCGCTGAAGGCCCGGCCAATGTGGAAATAGCCGTTCATGTAGGGGTACGGGAAAGTGATAAAATACTTGGGCCTGCCCGGCTCAGCCACAGGCTCGAACACTTTCGCCTCTTTATAACGCTTCTGCCACTTCTCTTCTATAGCTTTAAAATCCATACTATGACGTCCTCGCTGGATAACAATAGAACTGGGTTCGTTGTCGTCGTAGACGTATATAAGTTTGTCTCTATAAGGTTTTTTGTTTTACTGGCGGAGCGTTACGGTGAACTACCCCACTAAAGGACAGAGCTACTGATCCACGGGCGGTCTACAAACAACCATCTCTGCTGAGTGCATTGACCATCCGCTGATATGTCAAAACTGCAGGCAAATCGGCATACTCCACGCCCCTTCTAACCAGGGGCCCGCCAGCGCTCAAAATATTTCAGTGTTTGTGTTGGGTCCCTATCCGACTGAGCGTTATGTATGGATAGTTGTGTATTCTAGGTGGGGTTGTGGGGTGGGTTTTCTCATGGCTGAGGTCGGTGGGTTTTTTCTACCTTGCGGTCTTGTTATTGTGAGTGAGTGTGGGGTGGGAGAAAGTTTGGTTGTTTTGTGTTGTGTTGTCGAGTCTTGGTCGATCAAGTATTTAGTCTTTAACCGCTTTATTCATATTAGGTTATTAGTGATGCGCGGAAGCGTCTGTTTGTAAGGGCTGTGTGTGCTGGCGGTTGTATGGGCCGGGTCTTGTCCTGGATTTTGGGATTATGCTTGTACCATTAGAGGTTGGTGGCGGGTGTTTTTCTATGGGTTTGGGGTTGGCCTTTCGGGGTGTGGCGGTTCACGTAATTGATGCTTCTGTTCTTCTCTGAGCTTTGGTGTTCTTCATGACTGATATTCCCAGGGATCATCCAAGGTACCAGTCGCTTATGGTTAGGGAGTTGCTGGTAAAGGGCGTCGGGGACGGCATTGTGAGTATGCAGGGTCTTATTGCGCAGGGTAGGGGGGAGGCGTTTGATTATCTTATTGGGGAGGTGACTACGCCTTCTGCGGCGTCTGCTGAGGGGGTTGCGGTTGCTTTAATGTTGTTGGCGGAGAATCCGGTCATTTCTGTTAATGGTAATGCGGCGGCGCTAACAGCTCCGGGTCTGGTTAGGCTGGCGAAAGTTGTGGGTGCGGGTATAGAGGTTAATTTGTTTCATCGGACTGAGGAGCGGGTTCGCAGGATCGCTGATCTTCTCAGGTCGTGTGGTTGCGAGCGGTTGTATGGGGAGCGTCCTGATCGTCTTATTCCGGGGCTTTCGCATGATCGGGCGAAGGCTTCTAGTGAGGGTGTTTGGACTGCGGATGTGGTGTTGGTGCCGTTGGAGGATGGCGATAGGTGTGAGGCGTTGGTGCGGATGGGGAAGAAGGTGATTGTTGTTGATCTTAACCCGGTGTCGCGGTCGGCTAAGGCTGCGACGGTGACTATTGTCGATAATATTGTCAGGGCTGTCCCGCGTATGATTGATGTGGCTGGGGAGATGCGGGGCCTTCAAGATGCTGAACTTCTGGAGATTGTTGGAGGATTTCGCAATGAGGATGTATTGGTGTCTGCGTTGGGCTCTATGGTGGAGACGGTGGGTAAGCTCCGGGGATAGCCGGCTTTGGGATCGGTGTGGTTCGGTCTCGTGTGTTTTGTTGTGTTTTTGTTCTCTGTGTTCTGTGTTCTGTGTTGGGGTTGGGGTTGTTGGGTGTGGGTGTTGTTGGGTGGGGGTTTGGGGCGCTGTGGATCCTTCTTCCCTTATTGCTGGGCGTGTAATCGGTAACAAAACTTTATTATATATAAACAAATATATTTAACATTGTTGATCGATATGGCGGAACAGGCAGAACGGATAGTGGATACTACTGTGGAAAAGGCTGAAAACATCAAGGTCCAGACAGCCGACGCGCTCGAAGAAGCCGCACGCAAACTCAGGGAAGCCGACTTGACCGTAAGAGGCCAGGATGTCAAGTCCATCCTGAACGACATAGAGTGCCGCACTTCGCAGTTCAAGGCGGACATGGACCGGAAAATCGAACCGGTCGAAAGCTTCATCGTGGAGCACCCATTCGCCTCGATCCTAATCGCCGTAGGCGTAGGATACATAGTCGGCTCAGTAGTAACAAGACGCGACTGACCGAGCGTGGGAAAATGGAAAAAGCAGGCAACAGAGGGGAGCAGCGATCTGTGGAGCAAGAGGTCGCCGATCTATTAAAGTATGCAGACCTCTATATCCGTCAGAAGACCGACCTGTATTTGCAGCACTACGTCTTCGATCCCTTCGACTTCCTGCTGCGACAGGTGATCTACCTGTCCGTGCTCGCCTCGCTACTGGTCGCCGGCGCGATCGCCATCGTCATCGGAGCAATCCTATTCGTCTCAACCCTAATACCACTATGGGCCGCACTGCTAGGCATCGGACTGGCCGCGCTCATCATCGCAATCGCCATCGCATACATCCTATTCTCACGAGAGATCGTCCTAAAAACGCCAAAAACCACGGAGCTGATCGAAAGTGGCAAAATCTAAGGTAACCGAAGAGGACCTACGTCTAACAGAAGCGCTGATTGCACGATCCTTCCTCCGTGTAAAAGCAACAATAGCAAACACGCCAACCGAACTGCTCACGCCCGCGAAAAACACGATCAAAGAACACCCAATCGCCGCAACCGCAACCGCAGCCGGCGCAGGGCTAATCATATACGAAATCATCAAAATGGCCTCCCCCAAACCCGCCATCAGAGAAGTCCCACCCGCAAGACCCATCAGAACCGAAAACCCCGGAACCGACATCAAATCACAAATAGTAACCGCCGCCCTACCATACGTGGCAAGCTACCTACAACAAGAAATAGGCCGATACATAGCCAGCAAGGAAAAACGCTGAACTAACAACCAAACACAGAACAAAAAACCAAACTACAACAACGAAAATCAAGCCTCACCAACCCCACCAGAGCACACCAACCCCCCCCAAAACTCCAAATCGACCCCGACGCCCCTAATACCACCAAAGAGCCGAGGGACACCCAACCAACCAACCGACCAGTCGATGAAAGACTACTCCAGCAAAACCCGTCACATTCCCGCCGACCCATTTTCGCTCTGCGAGTAGCAAGCCGCAGACCCATACCTCTTTTGGTGACAGTAAGATTGATGTTGACATTAACGCTGTCAATAGCTCTTCTATGCCCCGGGATTATCGGCTAAAAGCGGGGTGACCATCCCCTTAGGGGGTGAGTGTGTGAGATGGAAGCCCACGTGCTTTAGCGGGGATGATCTAGTATAGTGCGCCGATCGTCGTATGGTAGAGTCTGAGGTCAGGCGGATGCGGGGCGGTTTGTGTATTCGCCAGTAATGACTCGCAGCAGGTTGGGCGTCTCTAGCTCTTTCGATCCGGCGCCGTAGCCGGTCTTCTCCACTAGGATGGTTGGCATGGGGCCGAAGCCTTTGCAGATCTCTGCGAGGATGGCGGCGCCGGTCGGCGTGGCTAGTTCGGCGTGTACTCCGGTCGAGTAGATGGGTATGCCTGATAGTATCTCTAGGGTGGCCGGCGCCGGTACGGGCAGCATACCGTGGGATGTCATCACGGACCCGCTCCCCACGTTGACCGGGGAGGCATATGCCTCTTCGATGCCCGCCTCCTCTAAACATATGGCCGCGCCAATGACATCGGCGATCGTGTCCATAGCCCCAACCTCGTGAAAATGGACTTCCTCCATAGAAATACCGTGCACTTTCGATTCGGCGGCCGCCAGCCTCCGAAAGATTGCCCGGGAGCGTTTTCTCACTCTCGATGAAAGACCGCTGCCATCTATGATACCTGTGATATCGGACAGATGACGCTCCTGCATAGTGTCCGGGGCGAGAACATCCACCTTAGTCCCGGCGATCCCGCCTCTCGCGGTCTTCATAGCGACGACCTTCAGCCCGGGGATTCCCAGCCGATCAAGCCCGGTAGAGAGCGCCTCGAGGCCGACGCCCATGTCCACCATAGCGCCGAGGAACATGTCCCCGCTGATCCCTGAGAAGCAGTCAACGTATAGCACCCTCACTCCGACACCCTCCGCAAGACCTCGTTCATACTGCCACTGCGAAAACCCTCAATATCCAGCGCCACATAGGTAAAGCCCGCGCCCTTCAACAGTTCTACGATCTCTTTTCTATACTTGAGCACATCTCCGATCTCCACTTCCGGTACTTCTATCCTCGCCAGATCCCCATGGTACCGTACCCTGACCTGGGCGAAACCAAGGCAATGAAGCGCCTTCTCAGATTCCGTCACCATCCTCAGCCGGTCCTTCGTAATCTCGGTCCCGTAGGGGATGCGGGACGCGATACAGGCCCTGGACGGCCTATCCCATGTCGGCAAGCCCATAGCCCTGGACAGCTTCCTAATCTCGCTTTTATAGAGCCCCGCCTCCCTGAGCGGGCTGCGGACGCCGAACTCCCTCAAAGCCTTCTCGCCCGGACGGTAGTCTGAAGCATCATCCGTGTTAGAACCATCAACGATATACTCTAGCCCGAACTCTCCCTTCAGCTTTACCAGCCGGTCAAACCGACCCCTCTTACAGATATAGCATCGTTCTGGCGTGTTAGCGGCGAAATCCCTATTCTCCACCTCGTCAGACCGGATGATAATATGGCGGACATCCAACTCATCGGCTATTTTTTTGGCGTCATCCACGTCCTCCCGGTGAGTAATCTCAGAAACGGCTGTAACTGCCACGACCTTTTGCGTGCCAAGCGTGTCCGCGGCGCACTTCAACAGCAGCGTCGAGTCCACACCCCCCGAAAACGCGACGAGAACGCTGCCCAGCTCTCGCAAGATCCGCTGGAGCCTGAACAGCTTCCCCTCCAGCCCAGGTTCGGCGAATATCACACTCATCATGGTAACATAGTCATCAACCTATCTAATGGTTTCCTGTACGAGGCTCGGCGAAAGTAATCGTGCAGACAACGCATCATACTAAGATACAACCACCAGGATACAATCCCCAGGCACCGGTAAATACAACCAAGAACTTACAAGGGGAAATTCGCTGTTTCGCGACGATATTTTCTCCGCGGACACAGGGAAAGATTTTGAAGTAGCAGCCGAGATTAGTCCGGCTGACCACAGAGCATCTACAACAGGTTCGCATATGACAACAACGAAGAGACCAAAAGCATTTACACCCCCATCTTCCGTAAGCTACGCCACCCTCTCCCACACAGACGACGAGATCCTAAACCTGTTCGAGCCGTCAGTTCGCAAATGGTGGACCCAGACCTTCCGCAGCAAAAAAAAGGTCAACAACGGCTATTTCACCCCGCCACAACGACTAGCAATCCCGCTGATCCACCAAGGAAAAAACGTGCTCATCTGCAGCCCGACCGGCTCGGGCAAGACCCTCTCATCATTCACCGCGATCATCAACGAACTATTCCTGCTAGCCAACTCTGAGGGACTTGAAAACAGCGTCTACTGCATCTACATCTCCCCACTAAAATCCCTGGCGAACGATATACATAAAAACCTCGAAGAACCCCTCGAAGCCATCAGCAAACTTTACGGCAACGAAAAACTGATCCACCACGCCATCCGCCACGGCGACACCCCCAGCGACGCGCGAGCCTCAATGCTGCGCAAAACACCCCACATCCTGAACACCACCCCCGAAACTCTGGCCATACTGCTAAACTCGCCAAAATTCGTCGAAAAACTCACGACAGTACGATGGGTAATCGTGGACGAAATCCACTCCATGGCAGACACGAAACGGGGAGTATTCCTCTCGCTAGCGCTAGAACGCCTCAAAGAAGTCGCCCAAAACCCATTCATACGCATCGGCTGCAGCGCCACAGTAGAACCGCTAGATAAAATCGCCGAGTTCCTCGCAGGCCGCGAGGACGATGCCACCCGAGAAATATCCGTGGTCGACACACGATTCGTCCGAGAGTTCGACCTGAAACTTCTATGCCCAGTACCCAACCTCATCGAAACCTCCGCTCGAGAAATCAACCACGCACTATACGATATGATCCACAACATGATCCAGGAAAACCATAACACACTAATCTTCACCAACACCAGAAGCGGCGCCGAACGCATCCTCTACCACCTACGCAGAGACTACCCCGATTTCTACAACGAAGAAAATTCCGGCTGCCACCACGGCTCCCTCTCAAAAGGCGGCCGCCTAGACATAGAAGACCGACTCAAAGCCGGCACCATCAAGGTAGCAACATCTTCAACATCACTAGAGCTAGGAATCGACATGCCCTACTTAGACCTTGTAATCCAAGTAGGATCCCCAAAATCAGTCTCCGCACTATTGCAACGAGTCGGCCGAGCCGGCCACAGCCTAGGCCAAGTAGTAAAAGGCCGAGTCATCGCGCTCGACAGAGACGAACTAATCGAATGCGCAGTCATGCTTAAAAAGGCGCAAGAAGGCTTCATCGACGGGGTAAACATCCCGGAAAACTGCCTAGACGTACTAACACAACACATATTCGGTATGGCCATCAACGAACCGATGGAACTAGACCAAGTCAAAAAGATCGTCCACAGATGCTACTGCTACCGAAACCTAACAGACGAAGACTTCATGCAAGTAATCAACTACCTGGCAGGCAACCTGCCAGGCATGGAAGACCGGAACATCTATGGCAAGATCTGGTACGACCCCGAAACCGACAAGATAGGCCGCCGAGGCAAACTAGCCAGAATGATCTACTACACCAACATCGGCACCATCCCGGACGAATTCTCCTGCGACGTCATCACAAGAAACGACCAGAAATGGGCAGGCAAACTAGACGAACAATACCTAGAAAAACTACAAAAAGGCGACGTATTCGTACTCGGCGGCAAATTCTACGAATTCGCATACAGAAGAGGCAGCAAAGTCTACGTAGACCCATCCAACAGCCGCCCCACCGTACCATCATGGTTCTCGGAACGATTACCGCTCTCCTTCGACCTAGCGCTCCACATCCTAGACTTTCGAGACATCATGGCCAGACGAATCGGAGACCGCAACACCAAAAAATGGCTCCACGAGACATACCCGCTCGACGACAACAGCGCCGAAAGCATCTGCCAGATCTTCGACGAACAAGTCCGATACACAGGCGAAGACTCGATCTCCACCAGAAAACGCATAATCATCGAAGAACACATAGACAAACCCCACTTCCGCAGATACTACTACTTCCAATCAAACTACGGCAGACCATTCAACGACGGACTGAGCAGAGCAATAGCCTACATCACCTCCCGACGCCGCACCAGCAACGTAACCCTATCCGTCAGCGACAGCGGATTCTTCATCTCAGTCCCCCTATCCAAAAAACTAGACATCCTAGACTACATCACATCACTCGACGAAACCACAATCAGAGACCTCCTCCGCCTCTCACTAGAAGAATCACAACTACTAAAACGCATGTTCCGAATCAACGCCACCAGATCACTCATGATACTGCGTAACTACAAAGGCCACCAAAAAAGCGCCAGACGCCAACAAGTATCAGCCGACATGATGCTATCCTACGCCCACAAACTAGAACACTTCGCAGTACTAGAGGAAGCCTACAGAGAGATCATCGAAGACAAACTAGAGATAACCCACATCCAACAGATCATCCAAGACATAAAAGAAGAAAAAATCAAAATCACAATCATACCAGTAGAAACCCCAAGCCCACTAAGCTTCGGAATCGCCTCACTATCCGCCTCCGACGTAGTCCTGGCCGAAGACAAAAACTCACTACTAAAAGAATTCCACCAACGCGTCATGGAGAAAATTTCAGCATGAAAATACAATACACGACCAACGCAGCATATTTCCCGAAATCCAAAATCTGCGCCGTGTCAGACATCCACATAGGCATCGAAGGAGCGCTTCAAGCAGAAGGCTTCGGAATGCCCCTAAACGAAGAAAAAGAACTGATTCAACGTTTCAAAACAATAACACGACAATTCTCGCCAAAAACCATCATACTAAACGGAGACATACTCCACGAATTCGGCAAACTCAGAAAAAACACGAAAAAATCCTTCGATCGAATCATAACAACACTACTATCCTCAACCGACAAGACAATCCTAATCTCCGGCTCCCACGATCAGATGCTAGAAACAGCCCTACAAAACATCGACATCACAAGCGAACCATCCTACACAACCGACGGGATCATGTTCACCCACGGCGACACCATACCAAACCACGCCAACGATAAAAACATCAAACTCATCGTGATCGGCCACGAACACCCCGCCCTAGACGTAGAACTGAAAAAAGAACCCTGTTTCCTATACGGAAAAAAAACTTGGAAAAACAAAGACATACTAGTACTACCAGCATTCAACCCACTATGCTCAGGATCCTCCATCAACTACATGAACTCCCAAGACTTCCTATCACCATTCATCCAACAAAGCGACATCGACACATACCAACCCATCATAGCAATCAAAGACGAGACACTAAAGTTCCCACCGCTGAAAAAATTCAAAGACATCCTACAATACTAACAAACCCAACACAAACCCCCCCAACAGCAGATCCACCCCCACCACTATCTTTATATCACTCCATCCACACCCTCCGCCCCGCACCCTCCGCCCGCTCCAACTCGATCTCCAAAAAATTCAAACGACGAGCATACTCCATGATCACCCTCCTCATCTCCCACCCACGCTCCGCAGCACGAAACACCTCAACAGTCTCACCATAACTCACAACAGACAAACACTCAACCAACCCCATCCCCACCAACGAATAATCCGAATTATACGAGTCCTTTTCACCAACCAACGCACCAAGAACATTCACCATAGTAAGCCTAGTATACACAGACAAATCCTTCACAGTCGCAGGAGACGGATAAATATCACAAAGACGATGATACAAATCCATACGAGCCCTACTACGCCTCAACGAAGAATATATCTGCCCTACGCTCACCTTACCAATGCCGCTTTCATCCATACTAAATCCTCCTAGTTTACACCCAACCTGTTATTATCTCGCAACAGCGAATATAAATGTTATGTATCAACCGACTAGAAAGTAACAATTAACAATCCTCAAAATAACACGACCACAAAACAAAGAAACCCCACGAATAGGATAAACCCACCCCCGACACCATATAACCCATAATCATCCCTGAACACCATACGGTAGTCGTCTAACTCAAAGACGATGACACCACACCCATCGACAAGAGAACGACTCAACCAGTGTACGAAATCACGCCTCTTATTAGCAATACACTCCTGCACCTACGAACCACCAATCCTTTTTCTCGAGCGTATCCCAATTTTGCTGTAAAATTACATTGGCCCCTCCAACACTCTTGGGCTGACACACAATTTTACAGCAAAATTGGGACACGCCCTTTTTCTCCGCTCGACAGCTCGCTCCCCCCGCCTTCAACAGTCTTCTCCACCCCCCTCATTCTCTTCTTCCCGGAAGAACCGTGTGAGAACCTTCCTACCGCTTGACAGGATGGCGAAACTCGATAGCCCACCAAATTACACAGCAGGACGATCCTTCTTCCACGACCTCTATTGTTCACCCGAGACTCGCCTATCGTGAATTATATATAGTAGTAATCGTTGTATAAGCAATAAATCTGGATTAGTTAACGATCATTCAGGATGTCATGTGCATCCTGTAATCCGTCCGATCTATCTAATCTAAATCAACGAAAAATGTGTGGAGGGAAAAAATGCTACGCAGGGTATTAGGAGAGATAGTAAAACTTGAGGGAATCAGCGTGGTCGCAGTGGTAGGCCGGGATGGCTTCGTCATCGAGCACGTGGCCAACATCAAGATTGATGCCGATGCATTAGGCGCCATGGCTTCGACCAGCGTCGGCACGTCTGAGGCCATGGGCCTCGAACTTAATAAGGGCAGCTTCGAACAGGTGCTGGTAGAACTCGAGAGCGGGCCCATCATGCTCTCGCTAATCAGCGAGAACGAGATACTAGCCATAGTGGCAGCGAAAGGCTCCAACATCGGCCGGATCCGATACGAGGCGAGAAAGAATAAGGATCGGATCGTAGCAGCCCTATAATATGCCCATTGTTGATATGCCAAGATAAACCGCAAAAACTCGACATAGGCTCACCCCCCCAGGGTATTACTCACGTAAATTCTTTCCATATACAAGGAATAGCTTGCTTGCACAACACCCACACTATTTTCCATCTTTGAGTCTGTCCGTGATACGCCGGAGCGTCTCGGCCATAAGTACCTGAACATCGGTGCTAGTCTCCTCTCCCGAATCCGAAACTTCGCTACCTTCGATACGTTTCAGCTCCTCGATGTTCGTGATGATACCCTGAACCATCTCCAGCATCTCCTCAATAGAGATCAGGCCGGCATAGTAGGCATAAAAAAACGTGGTGCCTGATCTCACCACTTTTCGCTTGAACGCCGCCTCCGCAGACGACACATCCTGCCGGGCGTACTTTTCATTCATAAACGGGACCAGATCCGGCAAATTCTCGCCGATCCAAGTCATCTGAGACCGGCCATTACTCTTAAAATCCGCACATAACCTGGCTATCGCCCACTCCCGAGCAGTGAGGTGAGTCAGCTTCTTGAGCGAGTCGTTGACTTCGGTATACTTCAGCCGATCAAACTTCTGGAACCGCCAGTACTTCTCAGGGCCGCCAACACACTCATCAAGCATAGATGAGAAAGAGGGCCGGCCAATAATAAACCTTCTCGTCTGCCGAATAAAGCCATTACCCCCAAAAGACAGTTACGCCAACATTCCCACCACAATACCTCGACCCCAACCCGTCTACCACAAAAATGGGGGCGCCCCAGATTTTATGGTGAGCGGAGTACAGGAATAACGAAAACCCACAAGCTAAAGCCTGGCTAAAGCTCGGATAGGCCTGTGGGAGGATGTCATGAGTACTAGTATGGTGATGATAAGTTATCGGTTTGCACTTCGATCTCTACGAAGTCTTCTGCCACTATTGTGTTTTCGAATCGTTTTTTCGCGTCTTCGAGCAGCTGCGTGGTGTCTGTCGAGTATCGGGAGCTGATGTGGGTTAGCACGAGGTGTTTTACGCCGGCTCTGGCGGCTAGATCGGCTACAGTGCCCGCGGTCGAGTGGAGTGTTTCCGTAGCCTTATCGGCCATGTCGTCGCTGTAGGTGGATTCCGATATCCAGACGTCCGCTCCTTGCAGGTAGGGTAGGAACGTTTCGGACGCGACGGTGTCCCCGGTGTATACAATGGTCCGTCCTGGCCGCGGCTCTCCGACTACTTCCGCGCTGGTGATTTCCCGACCGTTGACCGTCACTGTCTCGCCTCGGTGGAGTTTAGAGAACAGAGGCCCTTCAGGCACGCCGAGCTCCAGGGCGCGGGCTTTGTTGAACCGCCCGGGCTTTAGGTCTTCTTTCAGAGCGTATCCGATGGCTGTGACGCTGTGGAAGGTGCGAAATGCCTGTACTGAGTAGCCTTTGAACCGGGCGACCTCGTCATGTTTTAGCTGGTGGGCGAACACGGGGAAGCCGAGGCTCAAATACCCGATCCGGTTGAGCAGGCTGCAGAAATCCTCGACAAATTCCGGACCGTATATATGGAGAGCTTCAGCGCGCCCCTGGAAGCTCATAGTCTGCAGCAACCCTGGCAATCCAAGGGTATGGTCCGCATGGAAGTGGGTGAGAAAGATCGTGCTGATATCCATGAATCCTGAGCGGGCTTTCATCATCTGCCGCTGAGTCCCCTCCCCACAGTCAAATAGTATACGCTCGCCCTCTCGCTGGATCATAAAGGACGGCATTCCCCGATTCGGCGTGGGAATCGAACCTCCTGTTCCCAGAAAGATGATCTTAATCATATCGAGTTTCTCTAAAGAGTCCAAGCGATATAATGATTATGTCCCCGCGGCGTCGCCCGGCCGATCATGTAACTTACCCGCTGATCCCACCAATTCAGATCAACAGCGCTATTTTACGGTCGAAAAAACATTAATTTTTGGGGCTTATAGGTAACGCTTCTTTTTCAAAAGTTCGGCGTTTAGGATGCTGGCGCCAGCAGCTCCACGGATCGTGTTGTGGCCCATGCATACGTATTGTATGGCGTCGGCTCTGCCAGCCCTGATCCTGCCGACGGAGATGCTCATGCCGTTCCCCTGGTTGCGGTCCATACGGGGCTGGGGTCGATCCGGTTCCTCGCGCACGATGATCGCTTTCTTTGGCGATGTCGGAAGGTCGGAGAGCCTAGGATCGAACTTGATCATTGCTTCTTTCACCTTCTCCGGGGCGATCTTTTTGTTAAATCGGGCCCAGATTGACATGGTGTGTCCGTCCAGCACGCCGACACGGTGACAGGCCGCGCTCACCCAGAAGGGCGCGTCTTTAACCGCTTTACCGTCGAATTCGCCCAGCAACTTCAGCGACTCTGTCTCCATCTTGCCTTCCTCGCTGCCTATATAGGGGATGACATTGTCCATGATCGCCATGGACGGCACGCCTTCGTATCCAGCGCCGCTGACCGCTTGCAATGTCGCGACATGGATGTTCTCGATTCCGAATTGCATAAGCGGCTTAAGTGTTACGGCCATCATGATGGTGCTGCAGTTGGGGTTGGTGATGATCGCGCCGTCCCATCCGCGATTCTTCCTTTGGACATCGATTAGGCCGAGGTGCTCCGGATTGACCTCGGGGATCACTAAGGGGACGTCCTTCTCCATGCGGAATGAGCTCGCGTTTGAGGATACGATAAAGCCCGCCTTCGCGAACTCAGCTTCGATCTTGACGGCCTCCTCGGCCGGTAAGGCCGAGAATACGATGTCCGCATCGACATCGTGGGGCTTGGTGGGGACGACGGTCAACCCCTTCACTTCCTCTGGAAGGTCGGTGTCAAGCCGCCACCTGGCGACCTGTTCATATGGCTTGCCCGCGCTCCGCTCTGACGCGGCGAGGGCTGTGATCTCAAACCATGGGTGGTTTGCCAGAAGCTGGATAAAACGCTGGCCAACGTTCCCTGTCGCCCCGAGTATTCCCGCTTTGATCATAATGCTCGCTCATCTGATTATTGCTTTTGATGTAATTATTTCTTTTCTAAGATTTCTTTTCTAATGCGATAGCTTGGGTGGGGCAAGCTTCGACACATGTTCCGCAGTCGTTGCAACGGGCCTCGTCCACCTTCGCGAATTCTTCCTCCATCTCGATGGCCGCCTCAGGGCAGGCATCCACGCACGTTCCGCATCCGACACAGGTTTCTTTGTCAACTTTTGCTGGCATAGTATCCTCCGGTTAAATGTATTATCACTAAGATTTGCATCATACTTAAACATTTTCCGACAATTGCCGTACCCGCAGCCACCGGCAGCCCGGACGCTTCCCTGTTCTACCGTTTTCATCGGCAGTCTGAAAGTATTTATGAAGCCGCCGCGAATCCTGCTGGTGACGATAGCGTAGATTGGATGGCCAGTGATCGTCGTGTCGGCTAAGACAACTTGCCGTACTCCAACTATCACTACCCGAGAGGCGGATTATAACTCTCGACGCCAGCATACCCATAACCATTATGTGGTATTGTGAACACATCAGCTATCAAGTTCCAATCGTTTTGCAATAGGTGGGAAAATGGACGAACATGTAATCGAAGGCCTGGGCAAGGCTAGAGTAGTCATCAGGGATGGTAAAGTCGTCGAGGTTGGGGAGCCGCAGATCAGTTATTGTCCGATCTTCGACAAGCACCGAGGCATCAAGAAGATCGATAAGGAGGCCATCGCCAAGAACATGCAGTTCCGTATCGAAGATTTTGGCATGTGCACGCCCCGACGGATCCTGAAGATGAAGGATTTCCTCTCCTTCGGCGTATCAGAGATCGTCTGTACTGCTATGGCGAAAAAACTGGTCGACGCTGCAGTGATCGTCTGCGAAGGTACAGGCACTCTCGTAGTCACCGACCCGGAGACAGTGCAAGGCATCGGCGGCCGAGTATCCGGCCTGGTCAGCACGACGCCGATCCCGGAACTGATCGAGAAGGTAGGCGAAGAGAATGTTTTAGACCCCGCGACAGCGAAGATCGATCAACTCGCGGGCGCGGAGAAAGCTATAACTATGGGTTACAGGAACATAGCGGTCTCGATCATCAACGGCACAGAGGCCCGAAAGCTAAAAGAGATCGAACGACATCACCCAGGAGTGAACGTTTACACCTTCGTAGTCCATACCACCAGCATGCCGGAAAACGAGGCCGATCTCGTCTATAAATACGCTGACATCGCGACAGGCTGCGCATCGAAGTTCATCCGAGAGTATGGTGCCAAGTGCGAAGCGTATAAAGTGGGCGATTCAGTGCCAATGTTCGGCATCACCCCCAGAGGCATACGCCTGATCGAGGAGCGGATCAAGTTTACAGGCAAAGAGATCAGACCCAATCCCAACGCACCCCAACCAGACAGACTACTCTAAACAGCGGTGATTGTAACGAGAGAAACCCAGGCTCCACCAACCGTCCCCAAATCCCCTCCACCCACCGGCCCATACTTTACTTCCAACCCACCGTCCTACCTGACCCGGAAGAAGTTTAATGCTTGAACTCCACCCATCGGCCCATACTTTACTTTCAACCCACCCCTTTACCCTATCGGTTCGTCTTATGCCGAGCGTATCCCAATTTTTTGCCGTGAAAAAAAATTGTGGGTCAGCCCAAGAACGTTGGAGAGGCCAACTAGAATTTTTCACGGCAAAAAATTGGGATACGCCCTCGTCTTCATAGTCTCTTTTATGATCTGCAGATGTCTTTCTTTTTTGCCGTGATTAGGGCTCTCCTTTCTTCGACTAGGTTGTAGACGGCCATGATGAGAAAGAAAGGGATGAAACATAGGAAAATGGCCTGGAGGCCGACGAGGCCGCCCACAATTCCGCCCAGTACCGGCCCGGCCACCGTACCGATCTTCTGTCCGAAAGAGAAGACGCCCGCAATCTTGCCTTTTTCCCCTTCAGTGCTCCCGACCTGGGTAAATGTGACGAGCGTCATAACACCGGAGAATACCCCCAGTATGATCGAGGCCAGCATGAGCATCGGAGCGTTTTTCGCCGTGCCAAGCAACAGCAGCCCTATCGCGGACGCGGCGAAGCTGACAACATAGAGACGGTTATGATCGATCTCCAGCAGCCTCCCGCCGAAAAAGACGACCAGAATGTTAGCGACGCCTCTAATCGAGATCAGCGCAGCGGCCATCGCGATGCTCAGGCCTAAACTGGTGATCACCATAACAGTAAGGAACGTGGAGAATGTGATAAAAAAGGCTGAGTTAATACACTCAGTCACAGTCGCGGTGAACAGCGCCTTGTTTCTGAGCAGCCAACTATAATATTTCAGCGAACC
>DATHCY010000026.1:0-9201 GCA_035319305.1 Methanocella sp.
TATGATCATGATGTCCCTGCCCGCGGGGTTCCACACCGTATCCGGATACCATGCTTCTACCAGCTCGTAGCTCCACGGCTCCGGGAGCATAAGGACGATGAACCGGTTATCAAGCTGCCAGCTCTCGAATACCCGGTATTCATCCAGCAGCGGCAACTCCCGTACCCGAGCCATCAGCGCTTCGCCCACAATGCTATCAACAGCGGTGATGCTCTGCCTGGTCGGCACAATACGTCGAGACTTTTTTGCGCCGAAGGCACCCATGCTGAACGCACGCTGTATGCGAGTCACAAGCGTATCGCTGCCATACAGCTCGAGGACTGCATCCTTGGCCATCAGATCACCATCATAAAACGCCCTTTCTATCCGATGATCAAGCTTGAAATTGCCGATGTCCGCTTTTTTCAACGGAGCGGACGGCCCGAAAGGCTGCACTTCGTCATCCAGTTCGATCCTGCCCGACGGCTTGCGGTAAAATTCAGCCGCTGTATCTACCGGATCCCTGGCCATAGAAAGCATAGTCATGTCGTCGATGATCTTTCCGCACTGCTCCGGCTTTCTCACGTTGACCCTGTAAAGCCCCCTGACCAGAGAACTACGAAACCCAACGATATCATCGATCGTTTTCCCGATCCACCGCTCAGGAGTATCCATTTCAGAGGTATCGCCCAGGATGGGTGGTACCAACGGCCCGATAGAGACCATGGGATAACCATGACGGCCCACAAAAACGCCCGGGGCGGAACCATAGATGGAGGTCGCATCGATCTGCGTCGCATGCTTTATCTTTGCATAATACTTGACCAGTATAGGGCATCGTGCTTTGGAGCACAACATTTTAGTGCCTTTACAAGATACGCACAGCGACGGCTCCGGCCCCCCAAACGGGCTACTATCACCTTTAAGCTGAAAAAGATCGGGGGCTGGAGTGGAATTCATACTATTACCTGGATAGCATACTGATGGATATAAAGGAGAGCTGAGCGTTTTGAAAGTATTAGTATACTATCCGTCAATATGCTATCCATCACTGTGCCGCACGTTTCAACGCCTGTACCACATGGGGATCCTGCAGAACCAGATCGGCCTCGTCCTCCGATAGGTTCAGGCCGGACTTCAGATAGTCCGCAATTTCTTTCGCCACGACCTTACCGGCCAGTTTCTGTATCTTGATCACTCGCAGCGCATATTTTACCCGGTGGTCCCTTTCTCTGTTCTGGTAAGCCCGGATAGCCCGTAAAAAGTCGATCTTGCGAAACTCGGGCCAGTAGGGCGCTGATATATAGATTGCGCATTCGTTGCCGCTTGACTGCCACGGGAGGAAATTCGACGTGCGCTCATCGCCTCCGGTTCTAATAATAAGATCAACACTGGACTTCTGGTTTTTATCAAAATAGAGGTATTCATCCAACGTGCCCTCGGTGATCGACTCGGGCGAAAGCTTTCCATCTTTGACCATCTGGGCTATCCTAGCGGCCCCATCCACTATCTCCTGGCGGCCGCCGTAGGCCACGGCCAAGTTAAGGAAAAAATGATCATAGCTGGCCGTAGCATTATGCACCTCTTTGATCTCACGCCTAACATCATCGGGCAGCATGTTGATGTCGCCTACACAGGTGATCCGGATCTTATAATCGCGAGTTTCGGAGCTTTCCCGAGACTTCTTCAGGCTATGCTTGATAAGCTCAAAGATCGCCTGCTTTTCCTTTTCTGTACGCTGAAAGTTCTCGGTCGAAAATGAGTACAAAGTCAGCTGCCTAATACCGACTTCCTCACACCATTTGATAACCCGCTGGGTGGTATCCACGCCGTACATATGGCCCTTTTCCACCGTCTCCCCCATCCTGCGAGCGAAACGCCTGTTCCCATCCATGATAATAGCGATGTGCTGGGGAATCGGGCTGCTCATGATCTCATGTTTAATCGACATCTCGTACCAGCGATACAAAATCGGAATATGTTCATACCACTTGGAAAAGAGAAGGTTATACGCCTTGATTTTTAATGACATGGTCACGTGTTCTCGGTCTCGGTCAGCGCAACTTTCACCAGGCGCTTGTATTTTTCTTTGATCGAATACATGTTGTGGTCACCAGTGACGTCGACGCTCAGGATACCGGTCTTCGAACCCATAAGCCCCACCATAGCCGGCGTGCCCTTGTTTTTTATGTCGAAATTATTCTCCCGAAGCCTATCATCGATATCCTTCGTCTCATATGGACCGCCTTCGAGGAACATCTCCAGCACAGCACGGCGACGACCATCCTTGTCCCTGCTTAGATAATCCTTTATGCGTACGAGTACAAGTTCGTCTTCAGTGCTATTCAGAGTGACCACTCCCAAATAATAAAGTATAGGAATCTATAGAGTGTAAATTGTCATCAATCATAAAGGTATTCTCTCCACGACCAGCCCGTCTCTCAAGGGATACCTTTCGACTATGGACTTCTCCGTCCCCGTTAGCTCCTCTTTAATGTCATCAAGGATCCACCAGGCGATCTCGATACGGTCCGCATCAATACAGGCGTACATATCCCGGGGAACTTCGAGCCTCTGCAACTGTCTTTGCGCCCCTATGATGTCACCTTTGATCTCGCCATAAACGACGGTACCGTCGCCGGTAATCTCGTCGAACGGCCTTGCCATCCTCGACGCCGTCCTCTTCAGCCGTTCCCGCAGCTGAACAGCATCTTTAAAACGCGAGGAACAATACCTAATATTTGCTTTGCTATTTAAAACTATCTCGTGCGCTAGCGTTTCCGAGCCCTGCACAGCGTTTGAGAATTCGTCTCTGAAAATGTATCCATTGAATTTCAGGGCTTCGCTATTCATATCCGAGAACTCCAGCTCGTTCAGATTCAGGAACGCGCCCGTTTCGATCAGTACATCCTCGATCTCGGGCACTTTTTTAATTGCAGGTATCTCTATACCGGCGCTTATCTTCAGTTCAATTGCCATTCTCAAAGCGATATGATATGCTGAGCCGTTAAACCGGTCCCAGAGCTCTTCCGGCGGATGCATCCGTAACTCGTCAAGTCCGGCGTCTTTTAGCTGTCCAAGTACCTCCGCGGAAGGTGCAGTACAAGTATAAAGGTGGATATGGTGGTACCTGCCGAACGTCGCTTTCAGCAGCCGGATATAGTAGAGGGTACGATCCAGCCTGGCCAGCGGCTCGCCGCCGGTAATCCCCGTGCCAAGAGCATCCATCTGCCTGGCTTCCTCTAGGATATCCACGTCAGAATCCACCTTACGCTCGTTGGCATAGGTGACATCGGCGTGTTTTCTCTCGGAAGAGATCGGGCAGTAGAAGCAACCCCTGCTGCAGACGCCGGTGATAAATAACACCATTTTGGCGCCGGAATGGCAGAGGCGGCAGCCATCGCATAAAAAGTTATACATAGAGCCGGTGTTATCCCTTTGCATTCTCTCCGAAGCGCCCATAATCATTTAATCCGGAACCAAGAACCCAGGGTGAAAATAAATACTTTTTCAGAGAGGAGGCTCTTTTTAGATCTTTGCCCGCTCGAACTTATCGCTCGCCTTCAGCGGCTTGGTCGCGTCTATGCCCATCTTGGAGGTGATATTATCCTCGCAGACCGGATCAAGCGAACTGCCACGTACGTGGGAGATGATCATCACATCCCTATCGGCCTTAACTCGTGTCGCAATTGCATACTCGACGTCCGCCGGGTCGAAAATGTTAATATCGTTGTCTACGACGACCACGTGCTTCAGGCTGGTATGGGCCGCGAAGGCTGCCATGATGGCGTTCTTGCCGTCGCCCTCGGTCTGCTTTTCGATCTGAACGATCGCGTGCAGGTAGCAGCACCCACCTTCGGTTAGCATAACGTTTTTCACCTTGGTAACCCCACCGACGGCTTTGTAGATCAAAGGCTCGTAGGGCACGCCCATTAACAATTTATGCTCCGCCCCGCCAGGCAGGATGCCATGGTAGATTGGATCCTTGCGGGAGTACATCTTTTTCAGGTGCACGATAGGCTCCGACCTGATATGATCATAGGAGCCGGTGATGTCCACGAACGGGCCCTCCTTGATCTTCTCTACAGGGTCTATCTCGCCTCGATTACGATCTCGGCGTGCGGGACTTCAATCCCATTATCCAGGGTCACCAGCTCCAGCGGCTCTCCATGGAGCGCGGCCGCATAGCTCCATTCCTTTCCCTCCGGGACTCGGGTCGACGCCGCGAAGACCGTCAGCGGATCGACGCCGATTGCAACTGCGATCTGAAGAGGCTCATTGTGTTTCGCGGCCTCTCTATGCATGACGTAGGTATGCCTAGGCGGCACCAGACGGGCGGCCAGGGTGTTTTCATCGACGACCATAAGCCGGTGAATCGACGCGTTGACCATGTCCCGGTACCTTGAAACAACGATGCCGGCCGTGATATATGGGCCGCCATCCTTCTTGAAGTGTTTCATGATGGGCAACGTGCTCAGGCTAACCCTGGAGGATTTCACTTGGAACATAGGGGAATCATCAACATGCCGAATCTCGCCATCGTAACGTACGGAGCTGAGCTTGTTGATAATGTTGTCCTGGGTGATGCCCATCGCCTTTGCGAGCATTTCCCTGGAGTTCATCACATTCATGGCCGCCTTACGGCCGAAGCAGTCGTGAAAGACTATACAGCGCCGATCATTGTACGCCATACGGGGGGCATCGAAGATCGGGGATATCGTCTTCGTCACGTCCAACACATTGCCTTCTTTTCGCTGCATATCTATGAATTCTCTGAATCCCATGGTCATGTTAACGCCTGGATAGTTGTGCTTTTATATTAACCTGACCTGGATATAATAAATTTATTGGTCGAGTCGATACGGGATCCATTTCTCAGGTCCACGCATCGCTACGGATTGAATCCCAACAAAAGACTATCCCCTTTTGTATATTGTGATGGCTCCCGCGGTTTTAACCGTGGGCTTTATGGTTTCTCACTAGCGCATTGCCACCTAATGCGGTTGGGCCGGTTTCAATCGATTCGTTCAGCGTTTACTCTACGGGCTCCCGTAGAAACCGCCTGAGTTGAGTCTGGTGGCAAGTCCACTAGGACATAGCACGTTCGGCCGGTGTGATAAAGGTTAGATGACCATGGCACGGAGTTTAAAGAAATTAATTCACGGGATTCAAGGGGGTGGATCCCCCTCCGCGGCTAAATCATATGGGTTTCTCCATCCCATTGGCCAACCATCCTAACCGGATATGCCGTTGCCAAAGGGTTTGCTGTTATTAAAAACCCATGAGCCAAATGAGGATGGCAAAGTCGTCGCAGTGGGCTGTCCTCCGGATGCAGAACTTCTGGCAGTCGATGGGCTACCTGTCGGCGTTCCCCCTGTACCAATGGCAGATGGTTGCAGCAAGCTGGATAAGATCTGGTCATCCGTCATCTTCGGATCAGAGCTGGACGAATTGAGGCCCGAATCTGATGATGCCTGACCGGAACCGTTTGAATTCTGGCCATATTTCGCCGTTCCCGGAGAGTTTTGACTGGAGTTGGAGGAAACAGGAGTAGATCCCGTAAATAGCTGGCTTGGCACTGATTGCGGTATCTGACCGCTTGATGGCTGCTGGGCGGGACTGCTGGGCGGCATCTGGCTGGTAGAGGGGATCTGACTTGAGGCGTACTGGCCCTGGCCTGAACTTGAAGAGTTCTGCGCAACACCATAAGACGGTTGACCATTTGAAGACGCCTGACCGGAAGAACCACCTTGCGCCGTCTGGCCACTGGAAGGCTGAGGCATCTGACCGCTGGAAGGTAATTGATCGATGCCGGTCTGAAGATCGCCGCTTACGGTTTTATTCTTAGCTCCGGTGATATTGGTTTCACGTGTTAATGATGGGTTGGCCGGATCGCCAGAGGAATTCCGTTCTACGGCCTGATCATCGCTATTAATCATGCCGTTAGTTTGTGTAGCTGATGAGGTATTGTTCGACTGAGGAATGGTCGCGTGAGAGTTCGCAGCGCCGGAGAGCTGGCTGCTGATGCTGTTATTCATGACCAGAAGCATTGCTATAATGCCTATGCTTAGCAATATATTTGCCATACTGATAGCTATCAGACCATAGGCTATGACGGGGATGAATTTTTTATCCATGTTGATTTATCCTCCTGAGATACAGTCCTACAATAACATAATGACATTTTTATAATTATTGGGGGTGTGGAGTTTAATAGCTATCGGAAATAAAACAATGTGATAAACTAAAGTCGCCAGAGTTACAACGTATAACAGAGCTGTGACTACCCCCACGGCTAAAGCCCAGGGGACGCCGCTACCCCGGCACTCCGATGATCGCAAATCAGCCGCTCGATCCGGACGACCCACGCAGAAGTTAAATATCGGCACCCAGATCATTTGCTGGCACAGCCGATCCCAAGTTCCATATTCAGTAATATCCCATGAGGACACCGACACGTAATAATTACAGAAAATAGATTATTAATTTGACATGAATATCCTTTTATATGCAATTTTACGATAAATCCATTATCAACAGGTTACACGAAGCTATATCATGCCCGACGAACCCAGTTTCCTCGATAAAAACCGCCCTCTGCTGATCATCGGCGGTATCCTACTGCTTATCATCGCTGCCCTAATTGCATGCATATGGTATTTTGATCCTTTCAATTTCTTCTATTCTAAGACCATCATCCTGGGAGACCAAGCCGGCGACTGGATAAGCCCAGAAGGGCCATCTACCATAAACCCGGATCCATATCCGGTCGACGCCGCAGACCTCAAGTCCATCACCATCGATATCGATAACCAGAACCTGTACGTAAAATATCAGTTCAACGGTAAAATACCGGAAGATATCGGCAGCATCCCTGTAAACGATGATCATCTGAACGATTACACCTTTTTTCTGGCCATCGATCATGATAACAACCCCAGCACAGGCAGCCGAGAATATGGCGGTGCGGAAGTACTGCTCACCGGAACGATGCACCGGGGCAACGGAACGCTGGATACAAAGTACTGGACGGATCCGAATACCACAGGATTGTTTGAAAACTCGCATCTAGCACAGGTTACGGAAGGAGGCCCGAGCTACGACTACGTCAGGGTTGCATATCCCCTGAGCGGGCTCGGCCTTGCAAAATCAGAGGACGTCACGGTTAACAGCGCCGTAGTTATGACCAGTGATAAATACAGTAAGGTCGCCACTATGGACCGTCTGGATAACCTGGACGAGATCTCGCACGGCGATATGAGCGCCGGCTATTTCCACATCAGGCTCGGAGGCGGCATTATGGCCATAAGCTCCTACAACCAGACCATCAAGCTGATCTGACCGTTAATTAAAACGGCGAAGAGATCCCCTCTGCTGATTGTTTGTTACTAATTAGGATTTATACCCCAACGACACAAGGTATTTTACCTATCTTATCGACCTGCTGTTATTCTGACGTTTCTTAAAAACGGATCCGTACACACCGTTATAGGTGACCCCTTCATTGCTACCACCGATCTACGAATAGAGGCCTGGAGTAAAATGCAAATTGATCGTTCCAGCATCTCTCCCGTAGATCGAACGGACATCAGCGCTACCGGGAGGGGTCTTTCGTGAATATACCTTCTATATATTTTTCGATACCCTATCTGGCCATGGCGATCATACTCAGCCTGCTCGCATTCTACGTCTGGAACCGACGCTCCAAGCCAGGGGCATTCTATTTCACGCTGTTCATCATCGCGTCCGCCGGATGGTCAGTCATGTGCAGCTTCGAGTACATGGCTATGGACACAGGGCTAAAGATATTCTACGATAAGATGACCTTTGCCTTCACCATACTGCTGGCACCATTCTGGCTGTTCTTCGCGCTCGATTACGCCGGCTTAAGTAAGTGGCTCTCCCGCACTAATCAAGCTGTGATTATGGCCGCGCCCGCGGCAGCCATCCTGCTCACCATCACAAACGAATGGCACAGACTCATATATGTGAACATAACCCCGGCTACGAACGAGCCCGGATCGATCCTGGTATATACTCCCGGGATCGCCTACCTGATTATCATCACCTATTCGTACCTCCTAACCCTCGCGGGACTATTAATTATGGTTCGAATGGCCTATCGCGCTCCGAAACGATATTATTCGACGATCGCGATCTTCATCATCGGCGCGCTTGTGCCGTTCGTAATGACCATCCTATATCAACTCGAGATCAATCCGGTCACCGGCCTGGACTATACGCCTTTCGGGTTTGCCGTTACCTGCCTGCTATACACATGGAGCATCTACAGGCAGCGCATGTTCAACCTGGTCCCGGTAGCCCGAGAACGGCTGATCACCAACATCCAGGATGGCGTAGTCGTATTAGACGAAGATATGGTCATCGTAGATATCAACCCCGCGGCAGAGAAGATGCTGATCGGAGCTGGACTACGCCCAGGGCAAAAAATCGACGCGGTAAAAAAAGTGCTGCCAGGACTTCTAGGGATTTTAAAAAACAAAGAGCCTATGTCACAGGAGGTTATGATTAACAACCCTGAAAAAGCGATCTGGGCGAACATCCGCTCATCGCCAGTTTACAGCGAACTAGGGGATCTATCGGGACGGATAATCGTCCTGCAAGATATTACGGAGCGCAAACGGGCGGAGGAAGTACTTCGCAAGAGCGAGGCTCACATGGCAACATCCCAGAAAATCGCCCATCTCGGAAGCTTTGAATGGGATCTCGTTCACCACAACGACGAATGGTCGGATGAGATGTATAGCATTCTCGGGGTAAAACGGGGGGATGTAAAGCAATCGCTGGAAACATTCCTGAGCTTGGTACACCCCGATGATCTCGAAGTGCTGCAGAAACACACCGAGGAAAATATGAAAAATCTAATGCCCCGAATCGGTGAGGAGTTTCGCATTCTCGATCCCGACGGTACCGTACGATGGGTCCGATTCGACTCGCATTTCGTATTCGACGAGTCCGGCCAACCCGCAAGTATTTTCGGAACTATAATGGAGATCACGGGGCGTAAACGGGCGGAGGCAGCCCTAAGGGAAAGCGAGCAGAAGTTCAGGGTGCTGACAGAAACCTCCACGGCATCGATTTTACTATACCAGAACGATCGATTGATATACATTAACCATACCTCGTCGGAGATCACCGGCTACACAAAGGAAGAGCTCTTACAGATGAGTCTAATCGACATCATCCACCCGGATCACCGGG
>DATHCY010000027.1:0-22325 GCA_035319305.1 Methanocella sp.
CAGCTGCAGCACCCGCAGCAGCCGCTCACCAATAGCGCCGCGGCAACCAGTAGAAAAACGATCAATAATTTGCCACTCAATCATATACCCAGATGGTGTTTCGCCCACAAGAATATAAATCATTTGATATGCATACCTCCAAGTTGATTGGTAAGTCGGAGCAATGCTTCGGGGTTCTTTATGCCGAGCCGATGCTTGGTGTACTGATCGTTTGTGTGGCTGGCGAGAAACAAGTTTATGTGTGTCGGGAACCCCGTTGGTGGGGCTTCAGTTCTCTGCTGGTGATAGATAAGTGATGTTGAGAACCTTTATGCTGCGCTACTTTGCGGCGAATCTCTGTGCAAGCCCTGGAGATATCTTTTTGGAAACAGAATGGCTTTAACCTTTGACTTTCCATATTTTTACCTGATGAGTGGCTCTATCCTTCTCGTTTCGGACGTACACGCGGACATTCAGGCTTTGGACGACATCCTCGCGATCGCTTATAGTGGCGATTTTTCAAAGCGCTACGGCCCTTTGAAAAAGATCCTCAACCTGGGGGATCTGCTGGAGCGGGGGTATCATCCTCGGGAAGTGGTCGAGAGACTGAAAAAGCTTAACGTCGAGTCAGTGATTGGTAACCATGAGGAGGCGTTCCTGTTTTCGCGGCCGATCAGCACTCCCGACGCTAAGAGTCTGGTTGCGCACCGGGATTATCGTGCCTCGGGGGAATATGGGGATTTTTTCGAAGGCATGCCAAAGACAATTATCGACCGGTCTATGCTGCTTTTTGCGGCGCACGGAGGGCCTCTAGATCAGTCCTCGCTGGTCTCTGCGAATGTGGGTGATGGGGCGTGGACCTTCTCTCCGACTTGGCAGCGCATATCTGAGGCGGGCAGGAGCTACGCAGCCAGCGATGGTTATCACTATCTACCTGATGAGGCTTTCGCCGAGGTAAAGGCCGTGTTTAAAAGGGACGGGTTTATCATCGTCTGCGGCCACGACCATAAAGAAGTCGTCTATCGCCAGAAGAATGGCGTTGTTAACAACGTGCTCGCCGGGCTGGAAGAGCACATAATCGATCTAGGAGGTAGGCGCGTTCGGGAAAAGAGACTGGATATCGAGGATGATTCGAATTATCTTATTCGGATTGGCATAGCCGGCCCGGAAGGATATCTGCCCAGAGGATGGATGGACAGATCATATTTTGGCGTTATAGAGAGAAAGGATGGTCGCCGCACTTTTTACCTGCTGAGTTTCGATCGGCAACAGCGAGATAACCTTTAAAATTTGCTTTCCATGGTTTTTTAAAATCACTGGCATGCCAGTCAGGAGCGAAAAAGGCACCGGGTGAATACGTATTACTGATCGACCCGGTCGGAGTATGGGCAAAGGTGCTTGGAAGATGGCAGTTTCGCGGGGTCACATATGCAGCGAGGGCTTAATCCACCGATAGTTATGATATCCAGCTCACCAGCGCTGTTTATGTCTCCATAGCAAGGCTTACCGTTCAAGGCTTTCCTCGCGATCCTTATCTATGGTTAATTATAGCCTCTTACGATAAACGGGGCCGTGGAGAGAAAGCCCACCGGCTTTAGCTGTGGGTGAATCCGCCCCTCGAATCCCAACATCGCAAGGGTTTTAGCCTATTGTATCTATCCTCATGTACCAGGTCATTGCGTACTTGCGTCCGTATGGCGTATACCATAGGAACTTGTATCCTGCAGAACCCATCGGGTTGCTGTGATACGTTGAAGGGTGCTGGAATGTTCGGGCGGTACTCGTCTGCGCCCGTTGCCGATAGTACACTTCGATTGCAACAAGAGGAGGATTGTTGCAAAGGGAGCACTGATACCCCCAACGCGGCTCCAGCTTAGTACGGCTGACCGTAGAACTCCGCAAGCTTTAGCTGTGGGAGTATGTCAGGGAATCCATAGCTGATTTAGCTGCTGCAGCAGCTTGTATAGCTGCATTTGCTTCTTTTGTACCATTATCGAGTCAACTACCTCGCCCTGAAGGACGGGGTAGTTGACTGAAATGGTTGCAGTCTCTAATGAGGGGCTGCGGTCAGCTATCCTGATCCTGTATATTATGTGCTTGGCATGTTAGCGTCGTTCACTTCGTAAGTTTCAGCGTTGCCGCCCTCAACCCGGTGCAGGGTGAGTTCGTATGTGGTATACTTATCGCTGGTGGTCTCGAAGTTCAGTGTATCCTCGAAGCGCCCGTTCTGCCCCGGTTGGGTGAATTTTATCCGTGTCGCTATCCCAATCTGTGCCTATCCGGTAATATACGATGTAATTCCCGTCGGGTATCCTGGTGATGGTGAACTCGTCACCACTCTGCATATACACGTTGATGACGGCCTTTGAGGGGGCAGTTCAGGGGAGCGCAGATGTGTCTTGAGTTAGTCTGTTATCGATCTGGAGTTTTTTGTCTCTGTTGTTGGCGTTAATCGGTGGGGTGTTAGTAATTTGTGTTGTTTTATGGTTTGGTTTTTGGTGTTGGTTTGAGGATGATTGATCTGCTTAGGAGGAATCGTGGCTGTTCTGTTTCGACTAATCCGGTGTGGTGGGCGATTTCGATCATTTCGTCGAATCTTTTCTTTGGTGGGTGCGTTCGGTACTCGATGATGTATAGGCTTCCGTCTGGCTTTAGTATCGTCTTGATTTCTTCCAGCATTTTTTGTTTGTCCGGTACTTCGTGGATCATGAAGAACGCGATGGCTAGGTCGATCTTTTCTGTTACTCCGATCTTGTCCTCTGTGCATTTGTGCAGTATGATCCGGTTTTCGAGGTCTGTTCCTTTGATTTTGTTCTTTACGATGTCGAGCATGCCTTGTTGTAGATCTGCGGCGATGACTTTGCCTGACTTTCCTACTTGGCGGGCGATCTCTGTTGTGAAGAAGCCGGGGCCGCAGCCTAGTTCCAGTACGATCATCCCTTCTTTCACGCGGTTGTCTAGTGTTTTCACCGGGTTTTGGATCACTTTCCTGATCCGGCTGTCAAGTAGTCCTGCGTGTTCGACAGCGCATATGCGCTCATATTGTTCCACTCTTTCCATCCTCCATTGGTTTTACTTTTGGTATAGTTGCTAGACATTAGCGGGAAAAAAATTATTGGACTATTCCGTGGAAGTCGTCAGCGCACTTCTCGGCCACGAGCATGAACTTTTCGATGGTTATGAATTCGTCTGTCGTTATATCGCCATACGATCGCTCGAATGAGTTGATGATCATCTGGTGATGTTGGTCATGTCCGTCTTTCGCGGTTCTGCCGGTCGGGGTCAGCTTCAGGAGGACTTCTTTCTCGTTGTCGGGGCTGTAGTATTTTACGACTAGGTCTTTTGTCGTCAGCTTGCTAACCATCTGGGAGACTGCTCCTTTAGTTACGCCTGTGTACGAGGCCATGTCGGTGATATTCATCCCTTCGTTCATTCCGATGGCCTGTAGCAAATGGATCTCGGCGGGGGAGAGGAGATCGCCGGTGCCGTAGTCTCGGCATGTACATTCTGCCTCGTTCATTTTGGTGACGATCCTGATCCATATGTTCATTAGCTTTACGAATTCCTCTTTTGCCATCAGCCCATCCCACTATTGTTTAGTTACTATACATTATCGTTTAGTAACTAAACAATAATACTATTTAAAGATTACTACCCACCCCACGGCAGCATCTTACACATCGAGCTATAGACTCAATATTACAGCACTTTACGATCTCGGGCTGTGAGGTAGAGAAAGCCCACCGGCTTTAGCTGTGGGATGAATCTACCCATCGAATCTCTTTGCATTATACCAGAAGGGATTGTGTAATTGCCAATTGTATAATGTCATAATGGTTAGTAACAGGTGGACTTATCGCAGCACAACTGTCTATAATATTGGCTACCATATCATATGGTGTCCGAAATACAGGCGTAAAGTTCTAACTGGGTGTGTAGAGAAGTTTCAAGAATGACTATAGCTGCAGGCACGTCTGCTCTAGGGCGTGTCCCAATTTTGCTGTAAAATTCCAGTTGGCCTCTACGATGCTCTTTGGTTGACCTATAATTTTACAGCAAAATTGGGGTATGCCCCTGCTCTATAACTGGTCTGTGTAAGCCACCAGGGAAAGTGGTGGTGAGCTCGGATCAGGCTGGTTGGGGGGATTTTCTGTATGGCATTGTAATAATCATAGTATAGTGGCGAACCGCCTCCTGTTTCTATTCTGATGATCTTGAGCACTATCGTCTCATGTTCTGGCTTTTCTCAGGTTTCTCCATCGGTCGTACCTCATGAAGCCGCCGACTACTAGTTTCATTACGGGGAAGGTTGGGCCTTCGAATTCGCGTTTTACTTCTTTTAGGCGATTCGGGATTGGTATGTGTTGCGGGCAGGCTTTTGCGCATTTGTTGCACTCTTTACACTGGGACGCGTAGCCTGGTTTCTTCCCGAGGCTTCCGCCGACCATGATGGCGTACCCGAGCTGAGGATTGCCAGGGTAAGCCGAACCTCCCAGGTACTTGTTGTTGTACGATTCGAAGCATCCTGGGATGTCGACTCCCTTGGGGCAGGGCATGCAATATCGGCATCCTGTACAGCCTACTTTCATTAGTTTCCGGTAGGCGTCAGTTGCCCGGTCGATCAGGTTGAGCTCTAGCTCAGAGAGCGATCCGGGGAGCGTTTCGCTCGCAATTTTGAGGTTCTCTTCGATGTGGCGCTCGTCGTTCATGCCTGACAGGACCACTGTCACTTCGGGGCGGTTCCAGATCCATCGAAAAGCCCATTCCGCCGGAGTCCTTTTGATCGGCGCCTCATCCCATATCGTCTGCACGTCCGACGGTGCTCGGGCTAGGCTGCCGCCGCGGAGCGGTTCCATGATGATCACGCCGAGACCCTTTGAGGTGGCGTATTCTAGGCCTTCGGTGCCTGCTTGGCTTTTTTCATCCAGGATGTTGTACTGGATCTGGCAGAATTCCCAGTTGTAATCGTCCACGATCTCTTTGAAGTCTTTTTTTCCTGTGTGGGCGGAGAAGCCTATGTGCTTGATCCGGCCGTCCGCTTTCGCCTTCGCGATGAAGTCTGTCAAGCCCAGCTCTTTGAGTCTTTTCCAGCTGCTGCCGTTCATATTGTGGATCAGATAGTAGTCGACGTGATCGGTTCTCAGGTTGTCCAGCTGGAGCTTTAAGAAACGATCCATATCATCCCTGGATTTCACGTGCCAGTGGGGCATCTTTGTGGCTAGTTTAACTTTTTCACGGTAGCCGTCTGCGAGTGCCTTTCCCAGAAATGGCTCGCTGGCGCCCATATGGTATGGTACCGCCGTATCTAGGTAGTTGACCCCGTGGTCGATGGCATAGTGCAGCTGTTTTGCGGCTCTCTCTTCGTCGATCTTCCCGTTTTTCTCCGGGAGTCGCATGCAGCCAAAGCCTAGTATGGACAGCTCGTCGCCCGTCGATTTCATCTTCCTGTACAGCATCGTATTCACTTTCCTTGATCATTTACGCATGAACTGACTGGTCAGCCAGTAACAACGTGTAGAATTACCTGCTTTGACACTCCGTCCAGCGCCAGCTCAAAGGAACTATCGATAAGCATTTCTGTCTGGTCTGCAGTCTGTGGGATGGGATCTTGATGACGGCTGCGCAGGCGCTTAATATCATTTCGACTGTCGGTCCCCGGCGGATGTCTTTCAGCTTCCTAACGCCGACGCCCTCCTTGATCAGCTCGTCGAAAAATTCGGACTGTTTCAGCGCCTTTTCTTCGGTGATCTTCGTAATGTGGGGTGAGGCAGCGAACTGCTCTAAGAACAGCAGTTCCTTCGGGGGTTTCAGGTCCCAGCGAGTGGTGTTATTCCAGACGAAGCGCATCTTGCTTTACAGCGTTTTCCTGTCCTGCAGCCCGGTTGTCATCGTCCGGATCAGGTTGTCTTTGGTAGAGGCATACGCGCCGTTGATCAGAGCCCCCTTAGTCGGGAAATAGCGGAATAGCGTGCTCGTGACTACCTCTGCCTCTTTCTTTTCGTGTGTACTGTCTGACACGTTTTCACCTGTGGAGTGACTAATCAGTCATTGACTGTGAGGTACCATAAAGCTTGCTATACCCAATATTAAGACACAAACACTACAATGTTTAGCCATCGGCTCGCACTCCTCCATCTATTTTATCAAAAACGAGCACAGAGCGAGAGAAACCCCAGCCTATTCAGGCTGGATGAATCGAGTCTCGTCGGCTCATAGATATCTAAGAAACCGCTATTACCTACCAGCTTACAACGACGCGTAGTGTCAATTCGCAAGGGGCTGCAAGGGGTGTTGGCGGTCGTAATAATACAAGGGGGACCGGGAACCGGCCCATGCCGGAGAAAAACCGGAACCTGAAAGGGAGATTAGCACCACCATCAAGTATGGCAAGCCCTTTTCAATGAGTCAAGAGCCTTGACTCAGAATCCGCACGCCAGTTCTAGTGGGCATCCGCCTCCGCACATAGGGTATTGGATGCACTTGAGGCATTTCTCCGGAGCGAATTTGTGAGTCCGCAGGCATTTCGCCAGATCCTTCTCCCAGATCTCTTTGAAGTCGTCCGTCATCGCGTTGCCTATCGACTTGAAATATGATTGGCATGGGATGATACTGCCGTCCGGTTCGACGGCCAAGGTGATCCTCGCCGCGCTGCACGCCTTGACGCCCAAGCCCATCTCGACCGGGTTAAGCTTATGGTATGGGGTGGGCGTGTACCATATGAATTCCATACCTAATCGGTTCGCCTCGTCGATCACCTTCGGCAGGATCTCCTTTAGTTCCTCATAGGTGACGCCGTCGGCGTCCTTGCCCCGTCCGGCACGAATGATGGCGTTCATCCCGAACCTCCTGACTCCGAGGCCGTGGAGGAATTCTGCGAGGCTTGGGATGGTCGCTTTGTTCGCCTGTGTAATCGTGGTATTCGTGGTGGTGAAGATTTCGCCAATGGAATTCTTGACCCCGGTCACGGTCTCGTCGAAGGAGTCCGCTTTGCACATGGCGTTATGGATCGCTTTGTCGGGCGACTCGACGGTGATCTGGACGTAGTCCAAGCCGGCCTGCTTCAGGGAGGCCACCCGTTCTCTGGTGAGCAGCCGTCCATTAGTGATTAGTCCGGTGACGATTCCCAGCTTTTCCGCCTCGGCGATCAGTTCTTCCAGATCGTCCCTCATTAGCGACTCGCCGCCGGTGAAGACGATGTTGGGCACCTCGAACTTGTGGACCTTGGTGATGATCTGCTTCCACTCCGCGGCGGTCAGCTCCTTGGTCTGCCTGGGGCCTCCGGCATAGCAATGTCCGCAGTTATTGTTGCACCGGTAAGTCAGAGCCAGGTCGATTCGGAGCGGAGCCTTCAAGTCGCCGTACTGCGGCTCTTTTACCTTGACGTCAAAGCTGGTGAAGGGGCAGGTACTGCCTGAGGCGACGCCCCAGATCGTGTTCATTATCCGATCGTAGTCTGCCGCGGCGGTTTTGCGGCTGACCTTGTACTTCATCATCATACGTAGCACCACGTTATCCAGGACGCTGCCGATCACCGGCTTGCGCCGGCTGTAATGCATGTAGTGCCTAACGTAGTCTGCACCGATCCGGTCCAGATAGAGTATACGGGACGCGTTGACGACCAGCAGCCCGGACCCATCCTTCTCCTCCCTAAGGTGGAGCTTGATATTATCGATCTTCAGGTTCTTCATGTGCATCCACCTCCCCCGCCTGCACAGGCGCATGCACAGGCACAGGAAGCGCAAGCGCAGGCACAGTGGGCGCAGGACGAGCCGCCGGACGACCCGGCCGACGCTGCCGGCGGCGCGTTGGCCGCGTTTCGGACGCCTAGGAACGAGTCGACTTTGCCGACGATGCCGCCCGCGAACGCTTCGACTCCGTTGCTGACGTTGTTGGCGAGCGTCTCCACGCTCGATGTGGTCTGGTTGGTGGGAGCGGGCCCCGCTGCAGACGGTTGGGCCGTCCCGGCGGTTGTCGGCTGATGCGACGGGATTCCCATATAATACGGGTACCACCAGTATATCGGCGGCACGGTGTACGTGTTCCAGCCCGGCGACTGCAGGTAGTCCTTCGTCTTGGTCGCGAAGTTTTCGTCGGCCAGCAGCCAGAACATCTTCGCGTCGTACTTCTCGAGCTTCAGCTCGGGTGTATCGACTGCTTTGACGTCCTCCCACGCCTCATCAATCTTCTGCTTATAATATGCTTCGGTGTCCTTGCGGCAGAATGGCCTGGTCTTGTCGACTACTCGCTGAGCGAGCACCTTGAAGCATGTGAGCAGCCCGTTCTCGTTCAGCTTGTCGTCCTTGATGGCGTCCATGAACAGCTTCTCGTAGTAGTTGACACCCTGCCTGCTGACAGGCTCCAGCCGCAGCGGCTCTGTGGAGATAAGCTTGACGTTCCCTTTTTTCAACAGGCCGAACATGATCTGGGTCAATACTCGCCGGGGGTCGGCCCGCAGCAACATGGCCGCCTCGACCGGGTCCAGGTCCTTATTGACGCCCACGCCGTCCATTTTGACGGTCGGGGACGAGTACTGACGGCGGTTGACTCCTGCGATCAGAACGAATACCCAGAAGATGAAGCCCAAGATGAATAGGGGGAAGAAGCAGCTGGTTAGCCCGCAGAAGCCTAAGATCCCATCGGAATTATTGTCTCCAGTCGTGTAGTCCCCCGTAGTATCGCTCGTCGCCGTCACCGCCCCCGGGGCCATATAGCTGTCGGGGAAGCTCACTGCCGTGTCGAAACGTTGGTTATTCGACAGGTACGTGTTGTTGAAGTAGACGATTGTGCGGCCATTTTCGGTGCCGATGCCCGAGTACTCCCGGGTTCCTGTGAAGACTTGGCTGACGTTCACCTCGGCGGGTAGTATGTACTTCACGCTGGTGTCTTGGATGGCCATATCCCACCAGGGCGGGATGAATGAGACGATGTCATATCCTGTCTTGTTCGACTTGTATACGAAGCCGGGGAGCGTCGAAGTGATGATTAGATTGACGTGGTCGCCGGGCTGCAGGTTGTAGTCCTGTGTCTTGATCTGGTCGCCGTCGATGTAAAAACTATGGCTTTTACCAGTATCGTCCACGACACTGGTGATCTGCATGTCGCCTCTGGTCGCCGGTATCCACACCTCGGTCCAGGTTCCTTCGACGATGTTCGCGTCTACTCGGTATGTCATCACCACGTTACCGGTCTGGTTGATGTCCAGCGTGACGTGCTGGTAGTTCACCTGCCAACTGTAGCTCTGGGCGCTGGAGATAGAGGTCGACGACAGCAGTAATAGTAACAGCAGCGACAGCAGCCACGCCACCATCGATGCCCGCAATGTCCGTTCACTCACCGGGTATTCGCTCCCGGAAGGTCCTGGGGACGGACGTTCGTCATCTCTACCGGGGCGCCACAGCTCGGGCAGTGGGTCCAGCTGATATCCAGGGGTGTGCTGCAGTACTTGCAGCGGATCCTAACTTCCTGAGGAAATACGTAGGTTTTCACGCCGGAGTACTTGGTAGCATCCAGGTTGATGCTGCACAGGCCTTTGTTGCCCATGGCGTCGAGCATCGCCTCGGCCTCGGCGGCGCCGAAGCCCACGCCTACCAGGTCCGCGGCCGTGATCATGCCATTCTTCTTCTTTGCCACCGCAACCACCTCCCTCTCCATATTATGATCTCGAGCATCCTTCATCTTGCCCTCCTGAACGATCGAGTAAGCCCAGTACCCTGATACTGCGGCTCCCGCAATCAGGGCGAGGCCCGCCAGCCCTGTGGCCAGCGACCAAGCGCGGCCGGCGATGAGCGCCATAAGAGTGATAAACCAGAGCGGCAGGCTGACGAGGATGAGTATAATGCTCGCGATTACTAACAGTGTAGTACGAGAGTTCACGCCTTTATTGTAAGGGCCCGAAATATACATATTTTGCTACTATACCAGGCTTATCAGCACCATGCATAGAAAAGCGGCGGCCGCGGTGAGCAGGTTATCAGCCCTACCAGAGTAGGCTTCAGCGATCATTCCACCTGCAGCACCGACGATCGCCCAGGGGCCCGCCACTAGGAACCCAGCGATCGCGCAGACCAAGAATCCGCCCAGCATGCCGGACCAAGTCTTTTCCGAGAACGGTAAGTGGGGCCCGCCGATCGTCTTTCCTGCGAATGAGGATATGCCATCTCCCAGGGTGAGAACGATGATCGCCACATAACAAGCCATGGGCATGTAGATGAGCGATAGCGTCAGTAAAATCGCTATTGACGTAAGGTATGCTAGCGGCTCCAGCGCGGTGCCTGACATTTCACCCTCGCGGTAAAACAGCCTGATCATCCTGGCGTCCAGCCTAGATTTTACTGCGTCCGCCAGAAAGAAGACGACGATCCCCAGCAGTGAAAGGCCTACGGCCAGAAACGGGTGGTACAGGGCGATCGGCACGAACAGCGCGCCAGCGATATGCACGACCTTACGGAGCGAAGCCATCAATTATAGTGAATTGACTTTGATAATAAAATATTTGTAGATCGGGGAGCGAGCGCTCTGGAGAATCACCAGAGCCTGAGCCCACGGATGGTGCACCCCTTCTCAACGATCCCGCCCACGATCTTGCCATCGGTCATCTTAACGATCGGCCCAGCCTCTTTCCTGGGGCAGATGATCAGGTAGCCCATGCCCATGTTGAACGTGCGGTACATTTCCAGGTCCTCTACGTTACCCTTTTGCTGTATGAACCGGAAGATCTCCGGCACCGGGAGCGGGTCGTGGAAGTCGAAGCCGTAGCTGGTGATGCGGCGCAGGTTCATCAGCCCGCCGCCGGTGATATGGGCCATGCCATGGATGTCGAACCGCCGGGAAAGGCCGACGATCTCGGAGTAGATCCGGGTCGGGGTGAGCAGCTCTTCGCCGAGGGTGACTTTTTTGTTATACGGACAGGGGTCGGTGTACTTCAGGCCGGCGCCCTTTATGATCCTGCGCACTAGGCTGTAGCCGTTTGAGTGGACGCCGCTGGAGGGGAGGCCTACGATCACATCGCCCGGCATCACGCTCTCGCCGGTAATAATCCGGTCCTTCGGAACCACGCCCACGGCGGTGCCGGCGAGGTCGAAACCCCGGATAATGTCAGGCAGGGCCGCGGTCTCGCCGCCCACGATCGAAATGTTCGCCCGGCGGGCACCCTCATTCAAACCGATCATGACCTGCCTGATCTGTTCCTCGTTAGGCTTTTCTATGGATATGTAGTCCACGAAGGCGAGGGGCTCGACGCCCATCACGTACAGGTCGTTAACGTTCATAGCGATACAGTCAATACCAACCGTATCCCACCTCTTCATGGCGTCGGCGATAATGAGCTTGGTGCCCACGCCATCGGTAGTAATAGCTAGAGCCAGGCAGCCCATATCGATCAGGCCAGCGTAATGGCCTTCGTTGCCCATGGGGGCGCCGAAGCCGGTTCGCTTGAAGCTCAGACCCCTGATGATATCAGACTTGATACCCTCCAGCTTCCCTACATCCACGCCGGAGCCGGCATAGGTCATATGCTGCTGATCACGGACCCTGCCAGCCGTAGCATTCCTAGCCGTAGCCTTTCTGGCCGAGGTTCTAACGACACCTTTCCTCACAACGGCTGGTGCCTTTTTCCCCGCCTTCTTCTTCTGCATGTGGATAAAATAGCCCTGAAGCATAGATATAACTTTTGAACATGCGACAAATACAAGGAGCGCATGCCGATATGACACCCCGGTCTCCGCTCGCGCAAGATAAGCTCATCTCTCAAGCTATCCATAGAGGCTCGGCCATATTAACTCGATAAAACCAGTATAACAACCACCAATGTTAGAGTTATCGTACCAACGTCTATAGCAGCTATACGAAACCGGATGCAAAAAGAATCAAAGGACAAACCGACCTCATATGACCGACCTCATCTATGAAGGGTGAACTGTACCTCTGCATAGTGGTGGCGTGTCCTAAGAAACACCGATGATACCAGAAGGTTATCCGGGAGTTGACCTTGGCATTGTGAACATCGCCGCAACCAGTGATGGCGTTCTACCCGGCGGATAAAGGTGCGGCGAGGTCGGGGAAAGATTCTCCGGCCTTAAGGCGCGATTACAGAGCATAGGTACAAAATCAGCTAAACGACATCTCAAACAGATATTGGGTGAGGGAAGACGTTTCAAAACCAATACCAATCATATCACCTCAAAACAAATCGTTCAAGCGGAAAAGATACGAAGAGAGCGATAGCAATGGAAGAACTCATTTGCTCGTTTATGGGTGTCGTTGGTCTGTAGCGATAGTCGGATCTGAGGCAGTGATGATGGCAAGGATCTATATCGGGTGGGACCATAAACTGGAAGAACTCAGTAAACTATAATTGTGATTAATAGGAGTATAAGACACGATTAAAAGTCATAGTGCCTTATACTCCTGGGGGGCATAATCTATAACCTATTGCTCTCCAGATCACTTATACTTATCGGTCATTGTATAACATATATGTACACCAATGATAGATAACAATAAGTTGGTAGCCAAATTGTATATGGATATACGTCAGGTGGGATATTGACTTGGATGTGAACCGGAAAGAACTCTCGACCATCAAAGCTCTACTGGCAGAAAACCCCCAGGGCATGACAGTCACAGAGATAGCAAAGTCTATACTAATCAACCGCCATTCTGCGGCGAAGTATCTGGAAGTGCTGGTAGCGGCAGGGCAGGTGGACATGAAGACCTTCGGCCCCTCTAAAGTATATCACCTGTCTCAGAGGGTTCCCATATCGGCCATGCTGAGTTTTTCTTCGGACCTGATCATAACGCTGGATAGGGATATGAGGGCGGTAAACGTAAACAACCGGTTTCTGGAGTTCACCGGCCTGACTCGACAACAGGTGGTCAATAAAAACATAGAAAACTTCCCCTACTCTTCCCTGACCAGCCCTCCGCTGATACCGTATGCTAGGGCAGCGCTGGATGGTAAGGAGACATCGGTAGATGTATTTTATCCTAAGGGCGAGCATGGCCATTACTTTATCATGAAGTCCCTACCCACCGCCTTTGAGAATGGGGAAAAGGGGGCTACGCTCATCATGAGCGATATAACGGAACGCAAGCGGATCGAGAATGCCATACGGGAAAGCGAGCGCAAGCTCCGCGACATGCTGGAGCAATCGACTGATGGCATCAGTATGAGCGATGAACAGGGGGTAATTGTCGAATTTAACGGGAGCTTTGAGCGGCTGACCGGTCTGCAGCGAAGCGAAGTGATCGGAAAGCCCATGTGGAAGGTCCCCTTTATCATCAAAAGCTATAGTCGGATCTTCAACCGGTCGTCCAGACAGGTGAAAGAACGTATCCTCCAGTTCCTCTCTATCGGGAAATCCCTAGAGGCAGATCAGCATAACCCTCTTCACATTGAACGGCCGGATGGAACTGTGCGCATTGTACTCTTCAACATGTTTGCAATCAAGACTGCTAAGGGGTTTATTCTCTGTTCCAAAGCCCACGATGTCACCGATCGCGTCAGAGCCGAAGAGGCGCTACTCCAAGAACGTCTAGAGCTCGAGATCCGTGTGAAAGAGCGCACGGCCGACCTGGAGAAAGCTAATGTAACGCTGGAGGCCGAGATCGAAAAGCGCATTATCTCCGAAAATCTTCTCCGGGAGAGCAAGGAGAAATATCGTAATCTGGTAGAGAGCATCAACGACGTGGTGTGGGAGGTCGATAAAGAAGGCCGGTTTACCTACATGAGCCCTAGGGTTCTGAATCGGACTGGATACGAGCCTGAGGACTACATAGGCCGGACCATGACCAGCTTTCTAGCGCCCCACGACCAAGAGGGAATCATAGCTGCGATCCATGCTGCCATGACCAACCCCCAACCGTCAATCTGCATAGAAGTCAACACTATATGCAGAGACGGGGGAGAGCTCATCATCGAAGCCAATAGCATCGTCATGTACGACGAAAACGGCTCGTTTCAAGGATACCGGACCGTGTCCCGGGATATCACAGCACGCAAGCGCGCAGAGGATGCGCTACGGGCGGCAGAGGAGCGATTCCGCAGCCTGGTGGAAAACGTGAGCGACTGGATCTGGGAAACGGACAGTGTCGGGCGTTTTACCTACTCCAATCCCCGGATCTACGATATGCTCGGATACCGCCCTGAGGAGGTCATCGGTATCACTCCATTCGATCTGATGCCGCCAGAATACGGAAAAAAGATGTACTACCGGATGATGGGACTGGCCCAAAAAGGGGAGCCGTTCTCATCGATAGAAGGCCAGCATCTTCACAAGGATGGGCACATAGTCTATGTCGACGTAAGCGGCATGCCAATACGCGACAAGAGCGGCGCAGTAGTCGGCTATACCGGCATTGCCCGCGACACCATCGAGCGAAAGATCGCTGAGGAACGGCTGGTCAAGACGACCACCGAATTCAAGGACATATCCAACTCGTTCCCTTACATCATCTTCAGAATACGCAACGACGGCACCGTCATCGGATTTAATTCATCCCGCCCCCGATATCTATCAGTAAAGCCAGAGGAATTCCTCAGCAGAAAGATCTGCAATGCCTTTCCGGAGGATGTCGGCAAAAAAATCGGCGCCGCAATACGACAAGCCAATGCGACCGACCAGATGACTGTGACTGAGTACTCGCTCATCATCGAAGGCAGAGAGATATTCTTTGAAGCCAGACTCCAGCCAGTACCCGGAAACCAGATCGTCATCATTATAAGGCCGATCACCGGTAACAAGAGCATAGGAGAGGCCTACCGAGAGAGCGAGAACCGGTTCCGCAATACTATCGAGAGCTTCAACGACATCGTCTGGGAAATTGACTCACAGGCACGATTCACCTTCATAAGTTCGAGGACTCAAGAGATCCTCGGGTACAGTCCTGAACATTACCTCGGCAAGATCATCGTGGAATTTATACCTCCCGAGGACCTCCCCATCTTTTCTGAGGGGTTTGGGCGTATCCTAGCTAATCCCAGGCCCTACAGTCTGGAACGTATGAGGATGTTCCACCGGGACGGCAGCATATTATCGATCGAGGTCAACGGCTCGCCATTCTACGATCAAAAAGGTCAGTTTTGCGGATTTTGGGGAGTAGCCCGAGACATCACAAAGCGAAACGCAATTTAAAAAATATGCGAGACCATACCACGGTCTCCGCATAATTTTTCCTCATAGATACCAAGCGCCCGACCACTACTATACCCGCCGCCCCAATCAACATTTCCGAGCAAACGACCAAAACGGGCATAAAACCGCATTCCTATAATCGATAGTCAGACGCACGTTAACACTCGAATGATCATTCGCCAAGTTGGTCAGCTAATACTAAAGAGTATAAAAATAGGAAATGGGGGAAACCCCCAAATTTCACCCGTTCATAACCAGGTTGTAGAGTACAACAACGTCGTCGTAGTCCACCTTTCCGTTCCCGTTGAAATCGTAGGGTTTAACTCCAACGTTCTTGTTGTCCTTAACCCAGTTCATGTGCTCGAAGAATTCGACGACATCGTTAAAGTCTAATCTGCGGTTGCCGTTGATATCCTCGTATAGTCCGTCGCCGTTCGGGTCTGTGGGCGCCTTAGTCTCTCCGGGGAATGTTTCGACTGTCACATTCTTCTGGGAGACGACCCGAATGTAGTCGGTCTTTGTGTTGGAGATTTTGTTCCCGTCGATTGTCACAGTTAGTTTGACTGTGTAGTTGCCGGGTGTAGTGTATGTGTGGTTGGGGTTCTGTAGGGTGCTGTCAATGACTCCGTCGTTGTTGAAGTCCCAGCTCCATGATGTGGGCTTGCCTTTGGTGGCGTCCGTGAAGTTTACTGTTAGTGGCGCGGACCCGCTTCTAATGTCGGCGGTGAATTCGACTGGTGATGGCTCCCCAACCTCTATCAAACCATTATATAGTGATGGTTTGATGATGCTACCGTCGTCAGCGTCCAACCGGTAGTTGCCGAAGGCGAGGTTCGTGCTGCCGACCGAGCCGCCCTTAACCGTGATGGTAGCTAACACCACATTCTTAGCGCCGGGCCTGACAGCCTCTTTTAAATCCACTCCAACAATCCTGATTGACTGGCCAGACTTCGAGGTTGTAATGGAGGTGTTGCTCAGCATGGCCCATGATGGTAGTGAGACGTTTGTGACTGTGGCTACGGACGAGTTGCCTAACGACAGGTACAAATCATAGCCCGATATTCCCATGGGCAGCGAACTCGCGATAATGTTCACTTTTTTGGTTTCCCCAGGTGAAATCGAGGAGGAAGCCGGGTCGACAGACATATAAATCGATCCTGGAATGGGCGTCGCCGTGACCACCGGCGTAACAGTCACCTTCGACGTTGGCGACACCGTTTGTGTTGGCGATACCCTGGGTGTCACTGTTGGTTTTGATGTTGTCGTTGGCGTGGGTGTCACCGATGGTGTGGCCGTTACCGTTGGTGTTGGCGTGGCTGTCGGCGTTATGGTTGGTATGGTGTTGCCCCATACCGGGTATATTTCCATGACGATGAGTGGGTAATGGTCTGTCGCGTTTTGATGGGATGAGTCCGGAGCTATGTTCGTGTACGATTGGTCTCCAATGCCATCAGAGTTGCTATCGTTACCGTGGAAACTGCCCCAGTAGTTGCCTGTGTAATTCGTGAATTGTTTGTTGTTGAACGTGTATGGGATTTGCGTGGTAGTACTCCATGATGTATTCTGGGAGTTCAGGTCGCATACGTTTAGGTTGCCGAACAGGGAGTTGTTATAAAAGTCGTTCTGGTATACTGAGATTCCGTTCGTGTTCGATAGGCTGATTCCGGCGCCGTTGGCTATGCCGTCACCGTATTTGACGCCGTCTCCAGGGTTATTGTAAACACTGTTTCTCGCGACGACTGAGTTGGTCGTCCCATCAAGGTTGATGCCGAAATGGTTGTTGTGGACGCTCGTGCCGCTGATAATAATGTTGTTGCCGCCCTGTGTTTTAACCCCGGAATCCTTTGCTTTATAGTAGCTGCCGTTCTTGATGGCTATATTGTTACAATTGGCCAGAGTTAGATCGTTTCCCTGGGCGTTGTATGCTTGCAGGTTGGTGAGGGTCGAATAACTCACGCCGGACAAGTACAAATTGTATGTGGAACCGATGGCCATGCAATCTGATATCTCGTTGTTGACTGAGTTGTCGATATGTATGCCGTAGGATGTGGCGCCACTCGGTAGTGAAGCGTAGTTGGTAGACGTGTCGACGTTCTTAATCGTGCAGTGGTTGCCGGTGACTTGGATAGCGCCGTTCTGGCCGTTGCCCACGATGCTGAACCCGTCTAAGACCACGTCGCTGGCGGTTACGGTTATCCCGTACGGGTTGCTTCCCCATTGGGTGATGAGTGGTTTATTGATTGGGTTGCTCGCCGTTAGTGTAAGTGGCTTATCGACGGTCACTGCTTCGTGGTATTCTCCAGCGTCAACTTGGATCGTGTCTCCCGCGTGTGCAGCGTTTACGGCTGTAGTGATATTCTGATACGTCTGTCCTGCGCCGACATGAATGGTTGCAGCCAGAGAAACTCCTGGAATGACGAAAAACATCACTCCAGCTACCATTATCAATAAGATGCAATACAATTTGGGTTTAATCATAAAATATTCCCCTGATCCACCTATTGTATAGCAAGCAATAAGTGCATATGACCTTATTAAAGTTTCCATAATTATTCGAATCAATTAAATACGGAATATATTAGTGCCGGGCGTGGATAATAATCATTTTTGGATATTGGTAAGGATATCCAGATAAACTACTTTTTATGGTATTATTTTCATACAAACAACCAAAAACAAGCATAAATTAAGAGATATGGCATAAGCCGTCAGAGATATGATAGCAGATGAATGTCCATTCGTCGAGTAGGCTGGCTGAAATAGCGGTTGGCTATACCAATCCGTCATGCGCGATGAAAGAAACGTCTATCTGGATAGAACTGTAGCGCTGGTGAACCATCAAAATTAGGCTGCTATAACCCCGTCAATTAAGGCTGAAACATCTTCTACAGTTTATGCAGCTCAAACTCGTCGTGCAACACTTTCACGGCCTTCCGTGCGTCTTCCCCATTGACCACAAAGGATATATTCGCCTCGGATGAGCCCTGGCTGATCATGCGGATGTTGATGCCGTTTTTGCCCAGTGCTGTGAAGACTTTTCCAGCGATGCCCGGCGAGCCGGCCATACCCGCGCCAACGACGGCGACAACGCAGACGTTGTTATCGCAGGTTAGATCTCGCTCGATCTCGCCGTTGAATTCCCTTTTTAACACGGCGATCGCCCGTTCCAATTGGGATCCATCGATGGCCATCGAGACGTTGAACTCGCTCGACGCCTGACTGATCATAATGATGTTAATATCCTCACGGCCCAGCGCGCTGAATATCTTGCCCGCGATGCCCGGAGTGCCGGACAGGCCGGCGCCGCTGATCGTGATCAGGCCGATATTCCTGATCATGGTCACGGCCTTGATCGGGCTGCCATTTCCCGAAGAGTCCTTCATGAGCACCACGGTGCCCGGGTGTTTAGGCTGGAAAGTATTGAGCACCCTGACAGGTATACCTTTCTTCACGGCGGGCTCAATAGTCTTGGGATGCAGCACTTTAGCGCCGAAGTACGACATCTCCATCGCCTCCAGATAAGTGACAACCTGTAACGTCCTGGCTTCGGGGACCAGTCGAGGATCAGTAGTCATAATACCATTAACGTCCGTGTAAATCCAGATCTCATCCGCGTCGATAGCCGCACCGATAATCGAGGCGCTATAGTCGGAGCCTCCCCTGCCGAGAACAGTGATTATACCCCGGGCATCGGCAGCAACGAAGCCTGTTACCACTGGGATGATGTTTTCCTTTAGCAGCGGAAGCAACTTTTCCTTGACTCGAGCGTCAGTAACCGGATCCGGCTTCGCACTCTCGTATCGGCTGTCCGTAATCACGCCCGCCTCTCCACCGGAAAAGTACTTCGATTGAATGCCCACATCCCGCAGCGCGCCGCTGATAATCGGAACGCACATGCGTTCTCCGAACGAATAGATATATGCAAGCGATCGGTTGGTCAACTCGCCCAAGTAACAGACGCCCACTAGCGCATTCCGCAGCTCAGTCAAGCGTTTCCCGATCTCCTCCAATGCATCCTGGCGAACATCCTCATCCGAGATGGCCGCAGATATAGTCGACTCATGACGCTTCGCTAGGTCTGAAAAGAGCTGATCGACATCGTTCGTGCTGCAGGTGTCCTTCGCTACCTGCGCCATCTCATAGAGCCTGTCGGTGACACCCGTCATCGCCGAAGCTACCACGATGACCTCATGGCCCTGATCGTGGTACCCTTTCACCAGTCGTGCCACATTTCGTATCCTAGTGCCGTCGCCCACTGACGTGCCACCGAACTTCATGACCAGCCTCATCTTATCATCAATCCATCAGGGTTTTTTATACTCTCAGTGCTTAGGGTATATAAGAAAATTACGATTATATGGCTTTGCTGGTTTGAATGCCGGTATATTACTACTGATTGAAAGTATCATCTGCGAGTACCTGCTAGGGCAATCATCACCAGCCTAACGTCCGGGGTCCTACGCCCCTCCGCGCCCTATTCATATAAAAACCCCTTTTCTCAGTCGGGCCTTGCGAAATTAGTACGGGGGATTGGGGTTCACTAAAGCGCAGAAGCTTGCGGGCGTTAGCCCTGGGGCAATCACATGATTTCCAACGCATGTTTTGGGTCATGCTGTGCCCTTCGAACCGGTTATTATTAGAAAATAACATATATATTAATACCATACATATACTGCGATGGCGATCGTTGAGGGCAGAGGATTGGTAAAAGAGTATAATGGGCTAACCGCTGTAGACAACGTGGATTTCACCATAGAGCGAAAGGAGTGCTTCGGCTTTCTGGGACCGAACGGGGCTGGCAAAAGCACCATCATGAAAATGATCTACTGTCGCTCGCCAATCACCAGGGGAGACATCCAGGTCAACGGCTTCAGCGTGAAGCTGGATCCCCGGAAGATCAAGGCCATGATTGGGGTAGCAACCCAAGATGACAACCTGGACCGAGACTTGACCGTATGGGAAAACCTCTACGTCTATGCAAGCTACTTCGACCTTCAACGCTCCACTTCTATCAGACAGATCGCCAAGCTGCTGTCCTTCTTCGATCTCACTGATAAAGCGGATATGCCGGTGGATGAGTTATCCGGGGGCATGCGCAGGAAGCTGATCGTAGCCCGGGCGCTGATCAATAATCCTGATCTATTGATCCTGGACGAACCAACAACCGGCTTGGACCCTCAAGCACGCCGCCAGATCTGGGATACGGTGATCGATCTTAAAAGCAAAGGCAAAACGATCATCCTCACCACCCACTACATGGACGAGGCCCAAGAACTATGCGACCGCATCGCAGTCATGTTAGGCGGCAGGATCCTGGAGAGCGGCTCACCAAGCGATCTGATCGAACGGGTCGTCGGCACCAGCGTATGCGAAATGTACACTCCCAGCAAGGAGGAGGCCAGCTCTATCCGAGACAAGGTCGGGGGAAGCGTCGAACAATTTGGCAGCAGGCTCTATATCTACGGTAACGATGCAGAGGTGCTGCGAGAGAAGTGTGAAGCTGCTACAGGCCAGCGCCATAACGTCAGAGAGACCAGCCTAGAGGACGTCTTTCTGCGGCTCACCCGGAGGCGGCTGAAATGATAATGGAGCTTCCCACCCGGAGATCACTCCATATCTGGAACCGGAATTATGAGGTCTTCAAAAAATTCCTAGTCACCAGCATCCTACCATACTTTGCTGAACCCCTACTATTCATCATGGCCCTCGGCTACGGACTGGGCCTATTTGTCGGCGAGATCGGAGGCATGAGCTATGCTCAGTTTCTAGCGCCCGGAATCCTCTCATCTTCCGCCATGTTCGCGGCCTCCTATGAGTGCACATACTCGACGTTCGTGAGAATGAACTTCCAAAAGACCTTTGACGCCATACTTTCGACTCCGGTAATGGTGGAGGATATCGTCTTCGGCGAAATGCTCTGGGGAGCGACCAAGAGTCTAATTAGCGGAGCCTGCATCTTCGCTGTCATATTCCTTCTGGGGCTGGCCCGACCAGAATCAGCCTTGATCATTCTGCCTACTATCCTACTATTGGGGCTTATGTTCGCTTCGCTCAGCATGCTTTTTACCTCGATAGTGCCAACCATCGACTCGTTTAACTACTACTTCACCCTGATGGTCTCCCCAATGTTCCTACTCTCCGGCGTATTCTTCCCAACGGACAGCCTGCCAGGACTTGTCAGGCAGCTGGCATGGTTACTTCCGCTTACCCACGCTGTTAATATAATCAGACCTGCGGCGACCGGCCATTACTCCTGGACATTCGCTACTGATGGATCATGGATGGTGGCCGTTACCATCATCTGCATGACGATCTCCACCTTTCTAATGAAAAAACGATTGATCCAGTGAACAAGCATCAGAGCCAATTGCTCAGATCTGATTCATAGTACAAACACCATTCTTCCGATCGCTCTGGACAAGACGACTCAGCAGACGAACGTTGCGCTCCGTCAGAACATATACCACGAGCGTATCCCAATTGCTGTAAAATGCGATTACTCCTCCGATACCCCTTGGGTAGACTTAGAGTTTACAGCAATTGGGATACGCTCGTGGTATATGTTCTGGCGGAGCGCAGCGTTCGCCTAATAAGGCACCTGAGGGATAGAACAATCAGAAACGTGGCGCCTCAATTCGCAGCGTCTAGTGCTGTCTGTCTTTCAAAATATGGGAGTTGAATCGAAAGCCAACTGCTTTCAGTCGTCGGCTATCGACTCGCCACGTATTATCGTAAGATCTTGCCTGCCGCAGAGGGCGGTTCCATGCTCCTCACCAAAGTCAACCTCGAAGGTATTCCTGCCGCTGCCCTGGATCTTGGAGACGATGACACCTTCGGTACCCTCTGGGATGGTACACCCGTCGATCGACTTTTTAAGTTCATGTAACAATATAACACGGTCGTTAGGCCGCATAATATTAAATAGAGTTCTGATGACTTTTAAACTTTTGCCTTGCCAGTGATTTTTCTATCATCACCTTATATTCAAAAACTTTTTAATACCATTCTATGTAATCATACTCTCATGAGCAGCTTTGTGGCAATGACAATCGCCGGCTCTGACTCCGGGGGTGGGGCGGGTATTCAGGCTGATCTGAAAACGTTCCAGGCGCTGGGAGTGCACGGTACCTGTGCTATCACAGCGATCACCTCGCAGAACACCCGGGGTGTGCGGTCGGTTTTTGACGTGCCACTCCATGTAATCGGAAGCCAGAT
>DATHCY010000028.1:0-6746 GCA_035319305.1 Methanocella sp.
CGGTATGCGCTCGTGATCGAAGTGGGTGATCTTCTCCCGGAAGATGAAGTCTTCGAGCAGCGTCGGCCCTCTGAGCCCTGCCTTAAGCGATTCGTTGTTCATCCCGACCTTGACTCCGAGGTTGCTCGTCAGGGTCTGGCCTTGGTTGGAAACGGTGAAGTGCTTCATCGCATTGTTTTTAGCTGTCAATATCTCATCTTTTCCTGTAGCTTTACTTTTACCAGCTCTCATTGCCAATGCTCCTTGTAACGATTGCTGCTCAGGAGGTGATCGTGCAAATTCATGTATTTAAGCCGTATATTAACTAATTTTTTGGAGTATTTTCTTATAATGTGCAGCTTTATCGGGTTGTTAGCTCTTCAAATATGTGACTGTCTTGACACTGGAGACGGGTAGAAAGTATATCGTCTTCGCGAACGACTTCTTGGTTTAAGGGTGGCGGAGCGGTCCGCCTCCTGGATCTAGTAGGAAAAACGTCATGAAAAACGGGGATCTTCCGGGTAGATGTGTGGCTGATTCGGATGGCCACTTGTTATCACGATCCGAGCAGTCGCGCCGGGTTTACGGCTATTACTGTGCGATCGGCTCTGTTGGGTGATCGGGGGATTATTTTGGCAATAGAACCGTCTTTCGTCGTTGTTTTCGCCCTGGCCGGGATCATCGCGTGCATGATAGGCTTGTACGTGTGGAAGCAGCGGTCCATGTCTGGAAACGCGTGGTTCGCTCTCCTCATGGTTATGGTGGCAGAGTGGTCGTTCATGGATTCTCTCAAGGCAATGGCCACCGATCCGGGCACCATGTTTCTCTTCACCAAGCTATCGTACATTGGCATCGTGGCCACGCCTCCGATCTGGCTGCTCTTCACGCTGTCCTACAGCGGGCGCAGGCATTGGCTGACTCCCGCGATGAAAATAGTGTTATTTGCCTTGCCGCCGGTAACCTACGGGCTCATTGCTACAAATGATCTCCACGGGCTGGTGTGGTCGAACGTTACAACCGTTTCCGACGCGAATGGGGTGTACCTGACATACACCTATGGTGTCTGGTACATATTCCACGCGATATACTCTTACCTGCTGATGCTGATTGGTCTTGTCCTGCTGCTATCTATGTTCTTACGGTCCTACGAAAAATACCGTGCTCAGACGGCGATCTTGTTGATCGGTGCCTGTCTCCCTCTGATCTTTAACGTAATCTATATTACCGGCCTGAGTCCGCTGGGGGACGTCGATCTATCTCCTATCGCGTTCTGTGTCACCTTTCTGATGTTCATCTGGGGGATCACCAGGTACCGGCTCTTCGATATCTTGCCCGTGGCCCGGGAGACGCTGTTCGCCACGATGGCCGAAGGAGTCTTGGTGTTGGATAGAGGTAATATCATCGTCGACGTGAACCCGGCGCTCAAGCAGATGCTGGGTATCGATAGATCTGCCGTCGGGCAGCCTGGAGCAGCAGTACTGGCGAAATATCCTATGCTGGTTGACTGTTGCATGAAAGGGGTCCGTGGACAGGCGGAGATGTTGGAAATGGTCATCGACAGCTCGGCAGGAGAGCGATGGATCGATGTGCACATATCCCCGGTTCGGGATAGCCAGGGACAGTGCAGCGGTAAGGTCATCACGCTATGGGACATCACCCAGCGCAAGCAGATCGAGACCGAGATGATCCAGAACAACGAAGAGCTCCAGTCCAGGGAGCGGGAGCTACGGGAGAGCGAGGAACGCTGGCGCCAACTTGTGGATTTCCTCCCGGCCGGTATCGCCATCCACTGCGATGGTATAGTGGTCTATCTTAACCAGGCTGGCATGAAGTTGGTCGGTGCGGTCCAGGCCGAGGACGTCGTCGGTAAGCCGGTGCTCAAGTTCGTTCACCCCGATAGCCACGCTGTCATGATGGCACATGTTCGGCAGGTAATGGAGGACGGCCTTCCTGCCGAACAGCTCGAAGAGAAGTTCGTTCGAGTCGATGGTGAAATCGTGGATGTAGAAGTGACTATCATGCCCTTGATATATCTGGGCAAAAAGTCGGTTTTGAGCGTGAGCTGGGACATCAGTGAGCGGAAGCGCGCTCAGGAGAGCATCGAGGTCTCTCTAAAGGAGAAGGAGTTGTTGCTTAAGGAGATCCACCACCGGGTGAAGAACAATCTGCAGATCATCTCCAGTCTTCTGAGCCTACAGTCTGGAAACGCGGCGAACGAGCAGGTAAACTCCGGCCTGCGCGAGAGCCAGAACCGGATCCGGTCCATGGCGCTCATCCATGAGAAGCTGTATCAGTCGAACAATATGGCCCGTATCGATTTCAAGGAATATGTTCAGAGCTTGGTCGCGTCGCTGTCCCGTACTTATATTCTGCTTCCGGGTATCGTTGTCGATGTTCTGATTGACGACGTGTCGATGGACATCGACCAGGCTATTCCCTGTGGGTTGATTATCAACGAGTTGATTACTAATAGCTTGAAGTATGCGTTCAAGGGTCGCTCGACTGGGAGAATCGCAGTCTCGCTGAGCCAGAGCGGCGACCGGTACGTGCTTTCGGTGAGCGATGACGGCGTTGGGCTGCCTCTCGGCTTTGACTTCCGGAGCTCTCCATCGCTTGGCCTGCAGTTGGTGGTGACGCTGACCGATCAGCTGGATGGTGTCATCGAGCACTCAGAAGGGCGGGGGACGACCTTCGTCATTAGGTTCCGGGGCGATATGGCCACCGAACGCGAGGGCGAAACATTGGCCGGATCATGAGCGATTCTAACGTCGGAAGGGATGTGGGCGCTCCATGTACGCGTTCTGGCTGTGTGTCGTGAGGATCTTGGTCTAACACAGTAGCGATGATTTTCTTGCCCAGAATGGCGTGTTGCATGTCTGCTACGATGGCGACGACGGTGCCTGTACAATAGCCAGCTCTTGGCAAGCGGTGTTTGTTTTCGTTGATACTCTCTTGTGGTAGGCTAGCAGTGTGGTTCCTGATTGTGTTACCTTTTTTACTTTTTATTCTTCAAGCGGCTCATTAGGAGTTTGGCCTGTGGGGGGCTATTTTTATTTATAAGTTTTGTTACCCCTGTAGGGGTAATAAATAAATACTCAGGGCACTTTAGGATCTAATATGATTAGCCGACAAGTCGTTACAAACCAACCGAACATAAACACGATACGGCAAAGCTCGACAATGATAGAGCTGAAAGACGTGGAAAAAAAGTACAGAAACGATACGAGCGAGCACCTGGCGCTCGACAAGATATCCATTAGCATCGATAGGGGTGAGTACCTAGCGGTGCTAGGCAAGTCCGGCAGCGGCAAATCGACGCTAATCAATATGATCACCGGCATCGACCGGCCCAGCTCCGGGGAGATATACGTCGATGGGGCCGCCGTACATAAACTGACCGAGCGCCAGGCTGCCGCCTGGAGAGGGCATAACGTGGGTATCGTCTTCCAGTTCTTCCAGCTGATACCCACCCTAACAGCGATCGAGAATATCATGCTCCCGATGGACTTCTGCAACACGTTCCGGGGAAAGCGAAAAGAGCGTGCGGCGAGCCTCCTGGACATGGTGGGTCTGGCCAGATGTGCCGACCGGCTCCCCACGGCCCTTTCCGGCGGGGAACGGCAACGGGCGGCGATCGCCCGTGCGTTGGCCAACGACCCGTCCCTGATCGTCGCCGACGAGCCGACCGGCAACCTGGACTCCCGTACATCCGCCTCGATCTGTTCCCTGTTCGATGACCTTCGTGCCGAGGGCAAGACGCTGGTGGTAGTCAGCCACGACGAAAACATCGCCCGGCACTCGTCACGATCGGTCACTATAGCCGATGGACGGATCGTCAGAGACCACTGAGGGGGCGATACATCATGAACCCAACCAAATTAGCATCCCTGCTGCGCATCTGTTTCCTCGTTGGAGTCGCTGTCGATGCAGTAGCCTGTATTATGATGCTGTTCCCTGTCGTCTGGGCTTCATTTTATCACATCCCGGAGTTCATCCCGAGCATGGAAGTGAGCAGGGCCCTGGGCACAGCAGCACCGCTGATGCTGGGATGGACCGTCCTGCTGCTCTGGGCAGTTCTGAAGCCGGTCGAAAGGGCGGATATTCTGCTGATCACCGTTGTTCCGGTGCTGGTAGGCATGATGCTTAGCACGGCGGAACAGATACTCGACTGGGGCGCTACGCCGCTATCCCAACTACCGACACTGGCCATGCAGCTGGTTCTCAGCGGGCTCTTTCTATATGCATATGCCATCGCCAGGAAGACTCCGGCGATAGCCTCAGGAGGGAGCGGCCAGTGATCGATACAAGGGTAAAAAAGGCTGTCATGGACCTATGGTATGATAAATGGCGGGCTACCATGGTCGTCTTGGCCATCGCCATCGGTATCTTCGCCATCGGGACGATAGCGACCGGGTACTCGATCCTGAGCCATGAGATGAACGCCAGCTACATGGGCACGAATCCGCCGTCAGCGGTCCTTTACATGGACCATACGGACGATAACCTGATCGATACGGTGAAGGATACGGGACCGGTCAGCGATGTGGAAGCACGGCGCATGGTAACCGCCCGGATTCAAACAGGGCCCGACCAGTGGCGTACTATCTGGCTGTTCGTCATCGACGACTACAACGACATGCGGATCGCCAAAATAGCTCCTGAGTCAGGATCCTGGCCTCCGAAAAAAGGCGAAATGCTGATAGAGCGAGCGGCCATGCCCCTGATCAATTCCAGCATCGGTGATGACATCACTGTGATGACAAAAAACGGCGACGAAACAAAACTGTGCTTTGCTGGCACGGCATATGATCCTGCCCAAGCTCCGGCCGTCATGGAAGGCCGGGCCTACGGGTATATCACCGCCGACACGCTGCCGGACCTCGGGCTGTCGCCCGAACTAGACCAGCTGCTGATCACGGTAACGAATAACACCATGGACGAAGAGCACATCAAAAGCGCCTCATACCAGGTGAAGAGCATGATCGAGCGAGACGGTTACAATGTAAGCCGGATAGAGGTTCCCGCCCCGGGGAAGCACCCGAATGCCGGGCAAATGAGCTCGCTCATGTTCCTATTCGAGACCTTCGGTGTAATCGCCTTCATCCTGAGCCTCGTACTTGTCGTTAATATGATCACAGGCCTGCTCTCTGGACAGGTTCGGCAGATTGGCATCATGAAAGCGCTGGGCTCCACCTCCGGACAGGTGGCAGCCATCTATCTCGGAGGCGTGCTCCTGCTGGGCCTAATCGCCACCATGATCGCGCTTCCGCTGAGCATAGTTGCCGGCAGGGCCTTGGCACTGATGATAGGTGGGATGCTGAACTTCGACATAGCCAGCTACGATGTGGCATACTGGGTATACGCCGTAGTGGCAGTTATCGGCCTTGCCATGCCCCTCGTCGTAGCGGCGTACCCGGTATACAGGGGAAGCAGGATCACGATCCACCAGGCGATCAACGACTACGGGATCGGCAGCAACGTGAAACCCGGCTTATTCGATTCGTTAATAACTAAGGTTTCATGGCTGTCGAGGCCGATTATGCTGACGATCCGAAATATGTTCCGGCGCAAGGGAAGACTGGCATTGACGTTGCTCACGCTGGCGATCGGCGGCTCCATGTTCATCGTGGCCATGACCCTGAGCGCTTCCATGGATGCGACGGTCGATAACGCGCTGGGCGCCCGGCATTACAATGCGGTGATCACTTTTGCGAAGGATTACCCGAATGATGATATCCGGAGCAATTTTACAGATATCCCGGGAGTCACTGGCGCAGATAAGATGATCAGCACTACAGCGTCGCTTACGGACGCCGATGGTATGGATAGCAACCAGTTCACATTGTTTGCCATCACCCCAGATACCAAGCTGGTCACCTATCCCGTCCTGGAGGGCCGCTGGTTGCAGCCAGAGGACTCAGGCGTCGTCGTGCTGAACCATATGCTCGTCTCCGATCTCGAGGAGCATGGCGACGCTAAAGACCTGAAGCCAGGCGACAGGATCATGCTCAATATCGACGGCAACAGGTCGACATGGCTGGTGGCTGGAATCGTCAGGGAAATGATGGCGCCAGCGAGGGCCTACGTCAGCTATGATGACTATGCAAGCCTCTCGGGCAGGGTCGGACAGGCAAACGCCGCGATCGTATCCACGACCCGTCAGAGCGGATTAGATAATTCAGCCCCGCTCTTCACCGTTCACGGTATGCCTGTCGGAGGCGGAGGCGGCGGGAAAGTAGTGGATAATACCAATACTATCCTGCCATTGATTGAGCACCGGACAAGGGACACCGGCCTCAACATTTCCCAGGCGGCCTCGATCGACGAAATGCGAACACGGATGAAGGAGCACCTTGCAGTAGTGGCAGCATTTATCATGATCATGGCCCTGATGACACTCGCCGTCGGCATGCTCGGACTGGCAAGTACCATGAGCATCAACGTTATGGAGCGCAGGCGAGAGATCGGGGTAATGCGAGCCGTAGGAGCGACGAATAGAAACCTGTACCTGATCCTGGCGATAGAAGCCGGCGTGATAGGCCTGCTGAGCTGGATCGTGTCCTTGGCGATCGCCCATCCACTGAGTATTGCAGTTGGGAACATTTTTGGGGCGATCTTCTTCAAGAGCCCGCTCGACATCGCCTTCTCGCCCGTGGGGATCATTATGTGGCTGGCTCTCGTCCTGATGCTGGCGCCAGCCGCCAGCCTACTCGCTGCAAAGAAAGCCTTGAAGCTCCCGGTGCACGAGGTACTGGCATATGAGTAGG
>DATHCY010000029.1:0-21847 GCA_035319305.1 Methanocella sp.
CTAATTTCTGACATACCCCACGGCTAAAGCCCGTGGGGTTCTACGGTTAGTGGCGTTTTCACCAGAGCCTCGGGGTGTCAGTGCTCCCGTCCACCACATCTCTGTCTATGGTGGATTGAGATATGCGTTGACTCTTCGCAATTAAACGCTGCGTTGACATCTGCATTCTCAACGTGTCCACAATAGGGACACTTAAAACTCTTACCGTTCTTATCTCCTATATGACCGCATTTGCTACAGGTTTGACTCGTGTATGCTGGTTCGATATAGACGACCCTAACTCCATGCAGGGGATAGTTAGGGGCGGAGATTTTGGACACTATTTCCCCAAAAATTGAAAACAAGTGTGTGTTGATTTCCATGCCTTGGGTCAACCCTTATAATTCAAGGCGTTGAGTAGTAAGCGTCGAGATTTTTGGAATTTGCAAACTTTTTGTTCATTTGGAACTTTGTATATCCGTTGAAATCGAAAAAGACGCCAATCCAGAAATATGTGGCATAAGTGCTATTCTGTGTCCTATACATTACTCTGGCGTTGCTACAAGTACAAAGGCGGAAATGCCGATCTTCTCCCAGCTTACAATGGTAAAGCCGCTATTGGTCAGCAGTCGTTTTATCTCTTGCTCTGAATAGAGTTTGACGTCTCCGCTTTTTCTAAATGGCAATAGAATGTTAGCAATCTGTCTGAAAGGCGTCGGGGCCCACGGGTCGGCAATGACGAGCTTGCCCGATGGGCGCATCACCCTACGCATTTCTTTTAGGACTGCGACAGGGTTCGGATAGTGGTGGAACGAATCGGTGCAGGTAACTATGTCGAATAAGTTATCCTTCCATGGCAGGTGCTCGGAGTCACCATTTCGCACGTCAGACGTCTCGCCGAGGCGCTTTTTTGCCATAGCAATCATATTTTCCGACAGATCGATCCCGGCGATAGAAACCTGTTTTCGCTTTGAAATCTCGGCGAGCAAATTGCCTGTTCCGCAGCCGACATCGAGCACAGAGTTGTACTCATATCTATTCATAGTTTTAATAACATGCTCATAGAGAGGAATGCTATGTTTCCCAGCGAGGCTAGATTCATAATTCAAGGCCTGCTGATCGAAGGATTTGCGTGACTCATCCCTGATCTGAGATTCCGATTTTTCAGTCATTGTTAATCAACATATACTGTTCTGTGTCTTATACCTGGCATTGCGATTGAAATTCACTTTAACATGTTCGATCAGAATCTTAGCTGTATGTTCTTTTAACCGTAGGTTGTAGCTCTCGGTAACTGTGAAATCTGATTTTTTTGAGTTTCTTTTCTTCCAGGATCTCGATCACCGACAGGTCGATGAGCCGCCTGTAAAGCTCCTGCAAGTCATAGACTAGTGGTGTGTTTTCGGACACCATATGATATGGTAGCCAATATTATAAACGGTTGTGTTGCTATGAGTCCACCTATTACTAACCATTATAATATTATACACTTGCCAAGCATATAATATACTGGTATAGTATGAAGAGATTCTAGGGGTAGATTCATCCCACCACTAGAGATGGTGGGCTTTCTCCACCCCACGGCCCCAAGATCGTAAATGATATAACCATCCTATACCCTTTTGCGATCATATGCCAAGCGATTATAGTACGCCCATCATCGAGATGAAGAATTATATTAAAAGACATTGCGAAGCCAGAGACTGGGATCAATACCATAATCCTAAAGATCTGGCGATTGGGATTATCACTGAATCATCTGAATTGTTGGAGCTTTTTCGGTTCAGGAATGAGGCGGAGATGGATCTGATGCTCAAGGACGATGAAAAGCGCGGTAAAATTTGCGAGGAGCTTGCTGACGTACTATTTTTCACCCTGCGCTTTGCGCAGCTGTATGATATCGACTTGACTGCCGAATTTTACAAAAAGATGAAGAAGAACGAGCTGCATTACCCGGTCGAAAAGGCGAAGGGCTCGAACAAAAAGTACGATGAAATATAGCTGGCTTGTATGAAGTCATTGCTGATTATGCTATTTTTGAATGGGGGGTTAGACTACGCTATGCGAGAAATCTTGCAATGATCGTGTGAATCCGTCCCCATTTTTGTGTTTTCGTGTTGCACCACGAGATATGCTAGGCAAGGGAGACCTCCAAACCCAAGATGCACTCGCCGAGCGTGGGCGAGGACGATCTGATTCCTGTACAAAACATTTCAAGAGTGAGTATAAAAAGCGACTCTCAGGATCATGCCGGATGCGAGACCCGAGGCTATCTAAGGTATGCCTTGTGGTTCTACCCGGTTGATCGATTTACTTTCGCCTCGGATATCAGAATAGTTTATTTAAGAGCAGGTGCAACCTAACCATCTGATTACATCAGGAGCTTCTGGCATGGATAAACTTACGATCGGCGCTCAACCGCTGATGTTCCCGATGCCCACAGTGCTGGTGGGCGCAAATGTAGGCGGAAAGGCGAACTATATGGCCGTCGCTTGGGCAGGCGTGGCCAATATGGCACCGCCTATGCTGAGCGTTGCCATAAACCACTCGAGATACACGTATAAGGGTATCGAGGAAAACGGCGCCTTCAGCGTGAATATACCATCTTCGAAACACATGATCGAGACAGACTATTGCGGTATGAATAGCGGAGCCAGACAGGATAAGTCCGGCGTCTTCGAAACCTTCTATGGCAAATTAAAAAACGTGCCGTTGGCGGGGGAATGCCCGGTGAACATCGAGTGCAAAGTTTTCCAGAAGGTGGATTGCGGCAGTCACGTTCTTGTGATCGGCCAGATCGAGGAGATCCACCTGAGCAAGGATTGTATGACCGGTGGCCACCCCGATATCTCCAAGGTGGATCCGATCATCTACTCATTTGGGGACTCTGGCTACTGGCAGGTGGGAAAGCACATCGGGAAAGGCTTCTCTTCGGGTAGAGCTTATGCGAAGAAGTAGATTGCTAATAATGGCCAGGATCTCGATACTACAAGGAGGCATAACATGGTAGACGTAATCATTATCTACGATACTGTTTCGACATCAGGTACCACTGAAAAGGCCGCTGCATTGGTCCTAGAAGGGGCGAAGTCTAGCGGTGCGACAGCGGAAATGAAGAGGGTAGAGGATGTGACGATGGAGGAAATCCGGAATGCTGGTGGCGTTATACTGGGATCGCCGAACATCACGAATAACATCTCGGGCCGGATGCGGGAGTTCTGTGCGGGCCACTTCAAGAACGCGAAGGTGAACGGAAAACCCGGCGCGGCTTTCGGCACCTACAAATGGAACCGCGGTAATCTGCGACGCTTGGAGTTCGAAATGAGGAACGAGGGCGTCATGTTGGCTGCCTCTGGCGTGGAGGCCCATCACCGGCTTACTGCAGAGTCGGAGCAGGCCCTGGTAGCCCTGGGGGAGTCCGTAGGGCGAGAGGTGCTGAAACTTAAAAGCGGCAAATAACTAATATATTTTTATGATAAATTTGCAGTGATGATGCCCGGTGCCATAGCACTCGATTTCCTCGATCAAGCAGTGCACGCCAAGCTTTTCTTCTATGATGGCTTCGAGTATGCCCTCATCCAGGGAGCACTGTGTCATGCCGATGTTTGGGATGGTGCTGCAGTCGAAGCAGTCGTCCACGATTATCGTGGGTATGTCCGCCTTTACCACCCTGACCTTGCCTAGGCCTTGGTCGGACCAGAATATAGAGACCTCCGCTAGCAACTCCGGGGCGGTCGTAGACTTGAACCGGGGAGCCAGCATTCTGCCGACGTCCCTGCCGATCTTCTTCAGCGCTGGGCTGGTGTCGAAACCGTATGACTCCATACCGCTGCGCACTAGGTGGAATAGCGCCTTTAAAAATGTGTATTGATCGTCTGCGGCGGCGGGCACCGTCTCTAGGATCTTATGATAGTGCTCGTTGACCGGTGTGGCGGATGAGGCGAGCAGGTCGGTGTTGATGCCGAAGTATTTTTTTCGCCGGTCGCCGGGGTCGATGCGTTTGTAGATCATGCCCATGTCTAGCAGGTCGTTCAGGTGCACCGACATCGTGGACTTCGCCTTGCTGCAGGCGTCGATCAGCTCTTCGAACGTTAGCTCTCTTTCGTGGAGCTTCTGGAGGATCTTATTTTTAATTGGGCTTTCGATCGCTATCATGCCCTTTTTAGTAGAATAAATCTCGATGCTTTCCCGTCGCACGATTGAGTACTTGGTGACCTGAGTATAAATATGTTCGCTTATGTCGAACTGTTCTGTAAAATCGAACATATAATATCGTCTTTCACTAATCCACCGGTAGCTATTTATATTTAGTACGTATACATACGAACTAAGCAAGAGTTCGTATTAACACGAACTCAATATGGAGGAGGAAGAGAGATAATGACGACGACAAACATGTTCTGCTATCAGTGTGAGCAGACCGCAAAGGGCGAAGGATGTACCGTATCCGGCGTATGTGGAAAGAAACCTGAGACGGCAGCCCTTCAGGATCTGCTGATTTATTCTATAATCGGATTATCTGAAGCTGCCACAGAAGGCCGCAAATACGGCGTGGAAGACCACGAGGTCGACGTCTTCACCGTTAAGGCGCTCTTCACTACGCTGACCAATGTTAACTTCGACGACGCGGATCTCACTAAATACCTCAACCGCACCATAGAGCTTCGGGAGCGGCTGATCTCCAGGATTCGAGGTCAAAACAGCAAGGTGCAGTTCACCGACAGCCCTGCGACTTTCAAGCTCGCGACCGATCTGCCAGGAATGGTAGCCCAGGGCGCAAAGGTCGGACTAAAGTCTGACGTGTTCGCGGCGGACGAAAACATCCGGTCCTTACAGCATATCACCCTCTTCGGCATCAAGGGCGTCGCCGCCTACGCGGACCACGCCCAGATCCTCGGCCAGGAGGACAAAAAGGTCTACTCGTTCATACACGAGGGCCTCGCCGCCATCAGGAACCCGAACCTCGGCCTGAATGACTGGGTCGGTCTGGCGCTGAAGACTGGCGAGATCAACATCAGGGCAATGGAGTTGCTGGACGCCGGCAACACTGGTGTATATGGCCACCCGACGATCACCAAGGTGCCCCTAGGTGCAAAGAATGGCAAGGCAATCCTGATCTCCGGCCATGACCTCAAGGACCTGGAGCTGCTGCTCAAGCAGACCGAGGGCAAAGGTATCAACATCTACACCCACGGCGAGATGCTGCCAGCCCACGCCTACCCCAACCTGAAGAAATACCCGCACTTCTACGGCCACTACGGCACGGCATGGCAGAACCAGGCCCACGAGTTCGCGGCCTTCCCAGGCCCGATCGTCATGACCACCAACTGCATCCAGAAGCCTAGGGACTCGTACCTCGGCCACATCTACACCATGGGTGCGGTGGGCTGGCCAGGTGCCATCCACCTGAAGAGCGGCGACTTCGGACAGGTCATCGAGAAGGCCCTCCAAATGCCCGGCTTTGCCGCCGACACACCGGGCAAGGAAGTCCTGGTCGGCTTCGGCAGGAACACGGTCCTGAGCGTGGCCCCTACAGTCATCGAAGCGGTGAAGAGCAAGCAACTCAGGCATTTCTTCCTTGTGGCAGGCTGTGATGGCGCCAAGCCCGGAAGGAACTACTACACCGAGTTCGTGGAGAAGGTCCCCAGTGACTGCGTCGTTTTAACCCTCGCATGCGGCAAGTTTAGGTTCTTTGACAAGGACCTCGGCGCCATCGGAGGCATCCCCCGGCTGCTTGACATAGGACAGTGTAACGACGCCTACTCTGCGGTTAAGATCGCCATGGCCCTGGCCGACGCGTTCGGCGTGGGAGTCAATGACCTGCCGCTGTCCATGATCCTGTCTTGGTACGAGCAGAAGGCGGCCGCTATCCTGCTGTCGCTCCTGTACCTGGGCATCAAGGACATCAGGCTGGGCCCCAGCCTGCCGGCGTTTATCACCCCAGCGGTGCTCGACGTGCTGGTGAAGAACTTCAACATCATGCCCATCAGCACCCCCGACCAAGACCTGAAGGCAATACTGGGATAAAAATAGTGGAGCCGGGCATTCGCACATCCCGCCTCCCCCCATTTTTTATAGTTTCGGAGAAAGCCCGGTTCGGCTGCTGTTTAGATACCAGAAGGCTAACGAGACAAATGTGAACACGGCGCGCATGACTTTGCCGATGATTAATGATAATAACCTGTCAGACCAGCCGGTTTTATTGCTCATACCGTCTGCTTTCCCATGTTTTCCGAATAGTCGGCTCGGATGGCCGAGAATAGGGGACAGATCGATGACGGGTTCGATTTTCTCGACGTCGTTCTTATTCGCGATTTCCCTGTCAGCCAAGCTCCTCCGAAAATAGTAGTGTTCTGCGTCGCTATAATATTTCATCGGGTATACCTTCTGCCCCATTCCGGAAGTAGACTCTTTTGCCCGTTAGAATAGCGAGGGCGTTTACCGGGAAGTATGGCGGCCGTAGAAAAAGATTATGGTTGTCGCTAGCAGGAAAATTACGCCTGCCTGCATGCCTTTGTTCTGAACCGTCCTCGCCCTTGGTCCACTTTAGTCCGGTATTTTATTTTCTCAGCTTTCCTCTCCAGGCACTGTATCGCCAGGCGATTTTTATAGGCTCTCATCCGCTCGTACAGCAACCTTTATATCATAGCTATGTGTACATATGATTGATAGGTACACTATTGTAATGTGTAAATCATAGCATGTGGTAAAAATGCAGGCGGACCTCGAAAAGTGGCAAAAAGAGCTGAGGAAGGGCAGCACCAGGATGGCGCTACTTTCGCTGCTCGACTACCGGGACATGTACGGCTACGAGCTCACCGGAGAGATCAACCGCGTCACCGCCGGCGTCATCGCGCTGAAGGAAAACAACGCGTACCCAGCACTTCACCAGATGGAGGACGAGGGGCTGATCTCCAGCTACTGGAATGAGACCGAGCCAGGCATGCCGCCTCGGAAGTACTACAGCATCGCCCCCAAGGGCAGAGCGTTCTTACAGGACATGAAGGCGGAGTGGCTGAAGCACAATGAGGCCGTGGCAAGCATATGGAATTACAGGGGATAAGGAGGTATATCATGGATTTTTCGGACGAGGCAAAACGGGAGATCGAGAAGAACCTGGGCGAGACCGCCCGGAACATCAGCGTGGACGAAAAAGAGCGGACTGAGATCATGAACGAGCTGCGATCGACCTATTACGAGTCCGCGATGAAAGAGGCACGTTCCCGAGGCTCGGAGACAGTCACACTGACCGACGCCCGGACGGCAAAAGCCAGCGTCAGCTCACCCAGGGAGACAGCGGATTGCTTCATGAAGTCCTACGCGACAGGCCTGAAACGAGCGGGCTTCTGGTGGCGGCTGGCCGCTTTCCTCATCGACAGCACCATCCTCTGCATGCTCATATTCTTAATCATGTCTCCGATCCTAGGTTTCATGTTCTTCACCGGCATGCCCATAAACGACGACGCGGCCCATGAAGCCTGGTTCAACTCCCAGAGTCCCACCATAGAGGTGCTCTTCATCGCCACAGTGTTCACCGTGCTGCCGTCCTTCCTGATCATCATCCTCGGCTACTATTTCGTGATCGAAGGACACTTCGGCCAGACGCCCGGCAAGTACCTCCTGCGCCTGCGGGTGCTCAGGACCGACGGCACAAAGATCGGGTACAAGGAAGCCATCCTCCGAAACCTGTCCAAGTACAACAACTACCTGATCATCTTCGACGTGCTCATCATGCTGATCTTCTTCCCCAAGGAGAAACAACGAGGCTTCGACCGGATAGCAAATACCATCGTCGTGCACTCAAAAGCCTGAAAGACCGATCGGCCGGCCACAAGCCCCACACTCCTGGAAGGAAGGACCATGCGCCGGCTGGCCATGATGTATAGACAACGACCACCTATCCTGAAACTGACACCGATAGCGATAGCGATAGCGATAGCTATAGCTATAGCTATACAAATTGTTGTAAAAATTTGAAAATAAATAGAGGGGGGGTTGAAAGCTATGATGACAGAAAAGGGCAAAACGATATCAATCAAAAATACCGCAAGGATCGCGGGGTTCATGTACCTCCTGATGATTGTCGGTGGTATGATTACCCAGATTGTCCTCCCCGATTTTATTGTATCCGGAGATGGAGCAGCTACCGCTGGCAAGATCGTGGCATCCGAATTGTTGTATCGCCTCAACTTCGTGATCGACCTGGCCTGGATGGCATGCTACTTGCTGACGGCCTGGACCCTGTACGTGCTGCTCAAACCGGTAGGTAAAAATGCGGCCCTGCTCTTCACGCTGCTGACCACGGTCAGCGTGGCCATCCTGTGCCTGAACGCGCTGAACGAGTTCGCCTCCCTGCTGCTTTTCAGCGGCGCCGGCTACCTGACCGCATTCACTGCGAGCCAGCAACAGGCGCTCGGAATGTTCTTCCTGGACCTGCACAACGTCGGCTACATGATAGCCCAAGTGTTCTTCGGCCTGTGGCTCCTTCCTCTGGGGTACCTAGTCTACAAATCAGGCCTCCTTCCGAAAGCCCTGGGCATCCTGCTGATGCTGGGATGCTTCGGCTGCCTGATCGAGCTCATCCAATTCTTCCTCTTCCCCGGGTGGGAAGTAGTGACGTACCTCGACTTCGCCATCGGGGCGATCGCGGAGATCTCGTTCTGCCTGTGGCTCCTGATCATGGGCGCGAAAGAACAGTCACCAGCATCGAGCATGGACCGGCAGGCCGCAGCGAGCAGATAACGCAGCTGATGGAATAGGAGCGCACGCTATATGAATGGATACTGCAAACTTGATCCGCCCGGCGAAGCCGATTAGAGAGCAGGGCGGCGGAGATGCTTCAACAGAAACAGGGACGCAAGATCAAGACTGGCAGGAGACCGAAGTATGAAAAGCTTATCGCGAACGAACACGTCAAGAACAACTGATGGGGGATTAAGCATGAGATCAGTCGTATGCACAAGATACGGACCGCCGGAAGTCCTTCAAGTCAAAGAGGCTGCAAAACCTGTTCCGGGAGACAACGAAGTACTGATAAAAATAAACGCAGCAGTAGTAACGCCGGCGGATATCGCCTTTCGGAAAGGCGAGCCGTTTCCCGTAAGGGCTTCCCTAGGCCTCCGTAAACCCAAACTTACGCCGGGCGTCGAGTTTGCGGGAGAAATCGAGACGGCAGGCAGGGACGTTAAAAAGTACAAAAAGGATGACCAGGTATTCGGATCAGGAGGCACAGTCTTTGGCGCTCACGCCGAGTACAGATGCCTGCAGGAAAACGATGCGCTGGCGATAAAGCCGGCCAACCTGGACTACGGTGAAGCAGCCGCCGCATCATACGCAGGGTTGACGGCGCTGCCTTTCCTGAGGGACAAAGCGAAAATTCGGGACGGACAAAAAGTCCTCATCAACGGCGCTTCTGGCTCCATAGGCACATTTGCGGTCCAGCTATCCAAACACTTCGGGGCTGAAGTCACTGGGGTTTGCAGCACCGACAATATAGATATGGTCAAATCTCTCGGCGCCGATGCTGTAATAGACTACACCAGAGAAGATTTTACAAAAAACGGCCTGACCTACGACATCATTTTCGACGTCGTGGCCAGGAGCTCATATTCACGCTGCAAAAGCTCGCTAAGGCAAAACGGGATCTACCTCACCACATACCCTTCGCCGGGAGCCCTGCTCCAGATGCTATGGACCTCGAAGCTCAGCCGGAAAAAATCAATATTTACAGCCACCGGGTTGAGACCGGCAAGCGAAAAGGCCAAAGACCTGCTAGTTATCAAAGAATTGGCTGAGTCGGGAAGGATACGGCCGGTCATCGACAGGCGTTATCTTCTGGAACAAATCGCCGAGGCCCACAGGCATGTCGAAAAAGGGCACAAAAAGGGAAACGTAGTTCTGACAATTGACCATACATAATCAACTAGGAGGACTTCCGACATGCAATACAGAATGGTGAAAAAGACAGGAGACAGCCTGTCAGCACTCGGCTTCGGACTGATGCGGCTGCCGAAGAAAGGCCGGAGCATCGACGAACCCCGCGCCACGGCGCAGATACGCTACGCTATAGACCACGGCGTAAACTACCTCGACACGGCCTTTAGCTACAATAGCGAAGCGTTTCTCGGCAGGGCGCTCGCCGACGGCTACCGCGAAAAAGTGAACCTCGCGACCAAGCTGTGGCTTCCCCTAGTCAGGAAAAGGGAAGACATGGACAGAATTCTCGACCTGTCGCTGCGCAACATGCGGACCGACCACATCGACTACTACCTGTTCCACGCCCTGTCGCCCGGCGCGTGGGAGCGGCTCAAAGGCCTCGGAGTAGTGGATTTTATCGAGAAAGCCAGGGCCGACGGCCGCATCCGACACATCGGCTTCTCGTCCCACAGCGGGACGATGGACTTCAAGGAAGTGGTCGACGCCTACGACTGGGACGCCTGCCTGATCCAGTATAGCATCCTGGGCGAAACCGACCAGGCGGGCGCCGAAGGGTTAAAGTACGCCGCGTCAAAGGGGCTCGGCGTAATGATCATGGGGCCGCTGCGCGGGGGCAGCCTTACTAAACCCGCGAAGGAGGCGCAGGCGATCTGGGACGAGGCGGACGTCAGACGGTCCCCGGCTGAATGGGGGCTGCGATGGGTCTGGAACCACCCGGAGGTGACCGTGGCGCTGTCAGGCATGAACGACGAGCGCCACATTGAGGAGAACATCCGCATCGCGAACCAAGCGCTCCCAGACTCGCTGACCGGGAAGGAACTGGCGCTGGCGAGCCGCGTTCGGGACGCCTACCGAAAACAGGTGAAAGTCGGCTGCACCGGGTGCCATTACTGTCTCCCGTGCCCGGCCGGCGTCAATATTCCGGCCTGTTTCGAGTGTTACAACAACCTGAGCATCAACGGCCCCATGATGACCAAAATGATGTACACGATCTACGTAGGCAGCGGCATCGACGGGTCCGCCAGAAAAGGACACGCATCGCAATGCCGAAACTGCGGTAAATGCGTGGAGAGATGCACCCAACATATTGATATCCCCACTGAGCTCAGGAACGTGACAAAGACGCTGGAGACCCCGGACATGAAGATCCTGGACCTCATATTCCGGCCGGCCATCCGAACCAGCTTATGGTACGATCGATGGAAAAGCAGCATGAAAGCCCGGACACCAGCATTAAAACGATAGCCAATAAATAATTCTAAAACGCGCCAAGAACATCCGCCCGAACCAAGCCTGCCCAACGTTCATCACCCCAACAGCGCTCGACGTGCTGATGAAGAACTTCAACATCATACCCAAGCACCCCAGACCAGAACCCGAAAACTATCCTAGGCTAGATATAACAAGAGAAGCCGGGGTTTACACTCCCCCTCCAGAGAAATTCAACCCCGGCCCCAATTTTTTTTTGAGCCTGTGGCTTGACTGGGACCGCCTCCGAGCGCTACTTTTCAGTCCGCGTAATCGTCGAGATCGATGACTTTCGCACCCACCCCGCACTGAAGCACCGTCCATAGCCTCTTCAGCAGCCTTGTTCCAACCGTACAAGACAATAAGCACACCATGGTCGCCAGGCCCCGCTCGTAGTATAGCGGCACCTCACGAACCAAGAAGCAGTGCTCTCGATCGATGAACAACAGCGAGGTGAAGCCCTTCCCGCTCCACGATGTCGCTAACCAGTTCCAAGCCATTTCCCCCGCCAAGTTCAAGCTACCGTTACTCGCAGCGACCGTCCGCTCGCGCCCGGCTCGCAACATCATGGGACTGCAACTCCTCGCAACGCTTGAAGGCGCACTGGAAGCCCGCTTCTCGAAATTGCCGGCGGAAACCCGACATCACCCCTGAATTGATGTCAACCCCCGATTCCTCCGGCAGTCTTCACAGGTCGAGAGAGATTGCGCCGCCGATTCCGTACTACGCGATATCGCCTTCTCAAACAGGACGGATCATCTCCACCAGCACAAGTCAACCGGAACAATATACTCCTCCAAACGATCAACGAATGCGGCTGCCGCGCCGGATCGAGGCTGCCGTTCAACTAACTCCGTTGGCGTGCCTCTCGATCTTCGGACGTTCTCTGAGGGTCTGGATAGCAAGAAATTGATAGATTTAACCAACGATTCATTATTTTATCTCGCTTGATCCTACGCCTATCAAATATCCACCCATGCCCAACAACCACAACACGACCGGATAGGCAATCCACCGCTCTACACCGCCTGTCCCCAAGACTGTGCCGAAATACTCGTTCGTGACCAAGAAGAACAGGGTCGTCACCCCCAACAGTACAACGATGTACCTGAAAGGCGATCGGATGATCCGGTACGAGCAGATGGCGGCCAGCCCCCCACCAACGAAGGTGAGCAACGCGAATAGCGGGTGCATAGGCACAACGTTTCCCGAGAAAACGCCCACCCCCAGCGCGCCCAGCCCCAACAAGCCCATCGGTACGGCGGCTAATAGATCTCCGTAGGCTCTGAACACGAAAAAGGTACCGACCAATATCATTATCCCGGCCGCCCGCATGACATTATCGAAGATGGTCGCCGACGGCTCCGCAATAATACTATTGGGCGGCCTAGTCGCACCCAAGTCGCTGATCTCGTTATGACCCGTACTGTATCCAGCCGGATAAAACATTTCCGCCGTGATAATACCCATGAAAACGATCGCCGCTGCAAGGAAGAATAGCATTCCAGAGATGATCATCGCGTTTGAGTTCGAAGATCTGATACCCATAAAAGCCCCGCCCGTTATTTTAATCGTCTATATAGCATTGAACTGGTACTGTGTAGGTTATAAGCTCTTCTATTCGATGATCAGTGAGGTTTGTTATACTCGGGTCCTTCCACAATTTTATATCTTGATCGGCTGGGCGTTTTTATTAGCTGCCGGAACGGCCTTCTGCATCAGGCTTCTCTCCGGTCAGGCCGAGAAACATGTCCTCGAGCGTGGGCTTCCTCACACATATTTCTGCACAGCTGAAGTTCCCGGATTTTATGAGCTCTGCGGCCGCTGATATGTTGGTCATGCCGTCGCTTTTAGCGAGATCCACCACTACGCTGTCCCCTTCGATCTGGCTGTGGGGGATCGCTTTCGCGAGTGATTCGAGAGCTTCAGGGGTGCACTTTCGCAAGATCAGCGTGTTGCCGCCGCCATAGCGGTCGATCAGATCCTCCGGGGTCCCCTCTGCGATGATCCTGCCTTTATGCAGGATGGAGACCGTATCAGCGAGGTAATACGCCTCGTCCATGTGGTGGGTCGTGAGAAAAATCGTCTTGCCTCGCGCCCTGAGCTCTCTGATCGTATCCCAGACCTTCCTTCTAGACCCTGGATCGAGGCCGGCGGTCGGTTCGTCAAGGAAGACGATCTCCGGATCGTTGATGAGCGCGATGGCGATACCGACCCTCACCTCAATGACGTTTTCGGGCTTGCCGTGGAGGCCGTGGTCTTTGACGATCCCGGTGAGCAGGTTCCAGTCTTCTACAGCCTTAGCTGCCGTAACGTAATATAGCGTGTCGATGTAGTAAGTCTCGGGATCTGCATCACTCCTGATTAGATCAGAAGCTTTGATATTAAAGCCGGCCGTTTCCAGCAGCCTGTCATGGGCTGACTGTCGCAGGGTTTTACGTATCGGGTTGTCCATTGCCTCGTCGTGCTGGTACGCGATTATGTCCCCGAATTTTTTGCTGCTCTTCGACAACCATGATATGTTCATCCTTCTGAGATCCGATTTTCCATCACCTGATGGCTGCATATGCAAATGAAAGCAGGCTGTTGACAGGCATGCCCTCGTTTTTCCCGTGCAGGTAGGCCATCCGGTAATCCCTGTTGGTCATCCTTTGTCGCAAGATGAAGCCTCTCTCGCTGAGGAACGCTTCGAGCGCCACCTCATCGACGCCGAACAGAAAGGGCTCGCCCGCGTCCGTCACGCCTTTTTGCCAGTTCCGGCCGGCTTTCAGCTTGCAGGTTCCGTCCACCACTGATGCCGGGATGTAGTCGAAGACCATTGCACCGCCCTTGCCTGAGCTATGCGCGATGAAGGCAAGCACCTTGTCCACTGCTATCGGAGGGAGGTACATTAAGAGCCCTTCCAGGAGAAATAGCGTCTTCCGGGAAGTGTCGTACCCGCTCTCAGCGAGCCTCTGGTCAAGATCATCTACGACGAGGTCCGCCGGGACGTAGGTGACGTGGCCCGGCAGCATGCCGAAAATCTCCCGGATCTTATCTGTCTTCAGCTTTTGGGTGGCCGGGCTATCGACTTCGAAGATACGGACGTGCTCTATCCCTTCGATCCGGTAAGCGCGGGAATCGTATCCGGCGCCCAGTAACACGAGCTGCTCCAGGCCATCGGCCATCGATGCTTTCACGATGTCGTCGAAATACCTCGCCCGGACCAGGCAGGAGATCCCGACACCCGGGACCAGGCGCTCGGACTGCTCCAACGTCGCCCGAGCCTCGGCTGTATGGCTGTTATAGTACTCCATTGTTTCCCGGCTGATGAAGTTGACGGCGTAAGGATCGTAATAGATGCGCTCCTCCTCAGGCCTTCGTGATTCCATCGCCCTGATGATGGCGATGACCTCCGCAGTTTTGCTCGGGCCCGTGACTATACTGCTATTCTCGATTGACTCTTTTCTATCCTTCGTTTGCTCCGTATCCAGTCCTCCTTACCATCTGATCGCAAGTAACAATCATCGATCCAGTCTATTTCAATAAGTATTGAAATACTAGCTATTAAATATTTCGCGTATACTAATCATGAAAAATACTAATTATGAAAAAACGACCGATATGTCTCACGTCAATGAGCTCCGGTCCAACGTGGCGGTCATCGTAATCGGCTGACACTGCTTTGGAAGGCGGGCTGGAAGATGATTCTGCCAGCATAGGCGCAGGTTTCGACTACGCAGAACCAGCTTCGACACTATCGCAGTCCATGTCGTCACTAATAAAGTATATCGACTTTCATGCCTTTACTTTTTCATATGGCAGACAAGAAGATCACTCTGATCATCGAAGGCATGCACTGCAGCCACTGCGCCGCCGCCGTCACGGACAGCCTGAAGAAAGTGAAGGGCGTCAAAGAGGCTGAGACGGTATATACCACAGGTAAATCGAGAGTCGTTGTCGACCCGGCGGCCGCTAAAACTGACGATCTGGTAAAGGCAGTCAGCTCCGTCGGCTATACTGTAAAAAGCATTAAGGAGTAAGCTGTGAACTACCCCGCTCTAAAGGGCGGGGCTCCTCTGCTTCACAGCTGAAAGTTTGCAATCGGCTTTGTTAACGTAGTACCTTGAGACTTGGTTGCGATTATTCCTCTGATTTGTTATACTCGTGTAGTCTCGCCAGCTTCTTTTTGTCTTCTGTAATTCTGAGTTATCTTTTTCTTATTGACATGTAATTTTCTTCTTACGCATCTCTGCAAGAGTTTTACTTTCTGGGTGTCGGCTATTTTCCTGGATGTTTGATTGTGGTGGAATCGGTGTTTGTATGATCGCATCATTCTTGGTTTATCCTGTCTTGAAACTTAAGCTTGTTGTATGTGGGCTGAAGGTATTATGTGGGGGCTGTTTATCTTCGGCCTGGAGGCCGAGGTTTTACGCTCCTCTGTACTCCTCGCTGGTGAAACCGTTCTTGTGACGGCTCCCACGATTTTAATCGTGGGCTTTCGCTCGCTCTCCACTCGGATTGATCGTAATATTGGCGTGATCTATCGCTATGGTGTGTCGGCGATAGCAACCTTTATTCATAATGGTTATTAATTAGCAATAAACAGGTTACGACATCCGTCGATACAAACCGAGGTAATAGCAAGTGATACTGAACAGTGCAGAAACCGAGAAAAACGGGCTTGAGCAGGTCGCAGCGCTGATGTGTGTCGCAGCGAGGACCGCGCCGAAGACGAAAGGTAGAGACAATCTCGTCACCCTGATTGTCACAGGCGACGACCTGAAAGCGCTTTCGGCTGAACTGATGAATGTAGCCAGAGACACTAGCTCCCTGTTTTTCGAACGGGATGCGAAGTGTGTCGATGCATCACAGGCGGTCGTGCTCCTGGGCCAGCGGAACGCTCAGGCCCGCCTGCCGGCCTGCGGGTTCTGCGGCTTCGAGGATTGTGAGGCGTGCATAAAAGCCGGAGGCATGTGCGCGCTCAACGCCTGCGACATTGGGATCGCAACCTGCGCCGCTGCCGCGGTGGCTGCTCGGCACTACGTGGACAACCGGATCATGTTTACCATCGGCAGGGCCGCACTCAATCTGAGCTTGTTCGGCGATGAAAGCGTCACTATGGCCTACGGAATACCGCTGAGCGTGTCGGGCAAGAGCCCGTTCTTCGACCGGAAGTGACGATCCTGAGGGGCATATTTTTCATCCCGCCGGAAGAGGCTCTATCATGGAAGAGGAGGAGCATATTCCGGAGGGCATCGAGCCCAAACACAGGGAACTAAAAGAGAAGAAGGAGTCTCGCATCGGCATACATGCCGCCGCAGAGGGCATGGGCGAGCCGGGGGGCGAGGGCGGACCATCAGAGTGATATAGTGCCGCTTGATTGATACAGGCGCATATCGCTTGGAAAATTCGCCGATATGCAGCCAATCTTTTTATATGTTTACCCGACTATAACGCGTTGGAATCTGGATGGCGGACAATCATTGTGATTACTGCGGGGGGGTCGAGATGCTCCCTTTTTCATGCAAGTACTGCGGAGGTAGCTATTGCGCCAACCATCGCCTGCCCGAGTACCACGAATGTACCGGCCTTACAGCTCTCAAAGAACGCGGCTGGGTCGCTCCCTCGATACAGCCACGGAGAGGCTCCCGTGATCAACGGTCCAGGAAGATGAGGTTGCCGCGTATCCAGCTGCCTGTTCAGGGCAATTACGCATATATCATTATCGGGCTGTGCTTCGTCGTCTATCTTTTACAGTTTGCCGTCCCAATAGTCACCGGATTCAACCTCACCAACTCACTTACCCTGAGCAGCGGCTCCGTGTTTTCTCGGCCGTGGACGCTGGTGACGAGCATGTTCCTCCACGATCCTGGAAATATGTTTCACATCCTCTTCAACATGTTGATGCTGTTTTTCTTCGGACCGCTGCTGGAGCGCCATATCGGCAGCGGCAAGTTCCTATGGCTGTACCTTGGCAGCGGTATCCTGGCTGGCCTGGCTCAGGTGATGATCTTTCCAGGCTCGGCTGTTCTTGGGGCGAGCGGGGCTATCATGGGGGTCATGGGCGCGCTATGCGCGCTAATGCCCGACCTGAGGATTTACCTATACTTTGTGCCCATGAAGCTCGTCTATGCGGTGATCATATTCGCGGCCATCGACCTGATCCTACTGCCGACAGGGGACGGGATCGCGCACGGCGCTCACCTGATAGGCCTGTTCGTCGGGCTGGTATTCGGCTTTTTGATCAAGAAGAGCAAGGGGACGGTACACGCGTACTGGCACGTGTAAACATGCCACGAAAGCCTGAGACATGGAAAACGACCGGGCGATACTTCATTCAAGGCCTGAAGCGTATGATAAACATCGTATGATCGGCCCTGTTGATCTCCAAGGTCCCGTCGATCTGTCGCGCCAGCAGTTCCACCAGCTGCACGCCTAGCGACCCGTTCTTCCTCGCCTCAAAGTCCGCCGGCAGCCCCGCCCCGTCATCGCTTACCGAGAGCACTATACTGCTCGTCACTTCGTCCCTGTGTAGTCTCACCCATATCTCGCCCGGTCTTCCTCCGGGAAACGCATATTTGAAGGCGTTGGAGACCAGCTCGGTCACGATGATACCAACCGGCACAGCCCTGTCGACATCCATGAATATGTTATCGATCTCCACCCTTAGGAATAGGTTGCCCGAGTGGCTATATGATCGTTCCAGGTTCTTGGTCAAGCCTTCCAGGTATTCGGCGATGCTGATGTTCGATAGATCTTTGGATTTATAGAGGAGCTCATGGACTAGGGCCATGGATTTGATCCGGTTCTGGCTGTCCCGAAGCAGATCGATATACCTGGCATCCTCTATCCCGTTGGACTGCAGGTTCAGCAGACTGGTGATGATCTGCAAGTTATTTTTAACCCGATGGTGAACCTCTTTTATCAACGCCTCCTTCTCCTTCAACGAAACTTTCAGCTGCTCATCGGCTAACTTCCGATCCGTAATGTCGGTCAGCATCGCGATCGAGCCGATTCTTTTTCCGCTGCTGTTGATCAGGGATGAGCTGGTGGCGATAACCCATATAAAGCCACCGTCCCTGCGTCTCAGCTTGTAGTCGTGCTGTTCGTTGATGCCCCGCTTCCCCAGCAGGACGTTGCGGTTAAGCAGGTCATGGTACTCGATGTCGACGAACTCATAGATACTGCGGCCCAACATGTCGTTCGGGGTATAGCCGAGCATCTCGGCTCCCCTGCTGTTAACAAAGACCAGCTTCGCTTCGGCATCGAAGACGCAGATGCTCTCGTTGGCCGTTTCCACGATCAGCTTATACCGCTCCTCGCTCAGGCGGAGAGCCTCCTCAGCCAGCCTGCTCCCCGTGATATCCTGGACGATGCCGAACTGTTTCACCAGAGCGCCCGCGGGGTCCTTGACAGCCGTCTCGGATTCCGAACGGACGTGACGTATCGAGCCGTCCGGCAGGATGATCCGGTACTCCTCCGAATGCGCCTCTCCCTGCTGCACGCTTGATCGGATGCTCAGTTTAACGCGCTCCGCATCCTCTGGGTGAAGCTTCTCTGTAAACATATCGTACGTGATGGTGGCAGTTTCCGGGGTGAACCCGAAGATCTGCACCGCCCCCTCGGAGACTTGTGCCATCTTAGTCTTCAGATCCCACTCGTAGTATCCGAGGTGAGCCATGTGTTCGGCTCTCTCCCGGTCCCGTTCGCTATTGCGGAGGGCTTCCTCGTTCTGTTTGCGCTCGGTGATGTCCTGGACGATGCCGAATTGCCTAATAGGAACACCCGCAGAATCCCTGATCACATCCTCGAATTCTGAGTAGACGTGGCGTATCGAGCCGTCCGGCAGTACCATCCGGCATTCCAGGGAGTAGGCTGTGCCTTGTTCCAGGTGGTATCTGATCTCCTTTTTAATGCGCTCTACGTCTTCGGGATGGATCTTTTCCGTGAAGGCTTCGTACGCGATGATATCTGTTGAGGCGGGGAATCCGAGGATCAGTGCGCATCCTTCTGACACGTGCGACGTCCGCTTCTGCAGGTCCCACTCGAAATACCCTATATGGGCCATATGCTCCGCTTTGGCCCGATCGTGCTCGCTATTACGCAGCGACTCCTCGTTCCGCTTACGTTCAGTGATGTCTCTGAGGATGAGGAGTGTGCCTACAGACCGGTCGTGTTCATCGTTCAAGCGAGATATGCTGGCATCGATCCATCTCAGCCCCACGCTATCGGGGCAACCAAGGACGATCTCCTCAGAAGTTTTGCTTTCTCCCCTGAGGCGTTCGGTTAGGGAGGGCCAGCGGGCCAGCGCATCTTTCGCGGGCTGCCCTACCGCTGTTCCTGTGATACCTAGCATCTTCCTTGCGGCCGTGTTGATCTTCACGACAGCCCCATGGGGATTCAGCACCATTGCCCCCTCGGCCATGCTTTCGATTAGCTCTTCCGTGGCTATGGGCATCAGCTCGAAAATGCCATGCCTGAAGACGCCCCAGGAAAAAATAGCCCCCATAGCAGTGAAGGCGAATGGTGTTAGATCCACCCCGAATAGGGGGAGGAAGCCGTCTGGCGAGACCGCATATGCGACGATCGTAATGATAGCGCCCAGTAAAAGGGACGCGCTGTCCGTGCTATTTTTATCGCGATCGCGTATGGATTTCCTGAGCAGCAGCAGATAACCGGGGATCACCAGGGCGTATGAGTAGAAATTCATCGCCCAGGAGACGATGCCCTTATCATACACTATGATATCGCCGAACCCGTAGTTCGCCATCTTAATGCTGGTCCACATAAGTCCGTGGTACTCATTAGTCAGCGTGATTATGACAGTGATAGCAGGTAATATCCAGAGTAGCAGGCCCCTCTCCTTGGTGATCAATCTGCCCATGCCGCAGTATTCCATGGCGAAGAGAATCCATAGCGGCGGTATAAACAAACCACTAATAATATATATCTTAACGAATAATATTTTGAGTTCGCCATCACCCATGGAGTTACCAACAGCCGTCATGAACACCCATCCAGACACAGCCGCCAGGAATAGCGCAAAATACGTACCTCCAGGCACTGATCGCCGCTGCCAGACGTACCTAGCCAGCACAGCCAAGACAACCGCCGTAACAAACAACATGGCCGTATACGGCGACAACTGAAAAATCAAATAATCCCCCATAGAACACCGGCAACACCAATCCAACCACACAACGATAAAGCCCGGAATCCCACCAGATTACCCAACCGACTCAGACACCCCGCCGCCAGATCCGACCCCCGCGCATTCCAAACAATGAAAAGAGATGACATTTTTTTCGCTCGTTTTTACCGGATAAGCCGCATATCTTGAGGGGCATTTCCCATCAAAACAACGTTTATATATTACGATCTGTAAGCCCATACCAGCTTAAACCTTTTTATTACAAATATCTAATTATAAGCCTTTAGCCCCAACGTATATCGCAAGAGATACAACAGGTCATTTTGAATAAGATCATCCAAAAACAGATAACCATAAAACGCCTAACGTCAAATACAATCACATTAATGCAAATACAGGCCGATGACCCTCGTATATATGTGAAATTAAAACCGTAACCGCGGATCAAAAGTCCACGCTGCCCTCGCTTTCCGCAAATGTTCCGATCTCACGCAGGATAGACCCAGTTTTTAGCCATTCTGGAAAGCCGAAGGCTCAGAAGCAGGCTCAGAAGCAGGCTCAGAAGCAGGCTCAGATCATCAACAGGGCGATGAGGCCTCCTGCACCGACCATTAAGATGGCCATGGCCACCGTATACATCCCAAACTTTCTGGTTCCGAAGTAATGCGCGTACACGATCCGGATCCCCAAATTGACGAACACGGCAATGAGGATGGCGAACACCGCCACAGTAGGGAGTATGGACTGTCCCGAGGCTAGCTGGGAGGAGGAGATGGTCACCGCGTCCACATCAGCCAGCCCGGCAAATAGCGCGGTGAGGTACAGGCCGTAGCTGCCCACGTAGTAGGCGGCGATCTTGGAGATAACTAGGATGATCGAGATCAGGAAGCCGAAGGTCAGGGCAGGCTTGATACTGAAGGGGCTGCCGAGCCTGATAGGCTGACCTTTATGGGATATACGGGAGCTTCTCAGATAGAAGTACGACGCGACCAATAGCCCGACGACAAACATGACACCCAGAGGCAAATACAGATGATACAGCAGCGAAGGGTAGAATATCAGCACGAGAAAAGCCACCCGGAGGAGCATGATGGTATTCGCCAAGGTCGAGGCCACCATCGCCTCATTCTCCAGGCCTTCCACATGCCGAGTGTTGGCACCCATCGTCGTGGTCACAGCAGTGCTCGACGCGAGTCCTCCGACTATGCCCGTAAGTGCGAGGCCCGCGGTGGCGCCGAACCACTTTACCAGGAAGTAGCCTGTGTAGCTGATGCCAGAGATAAAGACCACTATAAGCCAGATCTGCTGTGGGTTGATGAGAGCCTCCATACCCGGATAATGCAGCCCGTAGGTATAGTTTGGCAGGATCGGGAGGATGACCACTGAGATCAGCGCGAACAGCAGTGAGTCGTAGAATTCGGTCTTCGGTATCCGGTGGGTAAATTCATGTAGTTGTTGCTTGAACGCGAGGATAATGGTTGTGACCACCGACAGGACGACTGCAACAGCGGGATTAAAGAACGCCAGTCCGCCCATAAGAAACGTGAGGAT